>JAFUUL010000104.1 GCA_017483805.1 Prevotella sp.
GAAAGAAATTGATGCCAGGTCTTTTCGTAACGGGCATCGGCTGTCAGTAATTCCATTATTTGCACAATCGTTTATAAAGTGAATGCACAAAGGTAATCACTCTTTAGATTGTATGCAATATGTAAAAGCGGATACGCTTACGATACGCTTACGATCAGAAGCAGGTTGGAAGCAGGATTGAAACACAATCCTGCTACCCCTAACGCACTGAAAACAAGCACGTTGCCCCTCAGAGAAGCAGGATAGCAGGATTGTCTCGTGTTTTCCCATATGAGCCAACCGAAAAGTGCCGACCCTCACGGGCCGGCGACTTCTGTTTTTGCGGGCCGGCCTACTCTCACGAGCCAGCGGGCCTAATGTGTCTTTATTAACAATTTAAAAACATTTACTTACCCCAAAGGGGGGGGGAGTGCCGACAAAGCGAGGAGTCGAACCTCTCGTCGCACCACCATCTGGGCTGCTTTGCGTCTCTGCGGTATAGAGGAAGGTGGGCGCTTGGTGCTATGAGGGCCTGCGCCCACCTCTGGTGAAAATGGTTTTTGAATAAAGAGGGAAGGCTCATGACTCTACAGATTGTAAAAGCCTGCTCATGAGTCTCTGCGGAATCAAAAGCCTTTCCCCCATGTGCTTATTCCTTAATATGTTCCACATACTAGTCAAAATTCATCCTCATCGCCATCACTTCCAGCGAGAATTGCCACCTGATGCTCCATCTTCACTACTTCCATCTCAGGAGTCTGATACTCCATCTTTTTCGTTTCCATTTTCATAATCTTTACGTTTAATTTGTTAATAAAATGTTTGGTGAATAAATGATATTTGTCTTCTTTTGTTTCTTCTTTATTCTCGAATGGACACGCAACGGTGCCGACAGACACTCCCCTTGCCGGTCACTTCGAGCAATTCTCAATTTACTAACGGAAACAAAAAAAGACGTGGGAGTTTGTTTCTCTCCGCGCCTATCCCTACTAATCAGGCTGTCGCATTGCCCCTATCTAAGGATAAGCAACGCAAAGCCTGCCCACGCCGAGCGATATATATACACACACTACGGCCCATATACACCCGACTGGTCTATATACGCAAAGACAGCATGCCCATCTTGTCTGGCATACACCTTATTATATATAAGAAGGGAATATGGCCGCAGGGAGATATAAAATCAACCCACGTGAACGCTTTCAGTTGCATCACCGCTGTAGATAGATTCAAACTTGCGACATTTGATTAGTACAGACAGGTAACGTTCGAAAACGTCCTTTTGAGACTGGGCGTACAACTGCCCTCAGGTCTCGTTCCATCGATGTTATTTTAACGTGCCCACCCTCTCGTGAGCAGGCATTTCGGGTGCAAAGATAAACATAATTTTCGAACTGCCAAAGATTTTTAGCAACAAATTACGTTTTTGCCCCTATTTTCTTGTTTATGCTTCCACCTTGAGGCACATGAGCGTCAGGTCGTCATTGGGCTCGGCACCGCCGCGATGGGTGTCGACGGCCTTGACGAGTTGCTCTATCACCTGGCGGCTGTTCTCGAAGTTGAGGGCACGCAGGATGGTGAGCATCCGGTCTTCGCCGAACTGCTCCAGGCTGGCGTTCTCGGCTTCGTTGAGTCCGTCGGTATAGATGAACAGGGGCTTGCCCTTGATGCTCTCTATCTCTTCGCCCTCGAAGCAGATGCCCGGCCAGAGGCCGATGGGGGCGTTGGACTTCACGCTGAGGAAGTCGCCGTGGTGCTGGCCTCCGCCTATGACGGGCGGGTTGTGGCCGGCATTGCAGAAGAGCAGGCGGCCCGACTGCAGGTCGACCAAGCCGAGGAACATGGTGACAAACATACCCTGCTCGTTGTCCTCGGCGAGGGCGTTGTTCATGCGGGTCAGTATCTCGGCGGGCTGCATGCCCTGTGCGGCCAGGGTGCGGAAGAGGCGGATGGTCTGGGCCATGAAGAGGGAGGCGGGCACGCCCTTTCCGCTGGCGTCGCCCACGCAGAAGTAGAGCCGGTGGCCGTCGAGGAGGTAGCCGTAGAGGTCGCCGCCCACTTCGCGGGCGGGGGTCATGGAGGCATAGAGGTCGAGGCCCTCGCGCTGGGGGAAGACACTGGGCACCATCGACATCTGAATGTTGCGGGCGATGCGCAGTTCGCTCTCTATGCGCTCTTTGGCGGTGGTGGTCTGCTCCAGTTGGTCGTAGGCTTCCTGCAGTTGGCGGTGGACACGGCGGCGATAGAGCAGATATATGACCATGAAGACCATGATGAGGGCGAAGGCGATGGCGGTGGCCGTCATCTGCTGACGGCTGAGGTCGGCCTTCTGCTGGGTGATGGTCATCTCCTTCTGCTGGGTGTCGTAGATGGTGGCCAACTCGGCGGCGTCGGAGTTCTTCTGCCAGGCGATGGCGGAGTCGAGAGCCTCGCAGATCTGACTGGCCACGGCGTTGGCGGAGTCGGGCCTGCCGGCACCCTTGCAGGCGCGGTACTTGGGCAGCAGGTAACTCTGTATGTTGTCCAGGGTGGGCTGGTAGCCCCACTGCTCCATCATGCGGTCCAGGTCGGCCAGTATGTCGGCTGCCTCGGCGTAGCGGTGGGCAGCGATGAGGTATTCGCAGGCATCGGAGCGACCGTCGTCGGTCTGGAAATAGTCGGAGGCCTGATAGTGGCGGTAGGCCTCGGCAGCCTCGTCGTGACGGCCCAGTTCCTCGAGTGAGTAGGCATGATAGATGTGCAGGCGGGCCCGGTATTCGCTGACGAAGTGCTGCATGGCGTCGGGCCGCTGAGCATAGCGGTCAAGCAGTTCCTCGGTGCGCCCGAGCCAGGGCTCGGCCTGGTCGAAGAGTTTGACATTGAGGTAGCGTATGGCCACGTTGCCGGTATGGATGATGGCATTGCGCAGTTTGCTGTCGGTGGTGTCGGCGGCAATGGCCTCGAGATTGTGCTGATAGGCACTCTCGAAGGTGGCGCTGGCCTCATCGAGGCGGCCCAGTTTCATCTGGCAGCGACCCACGGAGGAGAGCAACATGATGATGGCATCGTTGGTGCCGTTGCCTTGCTCCTCCAGCCGGTTGACGACGGGGACGGCCACACGCAGCGCTCCCTCGTAGTCGTGGACGATGTAGAGCAGGTCGGCCAGATAGCCTGCCGCCAACTGCTGGTTCTCGGCGTCGGCGGCTGTGTGCGGCGTGGCCTGGAGGGCTTGGCGATAGTAGTCCTCGGCCTGCTGATACTTCTTCATTTTGTGGTGTGACCAGCCGCGCCAGAGGCCGGCCCCAATGGGCGATATCTCGTGGAGAGCCTCCAGGCTGTCGCAGAGGACGAGCACGCGGTCTAACTGCCGGCTTTTCACCGCATCGTCTATCAGACTGTCGGCCCTGCTCTCGTCCTGGCTGGATGCGTTGTGGCCAGGTTGGCAGGCGGCCAGGATGGCGACGGTCAGCACGGCAACGGCGCACTGGGCAAGGGTATGGCTGAGACTGCTGATCATGACTGCCGGTCTTTCTCGATGAGTGCCAGCAGACGGTCGACGGCCTCGGCCTCGGGGATGTTCTTCTCTACGCACTCCTTCTGGCGGTAGAGGCTTATCTTGCCGCGGCCTGCCCCCACGTAGCCGTAGTCGGCATCGGCCATCTCGCCTGGGCCGTTGACTATGCAGCCCATGATGCCTATCTTCAGGCCCACCAGGTGGCTGGTGGCAGCCTTGATGCGCTGGATGGTGTCCTGCAGGTTGTAGAGCGTGCGGCCGCAGCCGGGGCAGGAGATGTATTCGGTCTTGGTGAATTTGATGCGGGCGGCCTGGAGGATGGCATCCTCCAAGGAAGTGAATAGTGAATAGTGAATAGTGAAAAGTTTGCTACCGCTCTTAGGGGACAAAGAAAGTTTCGTGGCCTTGCGGTCGATGAGCAGGGCACCGACGGACATGGCGGCCTTGAGTTGCAGGGTCTCCCAGTCAGGGGCATCGAGGGTGAGGGTGATGGTGTCGTCGTGGATGGACGCTTCGGCCTCCTGACGCAGACGGGTGCACTCCGGTATCATGTCTACCAACTTGCGGGCAACGGGTATCTCGCACTCGGGCTCCTCGCTGAGCGACACACGGATGGTGTCGCCTATGCCCTCGGTGAGCAGGGCACCTATGCCCACGGCACTCTTGATGCGGCCGTCCTCGCCTTCGCCGGCCTCGGTGACGCCCAGGTGGAGGGGATAGTGCATATCCTCCCGGTCCATCGTCTTCACCAGCAGGCGCACGGTGGTGACCATCACCACGGTGTTGGAGGCCTTGATGGAGATGACCACATCGTCGAACTGCTCGCGGCGGAAGATGCGCAGAAACTCCATGCAACTCTCCACGATGCCCTCGGGGGTGTCGCCATAGCGCGACATGATGCGGTCGGAGAGCGAGCCGTGGTTGACGCCGATGCGCACGGCGGTGTGGTGCTCCCGGCATATATTAATAAAAGGTACGAGCGTGCGCTCGATCTTCTGCAGTTCGGCCTGATACTCCTCGTCGGTGTACTCCAGGTGCTTGAAGGTGCGGCCGGGGTCTACGTAGTTGCCGGGATTGATGCGCACCTTCTCGCAATAGAGCGCCGCCACGTCGGCGGTATGGGCGGTGAAGTGGACGTCGGCCACGAGGGGTGTCGTGTAGCCGTCCTCCTTCAGGCGGGCCGAGATGTGCTTCATGTTCTCGGCCTCGCGGATGCCCTGAGTGGTGAAGCGCACCAGTTCGCCGCCGGCATCGATGATGCGCTTGGCCTGGGCCACGCTGGCCTCGGTGTCGTTGGTATCGGTGGTGGCCATCGACTGGATGCGGATGGGGTTGTCGCCACCTATAGCGATATTGCCCACATGGGCCACGCTGCTAATTCGTCTTGTACTCATATTTCACTTCTGCTAATTCCTTGTTAGCCTTCTCTATCTTTGCCTTCAAGCCGCTCTTGTAGTCCTGCAGGCGCTGGGCCAGGGGCTCGTCGCTGAGGGCCAGCATCTCCACGGCCAGGATGGCGGCATTCTGGGCACCATTCACACCGACGGTGGCCACGGGGATGCCCGGCGGCATCTGGATGATGCTGAGCATAGCGTCGAGGCCGTCGAGCATACCCTTGATGGGTACGCCGATGACGGGCAGTGTGGTGCTGGCGGCGATGACGCCGGGCAGGGCGGCAGCCATGCCGGCTCCGGCAATGATGACGCGGATGCCGCGCTCCCGGGCGGTGCGGGCAAACTGCTCGACGGCATCGGGGGTGCGATGGGCCGAGAGGGCGTTCACTTCAAAGGGCACCTGCATCTCGTCGAGCAACTTGCAGGCTTTCTCCATGACGGGCAGGTCGCTCGTGCTGCCCATGATGATACTAACAATTGGTTTCATGCTATATCTTACTTTTTTACCTTTTTACTTTTTTACCTTTCAGAAGAACACTATGCCCACGGTGGCGCAGATGAAGCCTACCAGGAATCCGGCCACCACCTGCGAGAGCGAGTGCTGACGCAGGATGATGCGGGCCGTGCCCAGGATGCCGGCCAGGATGAACACCACGCAGAGCCACCACACGGGGTTGAAGGCGAAATACTCGGCAAACACAAACAGGGCTCCGGCCACGCCACCGATGCCGGCGGTGTGGGTGGAGATCTTCCACCACACGTTGATGATGGCGCAGATGACCTGAATGAACAGGGCCGCCAGGACGATGCTCGACACGAAGTGGTAGATGTGCATGCTGTCGAGCGTCCACAGACAGACGCCGTAGCAGACGATGGAGATGCCGTAGGGCACCATGCGGCGGCGCTTCTGGCCCAGTTCGAGCAGCGTCCAGCCCTGGGCTCGGCGGTAGAGGTGGATGATGAAGGTGGGCAGCAGGATGGTGAACAGGTAGATGATAGTGAGCACCAGCAGGCGATAGGGCAGGGGCAGCAGGTTGAGGTAACTGAAGGTGAACAGGGCCACGAGTCCTACCATCGGGAGGTAGAACGGGGTGAAGATGAGGCTCACCAGACGGGCGGCATAGATGATGTTCTTCTCGCGTGTCATTACTTTCTCAGTCTTGCTACGGGTATGCCCATTTGCTCACGGTATTTGGCCACGGTGCGGCGGGCTATGGGGTAGCCCTGGGCCTTGAGTGCCTCGCCCAGGGCCTCGTCGCTCATGGGCTTGCGCTTGTCCTCGGCCTCGATGATGTCGCGCAGGGCGGCCTTGATCTCACGGGTCGACAGTTCCTCGCCGCTGTCGGTCACGTAGCCGTCGCTGAAGAAAAACTTCAGGGGGAACGTGCCCCAGCGGGTCTGCACATATTTCGAGTTGGACACTCGCGAGATGGTGCTCAGGTCGAGCCCCGTCTTCTCGGCGATGTCCTTCAGTATCATGGGGCGCAGCAGGCTCTCGTCGCCTTCCTCGAAGAAGCGGTGCTGCCATTGGATGATGGCCTTCATGGTCAGGGTCAGCGTGCGGCGGCGGGTCTGTATGGCGTCTATGAAGTTCTGGGCGGCGTCCACCTTCTGCTTGGTGTAGAGCAGGGCCTCCTTCATCTGTCGGCTCAGCCCGTCCTTGTTCTTCTGGTAGTCCTTCAGCAGGTCGGCAAACGACTGCGACACCTGCAGGTGGGGCATCTCGCCGGCGTTCAGCGAGAAGGTGACGGTGCCGTCGTCCTGCGTGTCGACGATGAAGTCGGGCGTGATCTGCTGCATCGAGCGGCCGATGGTCTCGCCCATCGATGCGCCGGGCTTGGGGTTCAGGTGGCGCAGTTCGTTCATCAGGGCCTCCGTCTGTGGGGCGTTCAGTCCCAGGGTCTGCTGTATCTTGTCCCAATGCTTCTTGGTGAACTCGTCGAAGTAGTCGCTGATGACGGTCCGCATCAGATCTTTCACCCTCGACTTCTCGCGGCGGTCTATCTGTAGCAGCAGACACTCGCGCAGGTCGCGTGCTCCGATGCCGGCAGGGTCCAGATGCTGCAGCCGGTGCAGCACGTGCTCCAGTTGGCGGGTGGTCAGGTCGATGCCGTGATAGATAGCCAGTTCCTCGCAGATGCTGTCCAGCGAGGTGCGCAGCAGGCCGTCGTCGTCGAGCGAACGGATGAGATACTCCATCACGTAGCGCTCCTGGTCCGTCAGTTCCATCTCGCCCACCTGCTCCAGCAGTTGGTCGTAGAAGGAGAGGCTCTCGCCGTAGACCATTTCCTCGCGCTCCTCGGCACTGGAGCGTCCGCCCTGATAGACGGGCAGGTCCTCGTCGTCGCGGCCCAGGTTCTCCAGTGCGGCATCCAGCGCGTCGCTGCGCTCCTCGCGTTCCCGCTGGGCGTCGAAGTCGTCGGCAGCATCGGCCGCATCCTGTGCCTCGGGGCCTTCAGGATAGTCGGCGTAGCCCTCGTCGACGGTAGGCTCCAGGGCCGGGTTGTCGTGCATCTCGGTCTCTATGCGCTCCAGCAGTTGCTGGAGGGGCATCTCCGTCAACTGCGACTGCAGGAGTTGCTGCTGCGATATGCTCTGCTGCAACCGCTGCTCCAGTTTCTGCTCCTGTATCTGACTCTGTGCCACAGTTTAATTCTTAATTGATACTCGGCGAAGCCGATAACTCTTAATTCTTAACTCTTAACTCTTAATTCATAAAGTACTCCGTCAACTCCCGGGCATAGGCATCCAGCACGTTGGGCTCCATGTGGCCGAAGCGCTGCCACACCTGCTGGCAGGGCAGCAGCAGCGGCGTGACGATGACCTCCTCGCGCTTCAGATAGGGGTCGAAGCGCTGGAAGATGTCCATGATGAGTGCCACGTCGGCCGGCTTCACCTTCAGCAGGCGGGCCAACTGCTGCACCTCCGGCGTCTCGCTGACCATCGTGGCGGGCGTCAACTGGAAGTAGAGGTTCAGTATCAGGATGAGCATCACTGGCGTGAAGCGCTCGTCTTCGGCCAGCGGCCGGAAGTCCTTCTCGAAGGTCTCCTGCACCTCCACGCCGCTATAGAAGTCGGTGGCGGCACCGAAGCCCTTCATCTCGCGCAGCAGGCTGACGGCCCGCTGCAGTCGGCGGGGATTGTTGCTGTAGGTCTGCCAGATGCGCTCCAGGCGCGGCGTCTCCAGCCGGGCTATCTGCTGCATCCGGCTCTGCAGGGCCTGCGGGGCGATGTGCAACTCGAGGCTCAGGTTCACCATGTCGCGGCTGTAGAGCGGCTTCACCCCCACCGGCTTGCGCAGGTAGAGTTGCAGCAGCAACAGCCAGTAATCGTCTTGCCAGACAGCGTTCTTGCTCATACTCATCTGTTTTATGAGTGCAAAGATACAAATAAGTCGGCGAACGAGCAAATGTTTTCCCCTTTTTTTCACTTTGGCCATACCAACAGTTAGGGATGCCAATTACTCCCTGTGTGGTATTGCCCGCCTGCTGAAATCGCCGTACCTTTGCACCTGTTTTTATAAGGTAACTAGGTTTATTAACTAAAGAAGGATTACGCAAATGAAGAAACTTTTACTTACTCTGATCGTTGCCTTGGCCGCCACATCGGGGCTCAAGGCACAGACCTGGCAATGGGGCACGGCCTCATGGAACATCGAAGACGGCACGGTGTATGACGGAATCGCCGATTTCAACGAAAAGGGCGGCCTGGTGCTGACCTATACGAACCCTGCCGAATTCTATCTGACGTTTCTCAACATCATTGCCGTGAGTTACGACCTCTACGTCGATGATGCCACCGAAGCCACCAAGCAGGTGACCACCGGACAGGGCGGCACCGCCGTCCCGTTCAAGTACGACTTCGTGGAGGGTCACAAGTACAAGATCGTCACCACGGGGGCCGTGCTGGTGCAGGCCAATCTGGCCACCTATTCCACCGACACGCTCTCAGAGAACACCACCGACTCCTACTCCATCTCGTTCACCATCAAGGGCCCCGAGTTGGTGAAGACCATCGAAGTGGAGGGCTATCAGTCGCTGAGCATTACTGACCAGAACGAGCAACTCACCTACTCGCTGCTCGATACCGAGGGCATCAAGCAGGCACTGGGCGTGAGCGACATCAGCGAGGCTGCCGCCTACGGCCTCAACCTGAACGGCTCCTACAACGTGCACCATGCCGACTACTACGACGGCTGGCGCGATGCTGACGGCGAATACACATCCTACAACGGCGGCTGGGACCAGTACAACGGTCGCAACGCCTATGCCCCCGTCTACTCCATCAAACTGACCGAGGGCGTGGACTCCATTCTCTACTACTTCTATGACTACTGGCGCGTGTACGATCCCGAAGAGGGTGGTGAGACCGGCGGTTCGGGCGTGACAACCACCAGCCGTCTGCAGGCCCCTGACACCCACTACAATAGCGTCATCTGGGAATACGACAATGGCGACGGCACCACCACTCAGTACACGCGCAACTACCGCGTGGACGAGGGTCAGGACTACAAGGCCTCCTTTGCCATTGTGGCCAACAAGAAGTATGTCATCATCAACGCCACGCTCCACTTCCTGAGCCAGGAGGACTATGCCGCCCTGCAGGCCGGTCGCAAGTATGAGGGCTTCGTGGGCATAGGCACAGCCATAGGTGCCCAGCCGGGTGTTCCCGTGGCCGGCATTGCCACGCAGGAGCAGACCGTCACCATCGAGGATGCCGAGGAGGCAGGACAGGTGAACATCACCTTCTCTGGCTTCACCGTAGCCGTCCCGCCCATCACCACCGAGAACCTGACCATCACCGCCAAGGCTGAGAAGGCTGCCGACGGCTCGATCACCTACAGTTCGGAGCCTCAGCAGATCGGTCTGTCGCTGGGTGCCATGACCGCCTACTATCAGGCCACCATCAAAGGCACGCAGGCTTCAGAGAGCGAGGCTCCCGTACTGGTGCTCACCCTGGCTCAGGCAGCCACCGTCACCGTTGTGTTCAACACCACCGCCGAACTGGCCTCGGCTGCACTCAGCGCCGAGTATGCCGCCATCACTTCGGTAGAGGCCGTGAAGATTGCCGCCGAGGCCGCCGAGGTCTACAACCTGAATGGCGTGCGCCAGACGACCATCCAGAAGGGCTTCAATCTGGTGAAGCAGGCCGACGGCAGTGTCCGCAAGATTCTGGTGAAGTAAGCAACCGTAGAGTTTGGACGAAGCAAACCCAGAGTTTGGACGAACTAAACCTGGAGTTTGGACGAAGCAAAGTGGGAGTTTGGACGAACCAAACTCCCACTTCTCTTTCTGCTGTCCTGATCAGCGCCCCACCCAGGTGGTGCCGCTGAAACGCACCTGATAGGGCCATTGCTCGTCGTTGGCCAGACTTTCGGGCGTGTTGACGTCGTTGCCGGCCGAGTTGGTGGTCATGTCCCAGGGGTGGCGCCAATGTTCGGTGGGGGCGCCGCTGACCACAAACCACAGGCGCGTGGCATTCTCAGGCACCATGAACGTAGCCGTTCCCTCGCGGTCGGCGTGCATCTCGCCATAGACGCGGCTGTTGTCGCTCAGCAGGGCCACAAAGCCATAGCGCCAGCCGGCCTTGTCCACCTGATAGGCCCGATAGCCCTTGGCACCGGCTATGCCACGGAATTCGGCCTTCACCTCGCGTCCCTCCTCGGGCAGGTTCAGCCGGATGACATTGTAGCCATAGTTCTGCGGGCAGAGCGTAGAGTCTATCTGCAGCCAGTCGTCGCCCACGCTGTTCAGTCGCACGCTGTAGAGATCCTGCAGTCCGCGGCCCCGCTCACGAATGCCGTCGATATCCCAGGTCACGGCCCGGCAGGCATAGTTGAACATATCGCGGCAGAAGTCCTCCTGCGAGGTGCCCGTGATACGCTGGTAGGCCTCCACGGGATCTTCGGGTCGGGTGGACTCGCGCCACAGGCGGCCAATGAAGTCCTGGCCGTGCAGTTGGCACCAGTAGTCCTGCACGTAGAAGTTGTAGTAGCGTATCTGCTCGTGCAGCAGGTTCTGGTGGCAAGCCCTGTAGATGTAACTCGACCAGCCGTCGGCAAACTGCTTCTCCGGGTAGACCTTGTAAGCCTGCCACTGGGCACAACTCTCCCACCAGGCACAGCCGCCCGAGGCGTTGGGCCCGAAGCCGTAGCGCCAGCCGTGGTCGGTACCGTGGTCGCAGCCCACTATGTACTGGAAGGTGTGGCCAACCTCGTGGGCCGTCGTCACCTGCGTGTTGGCCGCATCGGGGTTCACGTCCAGCGTGCCCGCCTTGTTGTCAACGCCCGAACCGGTGGCCCGCCACGTGGTCTCGTAGTGCACGAACATACATATCTTATAGGTGTCGAGCGTCACCGAACTGTCAGGGTTGGCGAAACCCAGTTGGCGGGTGTTCACGTCCCATATCTTCTCTGCCCGCTCCAACAGGTCCTTGGGGCTGAAGGCATAGCGGGCGTTGGCCTTCGTCGGGTCGCTGCCAAAGCCTTTCTCCCAGAACACCACGAAATGGGCCGACTGCATGGAGCGGCTGAGGCTGTACTGGCTGTCGTCGCTGCTGAAGTCGTTGTTGCGCAGATAGTTAGGCCGATAGAGCCCCGGTCCGGGGTTTTGGAAGTAGAACGTGTCCACCTGGGCATAGTTGCCGCGCTCCTGCGTGCCGTCCTTGTGGAGGACGTAGAAGCGCAGGGCATCGAAGCGGAGCGAATCGCCCTCGTTGACCACATAGGCCTGCTTGCGTTGCAGGAAGGCTCCATTCATCTTGACCCCATATAGGGTTTGCTGAGCCTGACCATAGGCCAGACCCAGCAGCAAAGTGAGAAATGCGACGCCAAGTCGCTTCCTTCTTATCATCATACAATGGCTAAAGTTTGGTTTACTTTTGAGGGAGTTTTCCGTCCATGGCATCAATCAGCATGCGCAGCAACTCGTCGGTGGGACGCGAAAGGCGCATATTGCCGGCCTGCGACTGCGCCTGGCGCTTGCCCGACTGGATGTCGTCGACGCGCTGCTGCAGGATGGCCTTCATCTGGTCACGGTACTTGGCATCCACCTGGGGCGTGAAGGGCTTGGTCCACTGGGCCAGTTGCATGTCGCCGGCATCCAGCCCGTCGGTAGCCAGGTACTCCCTGATGCGGTCAAGATAGGCCTGCAGGTCCTTCTGCTTTTCGGCCAGCGTGATGAGTGTCACCAGGCGGTAGTGTTCGGCATCGGGGCGCTTCAGTTCCTTGAGCAGGGCGATGTAGTCGTTGAACCGCTTCTCGTCGAGCGTGGCCGTGCCGTTCTCCTCATTGATGAGTTGGCGCTGATAGGTGCCCAGCACGTTGCGGATCTTCATCTCCACGGGGCGGTTACCTATCTGCGAGGTCAGCGACTCGGGGTTGCGGGCCGTATAGAGGAACGACTCAGAGAAGGGGTTGGTGATGTTGCGCATGAAGACCACACGCAGTACGCTGTCGGCTGCGAAGGTCTCAGCGCGGCCGGCCAGCAGGGCCTCAGCCACGTCGTTAGCCTCCTGATGCTTGTAGGCGGCGGTCAGCGTGCCCAGGTATTCCTGCAGGAACTGCGGGTCGCGGTCGCCCGACTTCCAGCGGGCCTCGAGGGCCGACGAGCCGTTGTCCTGGCTCTTCTCCTCCACACGCTTGATGAATTCGTCGGCATTGCTGCCGCCCAGGAAGCGGCCAATCTCCTGTGCATCCGCATTGAAGATGACGAAGGTGGGATAGGCCGTGATCTGCAGACGCTTGGCCAGAGGGGCGCCATAGGCACTCTCCATGTCGATCTGCACGCTGACGAACCGCGGGTTCAGGGCTTGGCCCACTTTCTCCTGGGGGAACACATCGCGGGCCATCATTTTGCAGGGGCCGCACCACTGGGTGTAGGCATCCAGAAAGATGAGTTTGTTTTCTGCCTTGGCCTTGGCCGAAGCCTGTTCGAGGGTCGTTCCTTCGGGTTCGAAGGCCACCCCCTGGGCCATCATGGTCGCGGTGACCATGAGGGCTGTGAGAGTCATTGTTAGTTTTTTCATTGTCTTTCTTATTAACGCGTTAGTAATTCTTTTATTGCATAGAGAACTTCCAGGCCATGTCAGCCACCCGTCCGGGTATGACATAGTCGTAACTGCTGTTGGTATTCAGGATGCCGCTGGCAGGATTGATGAGGTACTCGTAGAGGTGGCCCTCACGGGTCTGCTCGTTCCAGGTGGCAATGTGCACCAGATTGTCGGAACGTGGCACCAGGCCGTAGCCGTAGACCGTGCCGTGGTAGTACTTCATGATGCGCACGCAGGTGACCTGCTCCTGCTCGCTGGGAGCCGTCCAGGCCAGCGTGGCCGGCTGCTGGCTGTCGTAGGCAAAGTTGTAGACCTTGTTGCCCGCACCATAGTAGACGAAACTGCCCACATGGCTGGCGGCCAGCGTGGTGGCCTCAGTAATCTGGGGGCAGAGGCCGTCCAGCGGGTAGAGGCCAACGCCGATGTTCTCAGTCAGCGAGTTGGTGCTGGAGAAGTTGGTCACGGCCAGATAGCGTTCGCTGCCCTTGGCCATGAGCAGATAGTCGAAGGGGCGCAGGCTGACGGCCTGACTGGTGCCGCGGCCCCAGTCGGCCAGCAGCAGCGTCATGCCCGTGTCGTTCACGTCGAAGGCGGCCACGTCGAGGTTCTGCGGGCCGAACTGCTCCAACTGTGCCTGGTTGTAGCCTGCAAAGAGGAAGCGGTGGTTGGTCTGGTCGTAGACCACCACGCCGTAACTCAGCGTGTTGGGCACCTCGGCGTTCCATGCGGCCAACTGGCCCACGCCATCGTCGAACTTGGCCAGGCCGAAGCGGGTGCTGCGGCCGGAGGAGGCACTGAACGAATAGGTGTTGGTGTAGACGTGATTGTCGTTGATGAGCACCTCGCTGCTCTGACCCGACACCACGGCAGAGCCGTGCTCGCCATACCAGACGGGAGCCTCGCGGTCGGGGGCGTCGTAGAAGAAGTCCTCGAAGGAGAGTGCCTTCTCTATGCCGTTCTCGCTGACGCCCACCAGCGTGCGGTCGGTGCACAGGCCGATGTAGTTGTTGCCCGATGCCAGCGACACGGCAATGTCGAGACAGCGCACGGGGCGGCCCGGCAGCAGTTCGCCGTTGGTATCCTCGTAGAGGTTGGTGTAATAGCGGTTGTAGTTGGCGTTCAGTTTGGTCCATGGGTTATAGATGAGGGCCAAGTCGGAGTTGCCCGGCCGGTCGGCACGCTCATAGAAGACGAGCCATCCGCCGTCGAACACCTCGCTGACAGCCACCGGCAGTCGGAAGAACTCGCGGATGCCGTCGTTGCGGTTGGTCACCGTCAGTTGTACGATGTAGTTGCCGCCCGTGGTGGGCACGGAGGCATGGAGGATGCGCTCGGTGCCGAGCGTGTCGATGCGCGAACTGGCTCCCACACCGGTGACGGCACTGTAGATGGTCCACAGATAGTCTAATGGGGCATCGTCGCTGCCTGCGACCTGTGAGCCATTGAAATAGACGCGCGGCTCCAGATGGAGCGTGTCGTAGCGCATGATGGCATACTCCGGCTGGATGCCGGCATCCAGCGTGTCGATGCTGATGGTGTCCAGTTCGTGGTAGTCGTAGTTGCCTTTGTCGTCATAGCAACCGACGAGCTGCAGGAGCACCACGGGAAGTGATAAGTGATGAGTGATGAGTGATAAGTGCCGGGTGATAAGTGATATGTAGTGTTTCATCGCTTCTTGGGTCTTAGAGGGTTACTAACTAAAAGGTGACAGGTACGCCCGTCTCGTCGGTGAGCGGGGTGTCGTGGGTGGCGTTGTACTCATTGAGCGCACGCTGCATCACCTGCTGCAAGTAGACGGCATAGGAGACCGACACCACGTTGGTCTCGGTGTTGATGGCCGTAGTAGCATTGTAGTTGATGGTGAAGTCGACGAGTCCCAGCGTCTCAATCATGAACTGGTATTTCACTCGCGAGTAGATGCCGAAGTAGCGGCTCAGGGCCACCTGGGGGTAGTTGGCCGAGTCCCAACTGTCGGGCTTGGCCAGGTAGTTCTTCAGTACAACGGAGAACGTCTGGCGTCCCGTAGTGCCCGGAGCAAACTCCGTGTTCTCCTTCACGCGGAAACTGATGTGGCCGTCCTCCTGGGTGAACAGGTCGGGGCTGGAGAGATTCAGAGCGTTGAAGTGCACCTGATAGGTGCCGCTGATGGCACCGGCAGGCAGCACATACTCCTCGGTGCGCACCGTGGGCACCACCAGGGCCGAGTCGCCGCCGAAGGCTTCCAACGTGAACGTGCGGTCGTGGTCGGCAGGCACGCCGCTGATCTGGGCATAGAACGTGACGCTGCCTTCGCCGTAGGCATAGGAGTAGTTGTAGGTGGTCGACTCGTAGACGGCAGCGGCATTGCCCACCCAGATGTTCAGGGCTGTGAACGAGGTGTCGAAGGTGTCTACCTCCTCATGCTCGCACGAGGTGAATCCGACGAGGGCTGCGCTGAATATTAAGGAATAAAGACGTAGTTTCATAATGCTCTGTTTATTTGTTAGGTTCGCGCTGTGCGGCTTCGGTCTCGGTGAGCGGCAGGGGGAAGGTGTAGACCTTCTCAGCCACGGCATCCACGCCGGAGTAGAGAATGATGTTGCGGTTGAGGCGCTTGTAGAGGAAGAACAGTTGGCCCTCGCCCAGGAACTCGCGCCGGTACTCATGGATGAGTTCCTCGTCGAAGTCGTCGGGCAGTTCGGTCAGCACGGGCAGGTTGCGGGCCACCCGCAGGGTGTTGAGCGTAGCCCGTGCGGCATCGGCGTCGCCGAGCCGGTACTCCGTCTCGCTCTTGATGAGGTAGGCCTCGGCGATGCGGATGAGGGGCAACTTGTTGCGATAGTAGTCTTCGGTGCTGCTCGGGTCGTCGTACTTCATCAGGTAGCGGTTGTTGGCATGGGTGGCCGTGCCCGACTTGAAGAGGAAGGTGTAGCGGTAGTCCTGAGTGGCGTTGTCGAAATAGTCCAGCAGACGGTCGCGGGTCACGGCGAAACTGTTCTGGGAGTCATCGGAGAAGTAGGCATCGGCCACGCCTGACTTGATGGTCAGGTCGTTCAGGGCAAACAGATGCTCGGAGGCCAGCACGCGGTCGTAGCCAGCCTGCAGATTCTCCACCGTGGCCCAGGGGAACTGCTCGCTCTCTATCACCTCGGTGGCTGCATCGAGTGCACTGCGGTAGTCGCCCTTCCACAGATAGACGCGGGCCTCAAGGGCCCGGACGGCATAGTAGTTCAGGTGCAACTGGCGGTGGAGCAGATAGCCGTTGTCCACCGACTCGGTGATCTCGCGCTCGGTGACGATGGGGTCGCTGGTGCGGAGCAGGGCTTCGGCAGCCTGCAGGTCTTGCAGGATGGACTCGGTCACCTCTGCCACTGTGAGTTGGGGAAACACCTTGTAGGTCAGGTCGGTGCTGTAGGGTATCGACAGTTGGTCGGGGTTGACGGCAAAACTCACGCCGAAGCAGCGCAGCAGGTCGAAGTGGAGGAAGGCCCTCAGGGCCAGGGCCTCGCCCTTGATGACGTCGTGGTTGTCGCGCGAAAAGAGGCCACGGTCGTCATCGATATGAGCCAGCAGATTGTTCACGTTGGCAATGCTGCTGTAGTTGGCCGACCAGATGCCGCGGATGGCGTTGGTAGGCGATGCAGCATCGTAGTCGTAGGCGGCTGCATCGTCGTATTGTGATGAATAGTAGTAGTCCCACTCTTGGCCCAGAATGCCGATGAACCCATAGGTGAGTTCCTTGGTATAGGTGCTCGATGTGACCATGGAGGAATAGACGCCGGCCAGGGCCTCCTTATAGCCGCCCTCGGTGCTGAACAGTTCGGAGTCGTCCACCTGCGAACGAGGCTGAACGTCGAGCCAGTCGTTGCAACCCGACAGCGTGGCGCTGAACAATAAAGCGTAAACAACAGAAGAAAAGTATTGTTTCATGATTCTCAATCTATTTAGTCCTCAATTAAAAGGTTGCCGTCAGCGAGAAGGAGAACGAGCGGGCATAGGGGTAACTGAGTCCGCGCTCGGCCTTCACCGTAGAGAGATGGAACACGTCGTTGATGTAGCCCGTCACGCGCAGCCGTTCCAGATGAGCCTTGCGCAGCCAAGAGCAGTTCTTGAAGTCGTAGTAGGCCGAGACGCTGGTCAGGTCGAGCATGTTGTTGCGCTGCACGAAGCGGGTCGAGGCGTAGGTGGTGGTGGGCGTACTGGAGATGTGCTTGTAGAGGGCCACGTCGCCGGCAGTGTTCCAGGTGTCGCTGAATACGCGGCGGTCCACGTTGTTGGCTATGTTCACGTTCTCCACGCGGTCCACCAGCGTCTGGTTGTAGTAGTCGCCGCCCAACTGGTAACTGAACAGCACGCTGAGGCCTGCGCCGCGGTATTCGCCGTTGAGGCCGAAGGTGCCGTGCACCTTGGGGTTGCTGTCGCCGGCAATGATATAGTCGTCGGTGGTGTAGTCATAGGTGGTCGAGCCGTCTTTCTTGAGGAACATCTCACGGCCGGTGGCGGGATCGATGCCCAGCGACTGCACGGCCCAGATGACGCTCATCGACTGTCCCTCCTCGTAGCGGATGATGGGCGAGGTGGTGTTGCGCGAGTCCTGTCCACGGTTGAACGATGACAGGGCATCGCTGATCTTGCTCACCTTGTTCACGTTGTGGGCGATGCTGCCGTTGAGGCTGAAGTACGACTGTCCTCGGTGGTAGAAGCGCCAGTTGGCCGTAGCCTCGATGCCCTGGTTCTGCACGTTGCCCAGGTTCTCCATGTAACTGCTGAAGCCCGTAGACGATGGGATGGACATCGAAATAAGGGCATCGCGGGTGCGGCTGTCGTAGTAGTCGAAGCGCAGGTTCAGCGTGTTCAGGATGCTCAGGTCGAGGCCGATAGTGAAGTCGCCCGTCTGCTGCCACTTCAGGTAGTCGTTGGGCATGCCCATCAGGTAGGCACCCGAGATGTTGTCGTAGATGATGTTGTCGTAGAACTTATAGGTGGCCTTGGCTTGATAGGGCGAGAAGTTCTGGTTGCCCGTGAGGCCGTAGGTGATGCGTAACTTGGCCAGCGTGAGCCAGCGCACATCCTTCATGAAGGGCTCCTTGTGCAGGTTCCAGCCCGCACCGACGCTCCAGAACGTGCCCCAGCGGTTGTCGCTGCCGAAGACCGACGAGCCGTTGAAGCGCAGGCTCAGGTCGAGCAGGTAACGCTCGTCGTAGGAGTAGTTGGCGGCACCGGTGATGCCCAGCGAGCGGGTGGTGCTCTCCGAGCCGGAGGGCTTGCCGTCCTCGGCATACTGCTTGGCAAAGGTGATATAGTCCACGTGGTTGTTCAGGAAGCCCCAGGCCGTCATGCCCTCCGAGTTGGAATCTGACGACTGCAGCGAATAGGCGGCATTCGACAGGAAGAGGTGCTTGCCCCACTGGTGGGAGTAGTGGCCCGTCAGGTCGACGCTGACCTTGGTGCTCTCGCCGTTGTTGATGGAGTAACTGCCGCGCTGGAAGTAGCGGTCGCCCGTCCAGGTGGTGTAGCGGGTGTGGTCGCCGGGATAGAAGTCCTCGCGCTTGTTGCTCTGGTGGGTGTAGCCCACGCGGGCCGTGAAGCGCAGGTCCTCGGTCGGACGGTACTCCAGATAGAAGTTCTCCGTTATCTCGGTGTATTTCGAGAAGTTCTTCGTGCCTATCTGCGCATTGTAGAGCGGGTTATAGTAGGTCTGCGTGCTGCCGTTGGCACCAGGGGTGGTATAGGTGCCCAGCACCTTCTGGATGTTGCCGTTCTCGTCGGTGGCCGAGAAGTAGGGGTTCAGGCCCACGTAGTCGGAGAACGACCCGTAGGGGCTGTCATCGGCGCGGTTGCCCGTGACCGAGAGGGAGTTGCGGAACATGAACTTCTTGTAGCGGTAGGTCAGGTTGATGTTGCCTGACACGGTCTGGCGGTCTGACTCCTTCATGACGCCTGCCACCTTATTATATGACAGGGTGGCCGAATAGCGCATCTCCTGCGTGCCGCCCTCAATATAGCCAGAGTGCTTCTGGCTGATGCCTGTGCGCAGAGGCTGCGACAACCAGTAGGTGTCCACGCCGCGGGCTATGTCGGCGGCAATGCTGTTGTACTGCTCGTCGAGCAGGGCCTGATAGTAGGGGGCCGTCGACGAGTAGCGGCCGGAGTTCTGCTCCACCTGCAGTTTCTCGGCAGCGTTACATAGGTCGTAACTCGTCAGGTCGGGGGCCTCGAAACCCAGGTTGCCCGTATAGGTCACACGCAGTTCGCCGGCCTCCGGCTGAATGGTCTCCACCACGATGACGCCATTGCTGGCCTTCGAACCGTAGATGGCCTTGGCCGCGCCGTCCTTCAGGATGGTCACCGACTTGATGCGGTTGATGTCGAGGTCGAAGATCTGCTGCTGCGACGACTCAAAGCCGTCGAGTATGAACAGCGGTGCATTGGGGTTGCCGCTGTATTCGCCCTGCAAGCCGCTGAACGAGGCCTTGCCGCGAATGGTGATGTCGGCCATGTAGTTGGGGTTCGAGCCGTTGATGTTGTTCATGTCGACCACAAACGAAGGGTCGAGGGCCTGGATAGACTTCAGCACGTTGACACCCGACACTTGTTTCAGTTCCTCCTGTGTATAAGAAGAGGTGGAGCCGGTAAAGGTGGACGACTTGTAGTCGAACAGACCCGTCACCACGACTTCCTCCAGTTGGCTGTTGTTCTGAAGCACAATGGAGAGGTTGGCATACACACGCTTGCCGTCGTAGGTTTTCGTCAGGGTCTTCATACCCACATACGAGTAGTCTACGGTGACTCGCCTGTCGCGGGGTACCGTCACGGTGAAGCGGCCCTGATTGTCAGCCACGGCACCAGCCTTGGTCTCACGCACATAGACGGAGGCTCCCGGCAGGGGCTCGCCTTGCTCGTCTTTGATGGTGCCCTGCAACAGCAACGCGTTTTCCTGCAGGCCCGACAGGGGGCGCTGCGGCGTCACGGTCTGGATGGGCACCGACTCTTGCTTTCCGGCTTTGTTGTCATCCTGAGCATACAACCTGCTGGCCGTTATCGGGAGCAGCAGAAGAGCCGCTAAAGGTAATCTTAACCTAAGTAGTTTTCTTTTCATACGCAGTCTCTTAGTTTTCGCGGTGCAAAGTTACGGCGGTTTTCACGATGCCACAATACCTTTGGCGTGGTATTCTTGTACCCACAGTTAGGTATGCACCCGACAAAAAAAGAAAAGAAAATCGCGATTTTCTTTCTTTTTCTCTCACTTATTTAGTAACTTTGCCCGCGGAAAACTGTTAACTTCGATGAAAAGGTTGATCTGGGTGTTCTGCTTGGTGGCTGCGGCAATGACTGTCGGAGCCCAGACGCCGCGGCAGGAACTCAAGAAGAATCTGCGGCTCTCGGCCAGTAACCTGGCGGTCTATCCCGGCCCTCGGCAGCACAAACTGACCCCTGCCCCCGATGGCAAGCGGGCCTTCTACATCAGTCACTTCGGCCGGCACGGCTCGCGCCATCAGACTCGGGTGCTCGACTTCGAGTATGTGACCAGCGTGCTGCAGAAGGCCGAACAGAACGGCAAACTCTCGCCGCTGGGAGTCGACGTGCTGAGCCGCGTCAGTCTGATGCACAAGGACACGGAGCACCGCATAGGCGAACTGACCACGCTGGGTGCCCAGCAGCATCGAGACATCATCAAGCGGATGTACGACCGCTTCCCTTCGGTTTTCGAGAAAGGCACCCTCGTCGATGCCCGCAGCAGCACCTCGGTGCGCTGCATCCTGTCGATGAACAACGCCCTGATGCAACTTATGCAACTGAATCCCGATCTCCGTTTCTTCCAGGATGCCACACTGGCCGACCGCCATTATATGATGCCCTCCGACAAGACTTTGCAGTCTCGGGTTGCAACGGTGGAGACCAAGGACAGTTATGTGGCCTACTGCAAGAAGCACAGCCGATGGAGACACGCCGTGGAGCAACTGTTCAACGATACGGCCTACGTCAACCACCACGTCAACGGCGAACGACTGAACTACTACCTGTTCCGTCTGGCCTCCGGTCTGCAGAACACGGAACTGAGCCAGCAGATCACGCTCTACGACCTCTTCGATGATGATGACATCTATCAGAACTGGCTGCGCGAGAATGCCTTCTGGTATCTCACCTATGGTGCCTCGTCGCTCAACGGAGGTGATCAACCCTTCATAGCCCGCGAACTGCTGCGCACCATCATCGTGCAGGCCGACAGTTGTCTGCAACTGCGCCACAACTCCGTCCACCTGCGCTACGGCCACGACACCACGCTGATGCCGCTGGTGTGTCTGCTGGGGCTCGACGGCTACGACCTGGCCACCGACAACCTGGAGCAACTCGAGCGGAGCGGCTGGGTGAACTACCGCATCTTCCCCATGGCCTGCAATGTGCAGTTCATCTTCTACCGCAAGGATGCCAACGACAAGGATGTGGTCTTCAAGGTACTGCTCAACGAAAACGAGGCCACGCTGCCCCTGAAGACAGACATGGCCCCGTATTACCACTGGGCAGACTTCCGCGACTATTACCTGCAGCGCATCAATGCCTACGAGGAGAACCACGCGGAAGAATAATCAGACTTACTTTGTCGAGAACGCCAGAGCGTACATCCGCATCTGCTTGACCATTGCCAGCAGACCATTGGAGCGGGTGGGCGACAGGTGCTCGCGCAGTCCTATCTGTTCGATGAAGTAGAGGTCGGCATCCAGTATCTCCTGTGGCGTGGCATCGCTCAGCACGCGGATGAGCAGGGCCACGATGCCCTTCACTATCAGCGCATCGCTCTCGGCCTGGAAGTGTATCCGTCCGTCCTGATAGTCGGCCTGCAGCCACACGCGGCTCTGGCAGCCGTCAATCAGGTTCTGCTCCGTCTTGTATTTCTCGTCCAGCGGCTCCTGCTCGTTGCCCATGTCGATGAGCAGTTGATACTTGTCCATCCAGTCGTCGAAGCCCTGGAACTCCTCGATAATCTCGTCTTGTCGTTCGTTGATTGTCGTCATATCTTATGTCCCTTATTTTCGTTCAGGCTGCAAAGGTACAAAATAATTCTTAATTCTTAATTCTTAATTCATAAATATTTCGTACCTTTGCACCAAAGTCACAACTCGTATGAAGACATTTGAAGAACTGGGCGTCTGCCAGAAGATACGGCAGGCCATCGAGGAAATGGGGTTCGTACAGCCTATGCCCGTGCAGGAGGCCGTCATCCCGAGTCTATTGGAAAGTCGCCAGGACACCATCGCCCTGGCTCAGACCGGCACCGGCAAGACGGCAGCCTTCGGCATACCGCTCCTGCAGCGGCTCGACACGACCAACCGCGAGACTCAGTCGCTCATCCTGTCGCCCACACGCGAACTCTGCCTACAGATTGCCGACGACCTGCGCGACTTCTCCAAATACATGGAGGGCATCCACATCGAGGCCGTCTATGGCGGTGCGGCCATCGAGCCGCAGATTCGCGCCCTGAAGAAGGGCGTGCAGATCATCGTGGCCACGCCGGGCCGACTCATCGACCTGAAGAACCGCGGCTTTGCCAAGTTGGACCATGTGCACAACATCGTGCTCGACGAGGCCGACGAGATGCTCAACATGGGCTTCTCTGAGAGCATCAACGAGATATTCGAGTCGCTGCCTGCCGAGCACAACACGCTGATGTTCTCGGCCACCATGAGCCGCGAGGTGGAGCGCATCGCCAAGAAGTACCTGACCGACCCGCAGGAGATAGTGGTCGGCTCGCGCAACGAGGGGGCCGAAAATGTGAACCATATATATTATATGGTACACGCGAAGGACAAATACCTCGCCCTGAAGCGCATCGTGGACTACTATCCCAAGATATTCGCCATCATCTTCTGCCGCACCAAGGTGGAGACGCAGGAGATAGCCGACAAACTCATCAAGGACGGCTACAACGCCGAGTCGCTACACGGCGACCTGAGCCAGCAGCAGCGCGACCTGACCATGCAGAAGTTCCGCCAGCACCTTACCCAGTTGCTCGTGGCTACCGACGTGGCGGCTCGCGGTCTCGACGTGGATGACCTGACCCACGTCATCAACTTCGGACTGCCCGACGACATCGAGAACTACACCCACCGCTCGGGCCGCACTGGCCGTGCCGGCAAGAAGGGCACCTCGATCAGCATCGTCCACTCGAAGGAGAAGCACAAGATACGCAGCATCGAGAAGGAGATTGGCAAGGAGTTCGTCGAAGCCCCCATCCCATCGGCCGAGGAGATCTGCAAGAAACAACTCTACAAGGTGATGGACCAGATCGTGAAGACCGACGTCAACGACGATGAGATTGCGCCTTTCATGCAGGACATCAACCGCTACTTCGAGTATATCGACAAGGACGAACTTATCAAGAAGATTGTCAGTCGCGAGTTCGGCCGCTTCCTCGTCTACTACGCCGATGCGCCAGAACTGGAGAAACCCGTCGCTGAGAAGCGCGAAAAGAAGCCGCAGACCGACAAGCAGAAGCGCATGAACAAGGCGCAGGAGGGCTTCCACCGGCTGTTCATCAACCTGGGCAAACGCGATGGTTTCTACCCCGGCGAACTGATGCAGACGCTCAACCGCTACGTGGGCGGCCGGCAGGAGGTGGGCCACATCGACCTGCTCGACACCATCTCCTACTTCGAGGTGCCCGAGAAGGATGCCCGCAAGGTGATGGCACAACTGACGGGCATTCGCTACAAGGGCCGCGTGGTGCGCTGCAACTCTGAGGATGACAAGGCCCCAGAAGCCAAGGAGGCCAGAAAGCCGCGAGAGCCGAGAGATTCTAGGGAGTCTAGAAAATCCAGGGAGACTAGGCAATCCAAATCCCGCCGCCGCGATGACTGGCGCGAACTGATGAAGCCCCGCTCCAAACAAGAACTGCGAGGCGAGATCCCCGACTTCTCCGAGGAAGGCTGGGCCCGCCGCAAACCCAAAAAGAAGAAGTAGTAGCAGGAGGTACCCATGAGAAAACTACGTACGATAGAGATGCAGCGGCTCTCGGTGGAGGAATTCCGCGAAGCCGAGAAGATGCCGCTGGTGGTCGTGTTGGACGATGTGCGGTCGATGCACAACGTAGGGTCGGTGCTGCGCACGGCCGATGCCTTCCGGCTGGAGGCCGTCTACCTGTGTGGCATCACCGGTTGTCCGCCTCACAACGAGATTCACAAGACGGCACTGGGGGCGGAGGACAGCGTCGAGTGGCGCTATTTCCAGACAGCACTTCAGGCTGTCAGCGAACTGCAGGGCCAGGGTGTCACGGTGCTGAGTGTCGAGCAGGCCGAGGGCTCAACGAAACTTCCCCAGTTCCGTACGGAACCGGGGAAGTGCTATGCCGTTGTGCTGGGCAACGAGGTGAAGGGTGTCCATCAGGAAGTGATCGATGCCTCCGACGGTTGTCTGGAGATTCCGCAGTTCGGGACGAAGCACTCGATGAACGTATCCGTCACTGCCGGCATCGTGATCTATCACTTCTTCTTAACTCTTAACTCTTAACTCTCTTCAGAGAAGTCGCCCTTGCCTACACCACAGATGGGGCACACCCAATCCTCGGGAATATCTTCGAATGCCGTTCCGGGGGCAATGCCTCCGTCGGGATCACCTACTGCGGGGTCATAGACGTAGCCGCAAACATCACATACATACTTCTTCATTGTTCTAATCGTTTTAGGGGTTAATAATATCTGATATTTTCTCTACTATCGTTTCGGGCTTGATGCCGGTCAGACAGCGGTAGTCGCCAAACTGGCAGGGCTTCTTGCCGAAGATGCTGCACGGCCGGCAGTCCATGTCCAGTTGGATGGCGTTAGCCTCGTTTTGTCGCCAGCCCATGAAGCCAGCCATCGGGTGGGTGGCGCCCCAGACAGATACCACCTTGGTGCCCGTGAGCGAGGCCATGTGCATATTGGCCGAGTCCATCGACAGCATCACGTCGAGATGAGCCATCAATATGAGTTCCTGGCGCATCGTCTCCAGATGCCAACCTACATTGGTACACTGCGGCATCTCCTTGGCCCAACGGGGGAAGTATTCATCCTCCTGCTGACCGCGACCGAAGAGGAAGATGCGGCACCGGGGATAGCGCTCGGTGAGTTGCCGGATGACCTGCTCCATCAGTTCGGGTGGATACACCTTGCCGATATGGGCGGCAAAGGGCGCGACACCGATCCACGCCTCACCCTCGTGCTTCTCGCCGATAGCCTCAGGCAGCGCGTTCAGATAGCCGCCTTCCTCCTGGAAGATGGAGCGGAAGTCGTTGTGGTCAATGGGGAAGCCCAGTTTGGCGAACACCTCGGCATAGTTCTCAAACGATGTGGGCATCGGCTTCTTCTGCTTGTTGCTGGGCTTGACCAGTTGCTTGCGCAGTTTGCGGTGCTTGTCGATGTGCTTCACCTTAAAGTGGCCCAGGTTGAAGCGCATCCGCAGGTATTCAGAGCGGAGCACCGAGTGCAGGTCGGCCACGTGGGTGAACTGCTTGGCGGCCAGACGGCGGTAGAGGGCATTCAGGCCGTGTATGCCCTTGTATTCGCCCTTCAGGTCGGCCTCCATGAAGTTTACGTTGGGAGCCAGATTCTCAAAGAAGGTACGTGCAAAGGGTCGGCTCAGCACCGTGATACGCACGTCGGGATAGCGCTTGGCCACAGCCCATACGATGGGCACCGTCATAGCCACGTCGCCCAGTGCCGAAAAGCGTATCACAAGTATATGCTGCCGTTTCACCCTTTTTTACCTTTTTACCTTTTTACTTTTTCCCATACAGTACCGGGTTCGTGCTGGCATCGTTGTACATCTTCATCTGGCGATACACCTTCATGTACTTCCTGCCCTGCTCGATGTCCTCCAGCAGTTGGTCGATAGCCGTCGAGAGGTCCACCTGCTGCTCCAGTAGCACGTCCAGTTTAGCCCTGCAGCGCTGGCGATGCTCCTCTGTGGCATCTTCGCGTTCTGCCTGCTCCTGCATGTGCCAGATCTTCAGCGCCAGGATCGACAGACGGTCTACGGCCCAGGCCGGGCTCTCCGTGTTCAGCCGGGCATCGGGCAGAGGCGTCACGTTGCTATATACCTGACGGAAGTAAGAATCGATGTCCTCCACCAAGTCCGTGCGGTCTTGGTTCGAGTGGTCTATGCGGCGCTTCAGCGACAATGCATCGGCCAGGTCGATATGCGGGTCGCGAATCAAATCCTCCAGATGCCACTGAACGGTATCGATCCAGCATTTCAGGTAGAGTTTAAACTCGACGGAGTCACGCTCATAGGGATTCTTGATGGGCGTATCCACATTGTCGGTCAGGTGATAGTCGCGGATAGCCTGACCGAAAATCTTGTTCGCTTGTTCTGTAAAAGTCATTATTTACTCTTCTTGTTTTGTTTCAACCTGCAAATCTACACAATCTTTCTGAAATTACCAACCTTTTTCGGTTATTTTCTTTCCAGAGAACAAAAAAATGCGCATTATTTTATTCTTGGGAAAGATTTTTGGTGAAATTGTCGGGAAAATCTTGGCAGAATGAATGGTTGAACATCAGGAAGCCGGGGCTGACATCTGCCGAGGGGATGAAAGAACACAAATAGAGGCGGATGCCCCTGATGGGTGTCCGCCTCCTATGTGATTTTATTTTACAAAAGGATTAGTTCAGAGCGTCAGCAAGTTCGGCACCGGCCTTGAACTTAGCAACCTTCTTGGCTGCAATCTTGATCTTTGCCTTTGTGGCGGGGTTGATACCCTCGCGAGCGGGACGCTCGTTAACAGCGAATGTGCCAAAACCAACGAGAGCAACCTTGTCACCAGCAATCAGGGCATCCTTAATAGCGGCTACAGTAGCGTCAAGAGCCTTCTTTGCATCAACCTTTGAGAGACCAGCACCTGCTGCAATCTTCTCCACTAATTCTGTCTTGTTCATAATTTTGTTAGATTTTAAAAGTGAAAATTTTAGTTATTTGATGAAATTCTGACGCAAATATAAGGGAAAGTATTTAGAAAACAAACAAAAAATCAGAAAAAGTGAGATTTTTAATGAAAAAAAGTTGTTTAGAGCCCCATTTTGACCCTTATAAGAGATATTTTTCGTAATTTTGCGCCCGAATTAGAATCAGAGAATAATTAATCAGCAAATCAGCAATCGACAAGATGTTCCGTAATATACCAACAGTCACAAAGAATCTTCTAATCATCAATGTGATAGTCTATTTGGCGTCGCTCGTATTTGGTCCTGTGATGGAGAAATACGGAGCGTTGCACTTTTTCCTTGCCTCCGACTGGAATCCTTTGCAGTTTATCACCTATCAGTTCATGCATGGCAGTTTCACCCATCTGTTCTTCAATATGTTTGCGCTGTGGATGTTCGGCTGTGTGATTGAAAATGTCTGGGGGCCGAGGAAATTCATTTTTTATTACATTGCGTGTGGCGTGTTCGCTGGCTTTTGCCAGGAAATCGTGCAGACCATCCAGTTCTATTTCATCGCCACCAGTCAGTTTCCTGAGGCATCGCTTGCTGGCGTGCTGGAGATTGCACATAATTCGAGCGAGGTCTTGAACAGTTGGCTGACCATCGGTGCGTCGGGTGCCGTCTATGCCATACTGCTGGCTTTCGGCATGACTTTCCCCAACGAGCGTATCTTCATCTTCCCGTTGCCTGTACCTATCAAGGCTAAGTGGTTTGTGCTCATCTATGCAGCCATCGAACTCTTTTCTGCCATCTCGTCGAGAGGTGACGGCGTGGCCCACATGGCTCATTTGGGCGGTATGCTCTCCGGCTTCCTTCTCATTCTCTATTGGCGCAAGCATCCCGGCAGCCACTTCAACCTAAATGGCAGCAGGCAGTTCTTCGACCGCTGGGGCGGCAGAAGCAGGCAGCAGGGGCCTTCGAGAAATACGGGCTACACCATCAACAATGGTCATACGGGATTCTCCGGCAATGCCGACTCCACCATCGATATGGACTATAATGCCCGTCAGAAAGAGCGTCAGGAGGAGATTGACAAGATTCTCGACAAGATTCGCAAGAGCGGTTACGACAGCCTGACCAAGGAAGAGAAGCAGCGCCTGTTTGAGGCCAGCCATCAACGCTAATATATACCCACAGACGATGCTGGACTCCATCAAGAAAATCGCTGTCAACATGCTGACGGGAGCCTGTGCGATGACCTCGCTGCTTCTGGTTGCTGTCGGCTTCAGCGACCATGTTGATCCTGTCGATTACCCGACGCTGGCCTGCCTAGGCCTGACGTTTCCCTTCTTCATCGTAGCCAACCTGGTCATGCTGATCGTCATGCTGCTCTTCAAGTGGAAGCGGGCTTGGGTGCCGTTACTTGGGTTCGCTTTCGCGTACGTACCCATACGAACCTATCTACCCATACACACGAAGGGTGAGGTGCCCGACAGTTGCATCAAGGTGCTGTCCTACAATATTTGTGGCTATGGCGGCAACTATAAGTACGAGAATGCTGTCGACACGATTGCCAACTACCTGAGGCGCATCGATGCCGATATCGTTTGTATGCAGGAAGAGCAATACATGGGCGGTGGCACCAATCCCTTTGAAGTTTTGAAGACCATCTATTCCTACAACGACACCACCATACTGACCCCACCTGATGTGGGGTATGTCAATATCCTCGGTATACACACCCGCTACCCAATCCTCAAGAAAGAACGCCTGGCCTATACCTCTGAGTGCAACGGCTCTGTGGCCTATTTTCTGCAAGTAGGGCAGGACACGCTCATAGTCATCAACAACCACCTGGAGAGCACGCACCTGTCAACGGATGATCGCGATCACTACAAGCAGGTCATCAATGGCGGCATGGAGCGTCAGGCGGCCGAAGAGGAGGCACTTCACATCTTGGACCAACTGGGGGTGGGTATGTCGAAGAGGGCCGTGGCGGCCAACGTGGTGCACCAGTACGTCCTGGACCATAGTAACTATCCGCTCATTGTCTGTGGCGACTTCAACGACACGCCGATTTCCTATTCCCGGAGGGTCGTCAGTCAGTCGCTCACCGACTGCTTCGTGGAGTCTGGCTGTGGCTTGGGCCTGTCGTTCAACCAGATAGGATTTACCTTCCGCATCGACCACATCATGTGCTCCAGCCACTTCCGACCCTATAACTGCACCGTTGACAGCGAGATGGACGCCAGCGACCACAACCCCATCTTTTGTTGGCTGAAGAGGTAGTAAAATTGTAAAAGATTCAGAATGCCCGACGGACTTGTTTGGCGGCCTGCTTCCTTGGGAGCCGCTATCGTCTGGGAGTGAGCATGAAGCCAAAAAACGAGTGGCAAAAAGCCCCAGTTAGGCCTGAAAAGAGAGGTAAATTCCTAAAAAATGAACGAAAATGGGCTGAAAATTTTTCAGTGTGTAAAAAAATCACTATATTTGCAGGCTCATTCGCACGTAAATTATAATATATAACATAACAAACAAAATGCAAAACAAAGGAATTGTAAAGTTTATTGCAGTCGCACTTATCCTGGTCTGCTGCTTCTATCTTTCCTTCTCGTTCGTGACTCGCTATCACGAAAACAAGGCAAAGGAGATTGCAGCCCTGTCGGGAGAAGTTGCCAGTGCAGAGTATTTGGATTCGGTTTCGTCCAAGAACATTTGGTTCTGGGCTTACAACCTGAAGGAGTGCCGCGAAATGGAAATTGGCCTTGGCCTTGACCTGAAAGGCGGTATGAACGTGATTTTGGAAGTGTCGGTACCCGACATCATCGACATGCTTTCCGGCCACAAGTCGGAGACCGATGAGGGCTTCCGCAAGGCTTTCGACCTGGCTAAGGCTGACGAGGAAGAGGGTCAGGGTGACTTTATTGACCTCTTCGTGAACCGTTGGAAGGAAGAAGGCGGTGGCCGTCAGTTGAACACCATGTTTGCCACCATGCAGATGAAGGACAAGGTGAACAACCGTACTTCTGACGATGACGTGGTGAAGGCTCTCCGTGAGGAGGTGAGTGCCGCCGTCGACAATGCCGAGACCGTCGTTCGCACCCGCGTTGATAAGTTCGGTGTCGTGCAGCCCAACATCCAGAAACTGGAAGGCCAGTCGCGCATCATGGTTGAAATGCCTGGCGTGAAGGAGCCCGAGCGCGTTCGCAAACTGCTTCAGGGCAGTGCAAATCTAGAGTTCTGGGAGACCTACAACGCTGAGGAGGCTATGCCTTATCTGGCACAACTCAACTCTGCCTACGCTGCTGAAATGAGCAATGCCAATGCACAGGCCGACACCGCCAAGGCTGAGCCTCAGGCTGAGGCTGCCGTAGCCGAGCAGGCCGACAGCACCAAGAATGCCCTTGACCTGGCCGCTGGTCAGGCTCAGCAGGCTACAACTGCCGATAGCCTCCAGATGGAGCGCATCAAGCAGCAGAACCCCCTGCTGGCTTACCTCGACACTCGCTTTGCCGGTCTGGCCATGATGGGTTATGTCAACGCTCTCGACAAGGCTAAGGTCGACGAGGTGATCAACTCCGACGTGGCTAAGAAGACCCTGCCGAAGGATATGAAACTGCTGTGGAGTGCCAAGAGCCAGAAACTGAATGGCGTGAAGGGCGACTTCTATGAACTCTATGCTATCAAGGTGACCGACCCCAGTGGCAAGGCTCCCCTGTCTGGTGATGTGATCACCAACGCTAAGGACGAGTTCAGCAGCGGTCTGAACGGCAACGAGCCCGTTGTCTCGATGCAGATGAATACTGAGGGCTCGCGCATCTGGGCCAGCCTGACCAAGGCTAACATCAAGCGTGCCATTGCCATCGTGCTCGATGACATGGTCTATAGCGCTCCTCGCGTGAACGACGAAATCACTGGCGGTAGTTCGCAGATTTCTGGTCACTTCACTCCCTCTGAGACCAAGGACTTGGCCAACACGCTCAACTCTGGTAAGATGCCCGCTCCGACCCGCATCGTGCAGGAGCAGGTGGTAGGTCCTACGCTGGGTGCTCAGTCCATCCAGCAGGGTGTCATCTCGTTCATCGTGGCCTTCCTGCTGCTGATGATCGTCATGGTGCTGCTCTACAACTGGATTCCCGGTATGCTGGCTAACTGCGCCCTGCTGTTCAACCTCTTCTTTACTTTGGGTATCCTCACCTCGTTCCAGGCCGCGCTGACCATGCCTGGTATTGCCGGTATCGTGCTGACGCTGGGTACGGCTGTGGATGCTAACGTGCTGATTTATGAACGTACGAAGGAGGAACTGCGCAAGGGTCTCAACCTCAAGGAAGCCCTCAATCAGGGTTACTCGAATGCCTTCTCGGCTATCTTCGACTCTAACTTGACTTCGTTGATCACGGGTGTTATCCTCTATGTCTTCGGTACAGGTCCTATCCGCGGCTTTGCCACCACGCTCATCATCGGTATCTGCGTGTCGTTCTTCACCGCCGTGTTCATGACCCGTCTCGTCTACGACAACCGCATGAAGAAGGACAAGTGGCAGAACCTGACGTTCACCACGCCGCTTTCGAAGAACCTCATGCAGGGTACCCACTTCAACTTCATGGGCAAGTATAAAATGTCTTACATCATCTGGGGTGTTGCCGCCCTGGTCTTCGTGGCCAGTTTCGCATTGCGTGGTCTCGACCAGAGTATCGACTTCACCGGTGGTCGCAACTATGTGATGACCCTCGACAAGGAAGTGCCTGTTGAGCAGGTGCGCGAGGTGGTGAGCAATGTCTTCGTTGAGGACGACGGCAAGGTGGCTTACACCAGCGTGATTGCCCTGGGTGCTTCTTCCGACAAGACCGTACGTATCTCTACCAACTGGAAGATTAAGTCCAACAATCCCGCTGTCGACGATCAGGCTGAGGATATTCTCTACAACTCGTTGAAGGATGCCGGACTCATCTCTCAGGAGAGCGTCGAGTCGTTCAAGAATCCTGATGTCCGTGAGGGTGGTTCCATCATCGAGTCTTCTAAGGTAGGTCCTTCGGTGGCTAAGACCATCACCCGTGGTGCTATCATCAGTGTGATCCTGGCCCTGATTGCCATCTTCCTCTACATCCTGCTGCGCTTCCGCAACGTGGCCTTCTCTATCGGCTCTATTGTTGCCCTGGCCTTCGATGCCCTGATCGTCATCGGCTTCTACTCGCTGCTCCACCACATCGTGCCGTGGTCACTCGAGGTAGACCAGACCTTCATCGGTGCTATCCTGACCGTGATCGGTTACTCCATCAACGATAAGGTGGTGGTCTTCGACCGTATCCGTGAGAACATCGGCCTCTATGGCAAGCGCGACCGCAAGACCCTGTTCAACGACTCGCTGAACCAGACGCTGGCTCGTACCATCAACACCTCGGTGACCACCTTGATCGTGTTGCTCACCATCTTCTTCCTGGGTGGCGACAGCATCCGTTCGTTCTCCTTCGCCATGATTCTGGGTGTTGTCTTCGGTACCCTTTCGTCCATCTTCATTGCTGCTCCCACGGCCTATCTGACCATGAGCAAGAAGGATCGCAAAGAGGAACTGAGCACCGAGACCAAACTGGCCAACTAAGGAACAGACCTCCCTATATAAAAATATGTACGCACACACGTGCGTACATATTTTTTTATGTACCCCGACCGAGAATCGAACTCGGAACTAAGCTTTAGGAGAGCCTTGTTATATCCATTTAACTATCAGGGCAAAACACTTTTGCGTTGCAAAGGTACAAAATAATTCTTAATTATGAATTATAAATTATAATTTTTTCGTACCTTTGCACCCATATTCACGAAAATATGCGTAAATTATGGATTCTAAATTGGTCATTTACAATACCTTGACGCGCCAGAAGGAGCGCTTCGAGCCTATCAATGCCCCCCACGTGGGCATGTATGTCTGCGGCCCTACAGTCTATGGTGATCCCCATCTGGGACATGCCCGTCCTGCTATCACGTTCGACCTGGTGTTTCGCTATCTGAAGCACCTGGGCTATAAGGTGAGGTATGTGCGCAACATCACCGATGTGGGCCATTTGGAGCACGATGCCGACGAGGGCGAGGACAAGATTGCCAAGAAGGCTCGTCTGGAACAACTGGAGCCCATGGAGATTGCCCAGTATTACACCAACCGCTACCATCAGGCAATGGATGCGCTCGGTGTGTTGCGCCCCTCGATAGAGCCGCATGCCACTGGCCATATCATCGAGCAGCAGCAACTGGTTCAGCAGATACTGGACAATGGTTTCGCCTATGAATCGAATGGCTCGGTGTACTTCGACATCGAAGCCTACAACAAGCACTATAAGTATGGTATTCTGAGTGGCCGCTCGCTGGAGAATATCAAGGACGAGAGCCGTGAGTTGGCTGGGGTGGGCGAGAAGCGCAATCAGGCCGACTTCGCCCTGTGGAAGAAAGCCCAGCCTGAACACATCATGCGCTGGCCATCGCCCTGGAGCGACGGCTTCCCCGGCTGGCACTGTGAGTGCACGGCCATGGGCCGCAAGTATCTGGGTGAGCAGTTCGACATCCACGGTGGCGGCATGGACCTGGTGTTCCCGCACCATGAGTGCGAGATTGCACAGGCCGTGGCCTCGATGGGCCATCAGGCAGTCAAGTACTGGATGCACAACAATATGCTGACCATCAATGGCCAGAAGATGGGTAAGTCCTACAACAATTTCATCACGCTGGAGCAGTTCTTCACCGGCAACCACCCGTTGCTGGAGAAGGCTTATGGCCCCATGACCATCCGCTTCTTCGTGCTCTCTGCCCACTATCGCGGCACAGTGGACTTCTCCAATGAGGCCCTGGTGGCTGCCGAGAAGGGACTGGAGAAACTGATGAACGCCCTGGCCGACCTGGAGCGCATCACGCCTTCAGACAAGTGTGACCCTGAGACGGAACGCATTGTGAAGGCCCTTCGCCAGAAGTGCTACGACGCCATGAACGACGACTTTGCCACGCCGCAGGTCATCAGTCATCTGTTCGAAGCCTGCTCGGTGGTGAACAAACTGATTGACCACAAGGCCACCATCTGCGCCGACTGCTTGAAGGAACTGTCGGAGACGATGCACCTCTTCGCCGTGGATATCCTGGGCCTCAAGGCCAACAGCCAGCAGGCAAATGTCAACGGCCAGAATGCCCGCGAGGAAGCCTTCGGCAAGGTGGTCGACATGGTGCTCGACCTGCGTGCCAAGGCCAAGGCTGCCAAGGACTGGGCCACCAGCGACCAGATTCGCGACGCACTGGCTGCTGCCGGCTTCGAGGTGAAGGACACCAAGGACGGTGTCACATGGAAACTCAACAAATAATACCTATATATAATAAAACAAGTTATGGCTGAAAAACTTGAAGTGAAAGAACTCGACCAGGTGGTCGTGCGCTTTTCAGGAGACTCCGGCGATGGTATGCAGTTGGCCGGAAACATCTTTTCCACTGTCAGTGCCACCGTTGGCAATGGCATTTCCACATTCCCCGACTATCCTGCCGACATCCGCGCCCCGCAGGGGTCGCTGACCGGTGTCAGCGGCTTCCAGGTGCACATCGGTGCCGGCAAGGTCTACACCCCCGGCGACCAGTGCGACGTGCTGGTGGCCATGAATGCTGCTGCACTGAAGACGCAGTATCGCTACGCCAAGTCTGATGCTACGATCATCATCGACACCGACTCATTCGGCCCGAAGGATCTGGAGAAGGCCCAGTTTAAGTCTGAGGACTACCTCGGCGAGATGGGCATCGACCCCGACCGCGTCATCCAGTGCCCGCTGACCACGATGGTGAAAGACTGTCTGGCCGACTCGGGTATGGACAACAAGGCCATGCTGAAGTGCCGCAATATGTTTGCGCTGGGTCTGGTGTGCTGGCTCTTCGACCGCGACCTGAACCTCGTGGCCAACTTCCTGCGTGATAAGTTCGCCAAGAAGCCCGCCATCGCCGAGAATAATATCAAGGTGGTGCAGGCCGGCTATGACTATGGCCACAACACCCACTCGAGCGCCGTCAACGTGCGCCGCATCGAGTCGAAGCATAAGGAGCCGGGCCGCTATATGGACATCACCGGCAACAAGGCTACGGCCTATGGTTTCATTGCCGCTGCCGAGAAGGCCGGCCTGAAACTCTATCTGGGCTCCTATCCCATCACCCCTGCCACCGACGTGCTGCACGAACTGTCGAAGCACAAGTCGCTGGGCGTGACCACCGTGCAGTGTGAGGACGAGATCAGCGGTGCCGCCTCGGCACTGGGTGCCTCCTTCGCTGGTGCACTGGCTGTGACCAGCACCTCCGGTCCTGGCATCTGCCTGAAGAGCGAGGCCATGAACCTGGCCGTCATCATGGAGTTGCCCCTCGTGGTGCTCGATGTGCAGCGTGGCGGTCCTGCCACAGGCCTGCCCACCAAGTCGGAACAGACCGACCTGCTGCAGGTGCTCTTCGGCCGCAACGGCGAGAGCCCCATGCCCGTGCTGGCAGCCACCAGTCCTGCCGACTGCTTCGACGCAGCCTACCAGGCTTCTAAGATAGCCCTGGAGCACATGACGCCCGTGGTGCTGCTGACCGATGCCTTTATCGCCAACGGCAGTGGTGCCTTCAAGTTGCCCGAGATGGCCAAACTCGATGCCATCAATCCGCCTTACGTGCCCGAGGAACTGAAGGGCAAGTGGACGCCCTACATGCGTGCCGAGAACGGCACCCGCTACTGGGCCGTGCCTGGTCGTGAGGGCTTCACCCATATCCTGGGCGGACTGGAGAAGGACTCGGAGACGGGTGCCATCTCTACCAACCCCGAGAACCACGACCTGATGACCCGTCTGCGCCAGCAGAAGATCGACAACATCGTGGTGCCCGACCTGGAGGTGGAAGGCGACGTGGACAACGCCGACCTGCTCATCGTGGGCTTCGGTTCCACCTATGGTCATCTGCATGCCGCGATGGACGAACTGCGCGCCGCAGGCCACAAGGTGGCCCAGGCTCACTTCAAGTATCTGAACCCGCTGCCGAAGAACACTGCCGACGTGCTCTCTAAATATAATAAGGTGGTGGTGGCCGAGCAGAACATGGGTCAACTGGCATTCTATCTTAAGGGAAAACTTAATAATTTCACTCCGTATCAATACAACGAAGTGAAGGGTCAGCCCTTCGTGGTAGAGGAACTCGTGAATGCGTTTACAGAGATCTTGAAAAAGTAAAAGGGTAAAAAGGTAAAAAAGTAAAAGAATATGGCATATACAGCACAAGATTATAAGAAAGGACAGCCTCGGTGGTGCCCGGGATGTGGCGACCACTTCTTCCTGGCTTCCCTGCACAAGGCAATGGCTGAAATCGGCGTGGCTCCTGAGAATATCGCCGTCATCAGCGGTATCGGCTGTTCCAGCCGTCTGCCCCACTATATGGCAACCTACGGTATGAACACCATCCACGGCCGCGCAGCCGCCATCGCCACCGGTGCCAAGGTGGCCAACCCCGACCTGACCGTCTGGCAGGTCAGCGGCGACGGCGACGGACTGGCCATCGGCGGTAACCACTTCATTCATGCCAACCGCCGTAACATCAACCTGAACATGATTCTGCTTAACAACCGCATCTACGGTCTGACGAAGGGCCAGTACAGCCCCACCTCGCCCCGCGGCTTCGTCTCGAAGTCGAGCCCTTACGGCACGGTGGAGGATCCCTTCCGTCCTGCGGAACTCTGCTTCGGTGCCCGCGGACATTTCTTTGCCCGTGCCGTGGCTACCGATGCCGCCGGCACGGTGGACATCCTGAAAGCCGCCTACGAGCACAAGGGTGCCGCCGTCTGCGAGATTCTGCAGAACTGCGTCATCTTCAATGATGGCTGCCACGATGCCGTCTACAACAAGGAGGGCCGCAAGAAGAACGCCATCTACGTGCGTCACGGTGAGAAACTGGTCTTCGGCGAGAACAACGAGTTCGGACTGGTGCAGCAGGGCTTCGGCCTGAAGGTGGTCGAGATCGGCAAGGACGGCTACACGCTGGACGACGTGCTGGTGCACGATGCCCACTGCGAGGACAACACGCTGCAACTGAAACTGGCCCTCATGGGCAATGGCGACGGTTTCCCCATCGCCCTCGGTGTCATCCGCGACGTGGATGCCCCCACCTACGACGAGGCCGTCCATGCACAGATTGCCGAGGTGTCGGCACAGAAGAAGTACCACACCTTCGAGGAACTGCTCGAAACTAACGATATCTGGGAGGTGAAGTAGTATGTTTCATATTTATGAAGGCTTCCATCTGGTAGAGACGTATCACAACCTGCGTCACAACCGGAAATACCATCCCAGCAATACATTTCTGCGCGCCTGCAAGATTGCGCTGGTGGCATTTGTCACGCTCCTGCTCTGGAATATACCTGGCGAATGGTTCGGCATCAACAACCTGACCGTTGTCCAGCAGCGCATCATCGCCATCTTCGCCTTTGCCACGCTGATGTGGATCTTCGAGATCGTGTCGTCGTGGGCCACGTCGGTAGCCATCATCGTCATGATGCTGCTCTTCTGTACCGACAGCGGCATCCTGCCCATGGTCAACGAGGAGGAAGTGGGCACGCTGCTCAGTTACAAGGGTGTGATGGCCACGTTTGCCGACCCCGTCATCATGCTGTTCATCGGCGGCTTCGTGCTGGCCATCGCTGCTACGAAGACCGGCCTCGATGCCCAGTTGGCCAAGGTGCTGCTGAAGCCCTTCGGCACCCGCAGCGAGATGGTGCTGCTCGGCTTCCTGCTCATCACGGGCCTGTTCTCGATGTTCGTCAGCAACACGGCTACTGCCGCTATGATGCTCACGTTCCTGACGCCTGTGTTCCATCAGTTGCCGCCCGAAGGCAAGGGTCGTGTGGCCCTGGCCATGTCCATCCCCGTGGCCGCCAACCTGGGTGGTATGGGTACGCCCATCGGCACGCCCCCTAACACCATCGCCCTGAAGTACCTGAACGATCCCGAGGGCTTGAACCTCGGCCTCGGCTTCGGCCAGTGGATGATGTTCATGTTCCCGCTGGTGCTGGTGCTGCTGTTCATCAGTTGGCGCATCCTGCTGAAGATGTTCCCCTTCACCCAGAAACGCATCGAACTGAAGATTGACGGCGGCATGAAGAAAGGCTTCCATGCCAATGTGGTCATCGTGACCTTCTTCGTCACCGTGGCCCTCTGGCTGCTCGACCGCGTCACCGGCATCAATTCCTATACCGTGGCCATGATTCCGTTTGCGGTGTTTGCCCTGACGGGCGTCATCACCAAGCGCGACCTGGAGCAGATCAACTGGAGCGTCATCTGGATGGTGGCCGGCGGCTTTGCCCTCGGCTATGGCCTCAATGCTTCCGGCCTGGCTGCCAATGCCGTGGAGAGCATACCCTTCGGCGAGTTCTCGCCCCTGCTGATATTGATTCTGGGCGGTCTCATCTGCTACCTGCTCTCCAACTTCATCAGCAATTCGGCCACAGCCGCCTTGCTCATGCCTATCCTCTCCATCGTCTGCGGAGCCATGGGCGACAAACTGGACCCCATCGGTGGTACGCCCACCGTGCTCATCGGCGTGGCCATCGCCGCATCGTCGGCCATGATCCTGCCCATTTCCACCCCGCCTAACGCCCTGGCCTATGCCACCACCTATGTGAAGCAGAACGATATGGCCAAGATGGGCATCATCATGGGTGTCCTGTCGATGGTCATGGGCTTCGGCCTCGTCTATGCGATGGGCGTCCTGCATCTGATTTAATGTTGAACTGAATTTCTAAAACACATAATATGATGAACATCAAGAGAATCTTTGCCGTAGCCCTGCTCTTCGTGGCAGGTTCTACTGCTATGATGGCACAGCAGATGCCACCTATCCCTGTTGACCAGGATGTGAAGATCGGTAAGTTGGACAACGGCCTGACCTACTACATCCGTCACAACGCCTGGCCCGAGCAGCGCGCCGAGTTCTACATTGCCCAGCGCGTGGGCTCCATTCAGGAGAACGACGACCAGCGTGGCCTGGCCCACTTCCTGGAGCATATGTGCTTCAATGGCACAGAGCACTTCAAGGGCAACGACATCGTGAAGTGGTGCGAGACCATCGGCGTGAAGTTTGGCCGCGACCTGAATGCCTATACCTCTATCGACCAGACGGTCTACAATATCTCCAACGTGCCCACCACCCGTGAGGGCATCATCGACTCCTGCCTGCTCATCCTGCACGACTGGGCCGACGGCCTGCTGCTGGAGCCCGAGGAGATCGACAAGGAGCGTGGCGTCATCCACGAGGAGTGGCGTCTGCGCACTAGCGCCACCATGCGTATGCTGGAGCGCGACCTGCCCCGTCTCTATCCCGACTCTAAGTACGGCCACCGCATGCCTATCGGTCTGATGGAGATTGTCGACAACTTCAAGCCCGAGGTGCTGCGTGCCTACTATGAGAAGTGGTATCGTCCCGACAACCAGGCCATCATCGTGGTGGGCGATGTCGACGTAGACCAGGTGGAGCAGAAGATCAAGACCCTCTTCTCGCCCATCAAGATGCCCGAGAACCCTGCTCCTGTGGTAGCCGAGGCTGTGCCTGACAATAGCGAGGCCATCATCGTTGTCGACAAGGACAAGGAGATGCAGTACTCCATTGTCGAACTGATGTTCAAGAGCGATCCCATCCCCGATGAGATCAAGGGCAACATGCAGTACCTGCTCATCGACTTTATGAAGGATGCCTGCATCAGCATGCTCAACGACCGTCTGAACGAACTGGCCCAGAAGCCCGACTGCCCCTATCTGCAGGGAGGTGCCAGTTACGGCCAGTATCTGCTGTCGAAGACGAAGGATGCCTTCGAGGTGAACGTACTGCCCAAGGAGGGTCAGACCGAGGCTGCCGTCCGGGCTGTTGTCGTGGAGGCCCGCCGTGCTGCCGAGTTTGGTTTCACCGCTACCGAGTACCAGCGCTACAAGTCGAACTTCAACAGCCAGTTGGACAAGGAGTATTCCAATAAGGACAAGCGCTACAACTCGCGCTTCGTCAACGAGTATGTGCAGCACTATCTGGCACAGGAGCCCATCCCCTCGCTCGACGACTACTATCAGGTGATGAAGCAGATCGTGCCCATGCTGCCCGTCGATGCCATCAATGGCCTGATGAAGGCCTTCGTGTCGGAGAACGACACAAACCTGGTGGTGCTCAACATGAACCAGGAGAAAGAGGGTGCCGTCTATCCCACCGAGGCTTCGCTGAAGCAGGCCATCGCTGAGGCCCGTGCCCAGCAGATTGAGGCCTATGTGGACAATGTGAAGGACGAGCCCCTGATCACCACGCTGCCCAAGGCCGGCACGATTGTGAAGGAAGTGGCAGGCCCGAAGTTCGACTACAAGGAACTGACGCTCTCCAATGGCGCCAAGGTCATCCTGAAGCAGACCGACCTGAAGAAGGATCAGGTCATCCTCTCTGCCGAGGGCTTTGGCGGTTCGTCGCTCTACGGCGAGAAGGACTTTGCCAACATCAAGATGTTCGACGATGCCATCGAAGCCAGCGGACTGGGCAACTTCTCTCACACCGAACTGGAGAAGGCTCTGGCCGGCAAGATTGCCTCTGCCAGCCTGTCGCTCAATGACAACCGCGCCTTCATCAGTGGCTCGTCTACCCCCACCGACGTGGAGACGATGCTGCAACTGGTCTACCTCTACTTTACCAAGATCAATAAGGACCAGGAGTCCTACGACAACATGATGAAGACCCAGGAACTCGTGCTGAAGAACAAGTTGCTGCAGCCCGAGGCCGTGTTCAGCGACTCGCTGCGCCTGACCATCAGCAACCACAGCAAGCGCGAGGCTCCCATCACGATGGAAGACCTGTCGCTGGTGGACTACGACCGCATCCTGCAGATGGCCAAGGAGCAGACGGCCAATGCCGCTGCCTACACCTTCACCATCGTGGGCAACTACGACGAGGCCACCATCCGTCCGCTCATCGAGCAGTATCTGGCTTCGCTGCCCGGCAACGCCAAGAAGGTGGTGAAGGGCAAGGACGTCGACTCGATGTTCAAGGGCGAGGTCATCAACGACTTCAAGCGCAAGATGGAGACCCCGAAGGCCATCGCCGTGATGCTTTGGGCTAACGACAAGATGCAGTACTCGCTGGAGAACATCATCCGTGCCGACATGGCCGGCCAGATCCTGACCATGATCTACACCGAGAAGATCCGCGAGGAGGCCTCGGCCGCCTACTCAGTGATGGCCCAGGCAGGACTGAGCCGCGACGACTACCGCACCACGGGCACCGTGCTTGTCTACTGCCCCATGAAGCCTGAGAAGGGCGACATCGCCACCAAGATCATGTTCGAGGAGGTGAACGCCCTGGCACAGAGCGTGGACGAAGAGAAACTGAACAAGGTGAAGGAGTATATGCTGAAGAACATCGACGACCAGGCCAAGACCAACAACTACTGGATTCGCCAGATCAATCGCCTGCGCGACTTCGGCGTCGACACCCACACCGACTACAAGCAGACCGTTCAGGCCCAGACGCCTGCCGACATCGCAGCCTACATGAAGGAACTGCTGAAGGCCGGCAACCGTGCCGAGATCATCATGCTGCCGGAAGAGTAAATTGTAAATTAAGAGTTAAGAATTAAGAGTTAATGGGTTATCTATTTTCATCAGAGTCTGTGTCGGAGGGACATCCCGACAAGGTGGCCGACCAGATTTCCGACGCTATCCTTGACCAGTTCCTGGCCTATGATGACAAGGCTCGCGTGGCTTGCGAGACCTTTGTCACCACAGGTCAGGTGGTCATCATGGGCGAGGTGCGCAGCGAGGTGTACATCGACCTGCAGACCATCGCCCGCAATACCATCAAGAAGATAGGCTACACCAAGGCCGAGTATCAGTTCGACGGCAACTCGTGCGGCATCCTCACGGCTATCCACGAGCAGAGTGCCGACATCAACCGGGGTGTCGACCGCGAGGAGGACGACGACCAGGGTGCCGGCGACCAGGGCATGATGTTCGGCTACGCCACCAACGAGACCGAGAGTTTCATGCCCGTCTCGCTCGATCTGGCCCACCTCATCATGCGCACGCTGGCCGACATCCGCAAGGAGGGCCAGGTGATGACCTACCTGCGCCCCGATGCCAAGAGCCAGGTGACCATCCAGTATAGCGACGAGGGCATCCCCGAGCGCATCGACACCATCGTGGTGTCTACCCAGCACGACGAGTTTGCCGACGACGATACCATGCTGGCCCGCATCAAGGACGACGTCATCAACATCCTCATTCCGCGGGTCAAGTCGCAGATTCATAGCGAGAAGGTGCTCAGCCTCTTCGGCCCCGACATCAAGTACTACGTCAACCCCACGGGCAAATTTGTCATCGGCGGCCCCCACGGCGACACGGGTCTCACCGGTCGTAAGATCATTGTCGACACCTATGGCGGCAAGGGTGCCCACGGCGGCGGTGCCTTCTCGGGCAAGGACTCCAGCAAGGTGGACCGCTCGGCTGCCTATGCCGCCCGCCACATCGCCAAGAACATGGTGGCCGCAGGCGTGAGCGACGAGATGCTGGTGCAGGTGAGTTACGCCATCGGCGTGGCCAAGCCCATGAACATCTACGTGAACACCTATGGCCGCAGCCGCGTGAACATGAGCGATGGCGAGATAGCCAAGCGGATTGAGACGCTCTTCGACCTCCGTCCGAAAGCCATCGAGCGTTCGCTGAAACTTCGCCAGCCCATGTATCTGGAGACGGCAGCCTATGGCCACATGGGCCGTCAGCCGGAAGTGGTGAAGAAGACCTTCACCAGCCACTACCACGAGACGAAGACCATCGACGTGGAACTCTTCACCTGGGAGAAACTGGATCGCGTCGACGACATCAAGAAGGCGTTTGGACTCGACTAACACCATAACCCAGCAGCACATCTTTGACCTGCGCACCATGACGGGTCAGAGTTATTTCGACCGCGACTCCATGTTGACAGCCACCATCCCCCCGGGGGTGAAGGGCTACAGCACGGGAGTCGCGGGCGACGCTGTGCCCTATTCCATTGGCAACGACGACATCATGTCGGTCGTCTTGCTCTCCTGCCTTGCCATCGTGACCATCTCGGTGGGCCGGTCGTGGGGTTTCATCTCCCGCCAGGCCCGTAATTTCTTCTATGCCCCCCACGACACCGATGCCGTGACCGAGACGACATCCGAACTGCGCTTCCAGGTGGTCATGGTGTTCATCGGCATACTCCTGATGGGCCTCGTCTCCTATATCTATGCCACCGAGACCATTGCCCATCCGTTCAGGATGGGCGACAACTATGGCCTGATGGGCATCATGGCCGCCATGTTCCTGGCCTACTTCCTGCTGAAGTGGCTGGCCACCTCGGTGGTCAACATGACCTTCTTCGACGGTAAAAAAAACGTACAATGGATGAGGCTCCAACTCTTCCTGACTACCATGCAGGGCGGGCTGGTGCTTCCCTTCGTTCTGTTGCTCGTCTACTTTCAGTTTTCCGTCGAAATTGTGCTATTATGCTTAGCGGTCGTTCTCTTTTTGAACAAAATGCTAACATTTTATAAGTGCTGGAGCATCTTTTTTAGGCAAAACGGTGGTTTATTGCAAACTTTTTTGTACTTTTGTGCCCTCGAAATGACGCCCTTGCTCGCTTTTGGCGGTGCGTGGTTGGCGTTGACGGATTTTCTTAAAGTAAATTATTAGGACACAGAAATGATAAAAAAGATTCTGGTTTCTCAGCCCAAGCCAACGAGCGAGAAATCGCCTTATTACGACATTGCCGAGCGATTCGGTGTCGAACTGGTTTTCAGGCCATTCATCAAGGTGGAGGGAATGTCGGCCCGCGAGTTTCGCACCCAAAAGGTGAACATACTCGACTATACGGCCATTGTTTTTACTTCTCGCCACGCCATCGACCACTTCTTTACGCTGGCCAAGGAGTTGCGCGTGCAGATTCCAGAGGACATGAAGTATTTCTGCGTCACCGAGACCATCGCGCTCTACATCCAGAAGTATGTGCAGTACCGCAAGCGCAAGGTCTTCTTCGGCAGCACCGGCCGTGTGGACGATCTGCTGCCCACGATGGTGAAGCACAAGACCGAGAAGTATCTCGTGCCCATGAGCGACGTGCATACCGACTCACTCACCCGTCTGCTCGACTCTAAGAAACTCCAGCACAAGGAGTGCGTGATGTACAAGACCGTCAGCAACGACTTCACCGAGGAGGAGATCAAGACCTTCGACTACGACATGCTCATCTTCTTCAGCCCCTCGGGCATCGAGTCGCTGACCAAGAATTTCCCCGACTTCCAGCAGGGCAACATCGCCATCGCCACCTTCGGCCCGGCCACAGCCAAGGCCGTCCACGATGCCGGACTGCGTCTCGACCTGGAGGCTCCCACAGAGAAATACCCCTCTATGACCGGTGCCCTGCAGCACTATCTGCTGGTGAATGAGGAATAAGTTCAGAAAGCAGGAGCGCATCGTCAGCCAGAAACTGATCGACCAACTCTTTGGCGGAAAAGACAGCCGCTCGCTGTCGGCCTTCCCCCTGAGAGCCGTCTATATGAAGCGGGACAACCCCTGCGCCGAGGCACCTGTGCAGATACTCGTCAGCGTGCCCAAGCGTCACCTCAAGCATGCCGTCGACCGCAATCGCGTGAAGCGGCAAGTGCGCGAAGCCTATCGGCTCCAGAAAGACCTGCTCCCCGAGGGCCAGTCGCTGGCACTCGCCTTCATCTGGCAGACCGACCGATGTCTGCCGTCGGCTGAGGTAGACAGCCGCGTGAAGAGCCTCCTGGAGCGCATTGCCCGACGGTTATGAGGCGTCTCTGGCACATCATCACCGTCATTCTGAAGTGGATACTGCTGACGCCCATCATCTTCTACCAGCGATGCATCAGCCCCTTCACCCCGCCGGCCTGCCGTTTCACGCCCACCTGCTCGCAGTATGCCAAGGAGGCCATCATCAAGCACGGCCCCATCCGCGGTCTCGGCTTGGCCATCTGGCGAATATTGCGCTGCAACCCCTGGGGCGGATCCGGCTACGACCCCGTGCCGTAGAAGCCGGAAGTCGATATAACGATATGACGAAATAACGATATAACGAAAGAACAATGAGAAAGAACTTCGTTGAAGAACTCCGCTGGCGCGGAATGCTGGCACAGATGATGCCAGGCACAGAAGAACTCCTGCAGAAGGAGATGGTTACGGCCTACTTGGGCACCGACCCCACGGCCGACTCGTTGCACATCGGACACCTGTGCGGCATCATGATGCTGCGCCACCTGCAGCGCTGCGGCCACAGGCCTGTCATCCTGGTCGGCGGAGCCACCGGCATGATCGGCGACCCCAGCGGCAAGAGCCAGGAGCGCAACCTGCTGAACGACGATACGCTGCGTCACAATCAGGAGTGCATTAAGGCCCAGGTGGCCAAGTTCCTCGACTTCGAGTCGAAAGACGAAAATGCAGCCCTGATGGTGAACAACTACGACTGGATGAAGGACTTCACCTTCCTCGATTTCGCCCGCGAGGTGGGCAAGCACATCACCGTCAACTACATGATGGCCAAGGAGAGCGTGCAGCAGCGCCTGAACGGCACGGCCCGCGACGGCCTCTCGTTCTCCGAGTTCACCTACCAACTCCTGCAGGGCTACGA
>JAFUUL010000105.1 GCA_017483805.1 Prevotella sp.
AAAGATGTAAATGACCATCACCTCGTTCTACGTACTCACCGAGTCGTCGCCCGGCATGACGCAGACCTGTCTGAACGACACCTTCGAGCAGCGCTGCACCACCGTGGGCCGCGACTATCCGTTTGTCGACGTGAAGGTGCTCGACCCGGAGACGGGCGAGGAGTGCCCCGTCGGCGTGCAGGGCGAGATGTGCTGCAAGGGCTTCAACGTGATGAAGGGCTACTACAAGAATCCGGAGGCCACGGCCGAGGTCATCGACAAGAACGGCTATCTGCACTCCGGCGACCTGGGCGTGAAAGACGAGCAGGGCTTCTACAAGATTACGGGCCGCATCAAGGACATGATCATCCGCGGCGGCGAGAACATCTATCCGCGTGAGATAGAGGAATACCTCTACCACATGCCCGGCATACGCGACGTGCAGGTGGCTGCCGTGCCGTCGAAGAAGTACGGCGAGGCCGTCGGCGCCTTCATCATCCTGGAAGAGGGCGTGAAGATGCAGCCAGAGGACGTGCAGGAGTTCTGCCGCGGCAAGATAGCCCGCTACAAGATTCCGAAGTACATCTTCTTCATCGACCAGTTCCCCCTGACGGGCAGCGGAAAGATACAGAAGTTCAAACTCAAGGAGATGAGTCTCGAACTCTGCCGTCAACAGGGCATCGAGGTCGTCTGATCCTCCCGATATGGTGAAACAATCAAAGACAGCGGTATCTGCGGTCACTGACGGAGTGGTGCTCTGCCAGGACGGCAAATACCGCTGGATTTATGAGGTGGACATGCTCCGCAGCCCCATCATCTTCCACGATGTGGTGTGGGTGCTGGCCGTGTCGGCTGGCGTGGCATGGCTCATCACCACGTTCATCATCCTGCTGACCGGCAGCCTCACCTTGATGGGCTTTCTGGAGTCCATCGCCATGTTCATCGGCATCTTCCTCCTGCTCACATTCCTGTCTGTCTTCGCCTACTGGATAGTGGCCGTGACGAATGGCAGGAAGTACACGGTGCTCTTCGAGATGGACGAGCAGCGCATCAGCCACATACAGATCAAGCGCAACGTGAAGCCGGCCACCGTCCTGACCTGGATGGGCATTCTCACCGGCGCCCTTGCCGGCAGGCCAGGGGCCGTGGGTGCCAGCATCCTCAGCGCCACCCACACCTCGCTCACATCGTCGTTCGCCACCACCCGCAGCGTCACGGCCGTTCCCCGTCAGCATCTCATCAAGGTGAACGGCCTGCTAAGCCGCAACCGCATCTTCGTAGACGAAGCCCATTTCCAGTTCGTCTACGACTACATCGCCTCCCGCTGTCCGAAGGCGAAAATCAGATAGTTTGCTTCGTTTTACCCGGAATAACATCCAAAAAGAAACCTTTTCCACCCGAAAAACTTCATTCTGAAAGAAAAAGTTCCTTTTTGGGGGTGTCTGCTTTGGCCCCCTTTACGATATAAAATAAAATTAAATGTCAAAGCAAACATTCTAAGTTATGAGGATTATGCCATTCATCGTACTGGCCCTGACTGCACTCCTGACCCTCTGCCCCTCTTCCGCGATGGGGCAAGACGGTGACGGGTACATCGTGCTGAAGGCCAGCAACGAATCTCTCGCCAGCGTGTTCAAGCAATTGGAGCAGCAGACCGTCTACAAGGTGATGTATGTCACCGAAGACGTGAAAGACTATCAGGCGACCCTCGACATCCGGACTAAGGACATCGAGGAAGCCATGACGGGCATCATCGGTCAGCACCCGCTGGAATTCAGCATCAGCAACCAGTTCATCACCGTGACCAGACAGGGCCGCGGCCCTAAGGGCAGCCGCCACGTGAGCGGCGTGGTAGTCGACGAGACGGGCGAGCCGCTCATGGGAGCCACCATCGTGATAGCAGGCTCCAAGAAAGGCGTCACCACCGACCTGGACGGCAAGTTCACCATCGAGGTGCCCGCCGGACGTAAGCTCAGCATCAGTTATCTGGGCATGGAGACGCAGACCCTCGCCCCGAAGGCAACCATGCACATCACGATGAGCGAAAACACCATGCTCCACGAGGTGGTGGTGACCGGCATGCAGAAGGTGGACAAGCGCCTCTTCACCGGTTCTTCGACCAAGATCGGTGCCGACGATGCCAAGATAGACGGCGTGGCAGACATCAGCCGCTCGCTGGAGGGCCGTGCGGCAGGCGTGTCTGTGCAGAATGTCAGCGGCACCTTCGGCACGGCCCCCAAGATCCGGGTGCGTGGTGCCACCTCCATCTATGGTTCATCGAAGCCCCTGTGGGTGGTCGACGGCGTCATCATGGAGGATGTGGTCGACGTGAGTGCCGACGAACTGTCGAGCGGCGATGCCAACACGCTGATATCGAGCGCCATTGCCGGACTGAACTCCGACGACATCGAGTCATTCGAAATACTGAAGGACGGCTCTGCCACCTCTATATATGGCGCGCGCGCCATGGCCGGCGTGATAGTCGTCACCACCAAGAAGGGCAAGGCCGGACAGAACCACATCTCCTACACCGGCGAGTACACCATGCGCCTGAAGCCCTCCTACTCCACCTTCAACATCATGAACTCCTGGGACCAGATGTCGGTCTATCAGGAACTGGAGCAGAAGGGCTACCTGAACTACGCCTCGACGGCCAATGCCTCCGAGTCAGGCGTCTACGGCAAGATGTACCAGATGCTGTCTGAGTACGACGAGACCACCAACCAGTTTGCACTGGCCAACACGCCCGAGGCCAAGGCGGCCTACCTGCGTGCCGCCGAGATGCGCAACACTGACTGGTTCGACCTGCTGTTCTCGAATGCCATCCAGCACAACCACAGCATCAGCGTGTCAAGCGGCACGGAGAAAGTGCAGAACTACATCTCCGCCTCGGCCATGTTCGACCCCGGATGGACCAAACAGAGCGAGGTGCAGCGCTACACTGCCAACCTGAACACCACGTACCACATCCTGCAGAACCTCAACCTGAACGTCATCGGCAACGCATCATACCGCAAGCAGACCGCCCCCGGCACCCTCTCGCGGCAGACCGACCCCGTCAGCGGCGAGGTGAACCGCTCGTTCGACATCAACCCCTACAGTTATGCCCTGAACACCAGCCGCACCCTCGACCCCGCCGAATACTACACCCGCAACTATGCGCCGTTCAATATCTTCCACGAACTGGACAACAACTTCATCGAACTGAACGTGACCGACTTCCGCGTGCTCACCTCGCTGAGTTACAAGCCCGTCAAGAAGGTGGAACTGACCGTGCTGGGAGCCGTCAAATACTCCGCCACATCGCAGGAGCACAACATACTGGATGACTCCAACCAGGCCCTGGCCTACCGCGCCATGGGCACGTCGACCATCCGCAACGCCAACCGCTACCTCTACACCGACCCTGACAACATCTACGCCCTGCCCATCTCCGTGCTGCCCTATGGCGGCATCTACGAGCGCACCGACAACCGTATGTTCGGCTACGACTTCCGCGCATCGGCACAATACAACGACGTGTTCAACGAGGACCACATCGTCAACCTCTACGGCGGCATGGAGACCAACGCTGTCGACCGCCAGCGCACCTGGTTCCGCGGCTGGGGCATGCAGTACTCCGTGGGCGACATCGCCGCCTATGCCTACGAGGTCTTCAAGCGCGGTGCCGAGGAGAACTCTGACTACTACACCCTCTACAAGACCCGCGAGCGCTCCGCTGCCTTCTTCGGCAATGCCACCTACTCGTGGCGTGGACGCTACACCCTGAACGGCACCCTGCGCTACGAGGGCACCAACAAACTGGGCAAGAGCCGCTCCGCCCGCTGGCTGCCCACATGGAACGTTTCAGCAGCCTGGAATGCTCACGAGGAGCCATGGTTCGAGCGGTTGCAGCCCGCGCTGTCGCACCTCACGCTGAAGACCAGTTACTCGCTGACAGCCGACCGCGGCCCGTCCAGCGTCACCAACTCGCTGGCCGTCATCAAGAGCGACAAGCCCTGGCGCCCCCTGGCTGACATCCAGGAGACGGCCCTCTACCTGAGTGAACTGCAAAACGAAGACCTCACCTACGAGAAGAAGCACGAACTGAACGTCGGCATGGAGGCCGGATTCCTGGGCAACCGCATCAACCTGGCCGTCGACTGGTACACCCGCAACAACTACGATCTGATAGGTCTGGCCACCACCCAGGGTGCCGGTGGCGAGATGAACCGCTTCGGCAACATCGCCTCGATGAAGTCCAGCGGCGTGGAAATCAGCATCACCACGCAGAACATCAAGACGAAGGACTTCTCGTGGACTACCAACCTGATCTACTCCCATACCCACAACGAGGTGACCGAACTGAAGACTGCCGAGCGCATCATCGACCTCGTCAGCGGCAGCGGCTTCGCCCAGGAGGGCTACCCCGTGCGCTCATTGTTCAGCATCCCCTTCATGGGACTGAACGACGAGGGCCTGCCCACCTTCCTCGATCAGGACGGCAACGTGACCACCACGGGCATCTACTTTCAGGAGAGCGACCCCGAGCGTCTGAAGTTTCTCAAGTACTCCGGCTCCGTCGACCCCACTGACGTGGGCTCATTGGGCAACATCTTCGCCTGGAAAGGTCTGACGCTGAACGCCTTCATCACCTATTCATTCGGCAATGTGGTGCGACTGGATCCCGTGTTCTCCAACCGCTACAACGACCTGACGGCCACGCCCAAGGAATTCAAGAACCGCTGGATGGTGAAGGGCGACGAGGCCGTGACCGATATCCCCGTCATCTCCAGCACCCGCCAGAACCGCAACGACATCCACCTGCGCTATGCCTACAACGCCTACAACTACAGCGATGCCCGCATAGCCAAGGGGGACTTCATCCGCCTGAAAGAAGTGTCAGTAGGCTACGACTTCCCCAAGTCGCTCATCAGCCCGCTCCACCTGACCAACCTCTCACTGAAACTCCAGGCCACCAACCTGTTTCTCATCTACGCCGACAAGAAACTGAACGGTCAGGACCCTGAGTTCACAAACTCCGGCGGCGTGGCAGTGCCGATGCCCAAACAGTTTACGCTTACCCTTCGCTTGGGACTATAGGAAATTTGAGAATTGAGAATAATGATGATCATGACTAAACCAATATTCCGCTTTGCCCTGGTATGTTGCGCTTTCTGCGCAGCCCTTTCTTCCTGCGACAGTTATTTGGACACGCTGCCTGACAACCGCGCAGAACTGGACACCGAGGACAACATTGAGAAAATGCTGGTGTCGGCCTACCCCACCACCGACTATATGCTGCTCACCGAGTTCATGTCCGACAATGTGGATGACTACGGCGAGAACAACCCCAATGCCGACCGCTTCATCGAGCAGGTCTACGGCTGGGAGGATGTCACCGAGAGCGACAACGAGTCGCCCGAAATGGTGTGGCAGGGAGCCTATTCGGCCATTGCCCACGCCAACCACGCCCTGGAGGCCATTGCCGAACTGGAGGCCCGGGGCAGCCTGTCGTCCAATATGCGCCAGGCCAAGGCCGAAGCCCTGCTATGCCGGGCCTACAACCACTTCGTGCTGGTCAACCTCTTCTGCCAGAACTACAACCGGCAGACCAGCGAGACCGACCTGGGCATCCCCTACGTCACCAAGCCGGAGACAAAGGTGGGCACCACCTATGAGCGCGGCACCGTGGCCGAGGTGTACCGCCAGATAGACAGCGACCTGCAGGCCGCCCTGCCCGATGTGGGCGACTCCTACCAGACAGTGCCCAAGTACCACTTCACGCCCTCGTCGGCCTATGCCTTCGCCTGCCGCTTCTATCTGTTCTACGAGCAGTGGGACAGGGCCGCACGCTATGCCTCCCTCTGTCTGGGCAGCGAACCGCAGTCCATCCTGCGCGACTGGAGTTACGTGGCCTCGCTCACCCAGCAGGTGACGGCCATCACCCAGCACTACATCGATGCCACACTCAACTGCAATCTGCTGCTCATGACCGGCTACTCAAAGATGGGACTGGCCTTCGGCCCTTACAGCATCTATTCGCGGTATGCCCACGGCAGTTACCTGGCCACGCAGGAAGACGGCAATGCCGTCAACATCTGGGGAGGACCGCAGAACAGCAGCGGCACCTCGGTCTACTATTCCAACATGAAGGTCTACACCGCCACCAACCTCGACAAGACCATTTTCTGGAAACTGCCCTACCTCTTTGAATATAAAGACCCCATCGCTGGCACGGGCTACTATCACACCGTGTTCCCCACCTTCACCACCGACGAGTGCCTGCTCAACCGGGCCGAGGCCTACACGATGATGCACCGCTACGACGAAGCCGCCAGCGACCTGAACCTATGGATGAACAACATCCTGAAGGCCGACGTGGTCAACCTGACGCTCACGCCCGACACCATCCAGCGCTTCTACAGCAAGGTGAGATACTCCTACGACCCCACCGAGGCCGACCCGCAGGGACTCCACTCCACGGTGAAGAAACACCTGCACCCCGCCTTCAGCATCGATGCCGAGGGCAGCATGCAGGAGTGCATGCTGCAGTGCGTGCTGGGCTTCCGCCGCATTGAGACCCTGCAGATGGGACTGCGCTGGTTCGACATCAAGCGCTACGGCATCGAGGTGAAACGCCGCGTGATGAATGCCGCCGGCAACCCCGAGCGCCAGACCGACCTGCTCTCCACTAGCGACCTGCGCCGCGCCATGCAACTGCCGCTGAAGACACGACAGGCAGGCATGGAGGGAAATCCGAGATAACCGAAAGTTGAGAACAAGACACCAGAGACAGATATGATTAAGCACATCACCTGCACCTTCTTGGCCGTTTGCGCCATCAGCGCCTCGGCAGCCCTTTTCACTTCCTGCTCCGACGAGACGGGACAGGACATCATCATTGAGCGGAGCCGTGCCAAGACCCCGTTCGACTACTGGCTCGACACCAACTATGTGGCTCCCTACAACATTGCCTATCTCTACCGCTATGAAGACAAGGAGAGCGACATGAACTACTACACCGTGCCTGCCGACTACAACAAGGCCGTCATCCTGGCCCACCTGGTCAAGTACCTCTGTCTGGAGGCCTACGACGAAGCAGGCGGCATAGGGTTCACCCGTGCCAACTTCCCCAAGATGATTTTCACCATTGGCGAGTGGGAGTACCGCAACAACGGAACCTTCATCCTGGGTACGGCTGAAGGCGGCAAGAAGATTCTGCTGACCGGCGTCAACGAACTGGATCAGCACCTGGACGACCCAGAAGAGATGAACGAGTATTACTTCAAGACCATCCACCACGAGTTTACCCACATCCTCAACCAGACGAAGGAGTACACGGCCTCGTTCCAACTCATCACCGGCACGGGCTACGTGGCCGACAGTTGGAGCGACGCACCCTTCGACACCAACTACCTGAAGCGCGGCTTCATCAGCGCCTACTCGCAGTATTCGCACGAAGAAGACATGGCCGAGATGCAGTCGATGTACATCTGCCACTCGCCCGAACAGTGGCAGGCGTGGATGGAGGAGGCCGGCCCGGAGGGGGCACGACTGCTCAACGCCAAACTCGACATCGTCAGGGCCTACCTGCTCACCGCGTGGAACATCGACATCGACACCCTGCGCGACGTGCTGCAACGCCGTCAGGTGGATGTCGTTGCCGGTCGCGTAGACTTGGGAGAACACTTGTTTGAAAAATGAATAGAGCAATGATGACGATTATAAAACACATATCCCGCGTCGGTCTGGTGTGTTGCATTGCCGGCGCAACCCTCACAGGCTGTCTGAAAGAACAAGAAGACTATTTCGACGAGCCAGCCACTCTGCGCCTGCAGAACACCCTGGATCGTGCTCAACAGACCTTGTGCAGTGCCGAATACGGCTGGGCCATGGACTACTATCCTGACCGCGATCTGGAGTATGGCGGCTATGCCTATACCATCCGCTTCGACTCGCTGAAGGCCGAGGTGCGCACCGAACTGTTGCCCGGTCAGGCAGTCAGCAGTTACTACAGCATGGCCAGCGACGACGGGGCCGTGCTGACCTTCGACACCTACAACGAACTGATGCACTTCTTTGCCACGCCTTCGTCCAGCGAATATGAGGCCAAGGACGGCGACTTCGAGTTTGTCATCGACAGTATCGGCCAGGATGTCATCACCATGCACGGCAAGCGCAACCAGAACCATGTCTACCTGCACCGTCTCACCGAACCGGCCGACACCTACCTGCAGAAAGTCATCAGCATAGGCGAGAACTTCGTTGGCCAGTGCAGCGGCACCATCGGCACCCAGCAGACCGACTGCCAGATAGACCTGAACAAGCGCACCCTCTGCTATACCGATGCCGAGGGCAACGACCAGGAGCACTACTTCATCTTTACCGACCGAGGCATCCGTTTCTATGAGCCTTTATTTATTAGTGGTACGCGCGTTGACCAACTGCTGGTGGACGACCAACTGAACATGACCTCGCCAGAAGGCGATGCCATCCGCCTGCAGGGTGTGCCCCATGATGCCGGCTTCGTGCCCTACTCCAACTACGAGGGCTATTTCTATTTCAGCATCTACGAGGGCCGCATTGCCCCTACGGTCTATCTGCGCCCCAACCGCTTCAAGGGCGGTTTCGAGATAGTGGGCCTTAACTCGCTTTACACCATTTTCCTGCGCTACGACAAGAACACCGGCAGCCTGCATCTCAATCCGCAGATACTGGGCATCTATGCCAATCCCAACGATGGTCTGCGCTATACCGTCTACCTGATGGCATGGAACACCACGACCGGCAACCTCACATGGAGCACCGATGCCGGCATGAAGACCGTATGGAACGGCGACACAGAGAATCCCGTCTACGATTTCGTGACCAACGGCTATGCCCGCTTCCAGACCGACTCCTACTATGTGGCCTATCCCTATCTGGGCGATGACGGCTATGCCCACCTGGCCCGTCTCCCGTCAGAGTGGGGCGTCGGCGGACAACTACAGATACAAAAAGTCACATCGCTCATCAAAAGAAACTAAACCGATATGAACAAGACACTCTATACTCTGCTCCTGCTGCCACTGCTGCTGGCAGCATGCGACAGCGATGACAATGCCACCTCCGAAGAGCGGCAACTGCTCATCGTCAGCAGCCAGGTGTTCTTCCCGTCGCAGGGAGGAACAGGCTTGGTGGAAGTCAAGTCACAGCAGCAGGTCACGGCTGTGCTGTCGGCCGACTGGTGCCATGCACAGGTGAACGACCATACCGTCAGCATCGCCGTCCAAGCCAACAGGGTGGTCGAAGGGCGCTCTGCCATCCTGACCATCCACAGCGGTACCGACTCCGTGCAACTCACCGTCCAGCAGCGCGGCATCGTCTATCGTTTCGACCACCAGGACCGCTATGTCTTCGGCGACACAGCCGTAGTCCGGGACATGCCCATCACCTACGACAACGAGACGCAGGTCACCACCAGTGCCGACTGGCTGACCGCTGCCATCGATGGCGACACGCTCCGCTACACCTGCGCCGAAAACGCCTCTGGCGACATCCGCTCCGCCTGGGTTCGTGTCAGCACCGGTGAATATGCCGACTCGTTTAAAGTGATGCAATACGACGCCCGGACCGACATCCTGGGCAAGTATCGTCTGGCCGGCACGGTGGCCAACGGCTCTACCGTCACTTTCGACGGAACTCTCTCCTACACTGGCAAGACCCTCTATTTCCGCATACCGGATCACAACTGGAACATCGCCATGACCCTCGACGAGAACGAGCCGACGCTCTACCTGAAGAACACCGAGTACGCCGGCCGCTATAAGGCTGACGACGGCACCAACTACTATGTGTCGCTGCTCACCTCGGCACTGGTCGACGGCAACTTTCAACTCAACCTCAGCGGCACCTATGGCATGAAGGCTCCGTTGGACTATGATGCCGATACGCAGACCATCATTGGCCGTTTCACGGATGACGGCTCGTGGAGCAAGACGGGCTATACGCCCAATGCCCTGCTCTTCTGGCTCACCACCGCCAGGACACCCAACTCGTCAAACGGCTACGGCTACCTGCAGGCACTTGTCGACCCCTATCTTCAGCGAATCAAGTAACAATCAATAATCATATGTGAATATGAGAAAACTTCTACTTTTTCTGACAACACTCATCCCCCTCTGCTCTACAGCCCAAGGCCCCGTAGCATCGTTCATGGCCACAGAGGCCACCAACAACTACTACCACTGCGGCTTCGACGATGAGGACGAGTTCGACACCTGGTTGTGGAGCACAACTAACGTCAACCAGACGTACCAGTGGCACATCTACAAATATGCCTACGTGCAACACAACAACATCCCCTACGATGACTACCTGAACCACAATCCAAACTCAAAGATGTCGCTGCTCATACAGAGTAGTTCGTCGGGCTATCAGGACGAACTGGGCTACTCTCCCGCCATTGAGGTGCTGCCCAACTCAACCATGAGTTTCTGGATATGCAATGGTCCCTTCGTCTATGAGCCCTACAACCACGATGACCGCGAGAACTACGACTACACCATCTGCCTGCTCGACGAGAATAACGACTCTATCCTCGTGGCACGCGGCAGCGAACTGTTCTACACCGTGGAATCGCTCGACGACATCTACCAGTGGAAGCACGTCAGTTACGATCTCTCGGCACTGGCCGGCAAGACGGTGCAGGTGCAACTGCACTATTGGGGCAAGAACGGCGACCACGTGTTCATCGACGACATCGAGTTCATCCAGACCGGTGGCGATGCCGGCACGGTGGACCTCTACCAGGGGCAGCAGGCCCACTTCGTGGACTATTCCAAGGGCGACAACCTGACCTATGCGTGGGAGTTCCCCGGCGGCACACCAGCCACCAGCACCGAGAAGGATCCCATAGTCACCTATTACAAGGAAGGAGTCTACGACGTGCGACTGACCGTCACCTCGGGCTCTGCCACCTCCAGCAGCGAGCACAAGGCCTATGTCAACGTAGCCGTGCAGACGCCGGAGGCCCACTACGCCTATCCTGACCAGGCCTACCGCCGCGTGGCGGGCGGCTGCTTCATCCCCAACAACACGCCAGTCACCTTCCGCGATGCCTCCACGCACTACCCCACCGACTGGCTGTGGACCTTCAACGGCGGTGCCAGCACTGACAGCAGCACCGACCATGAGCCGACGGTCTACTTCCCCAAGGCCGGCTACTACACCTTCTCGCTGCAAGCCAGCAACAAGGCCGGTGCCCACACAGCCGACAGTCCTAACCGGGCTATCAAGGTGGGCGGTGCCTCGGCCTACGTGTGGAACATCGAGGAGGATGAGATAGAAAAGATCACCGCCGTGAAAATAGGCAATGGCGAGGGCTACTTCGGCGGCAGCAACACCCGCCGCATGATCAAGGTGGCCGAGCGCTTCGACAAGCCCCTGGCCGAGGCCACCATCTCGAAGGTGGGCCTGCTCTTCCTGAGCACCACCAACTTCAAGCCCGACACCACCATCGTGGTGGAGATATGGGACCGCGACAAGCAGACGGGCTTTCCCGCCAACGTGCTGGGACGCAGCGAACTGGCACTGAAGAACTGCAAGGTGGCCGAGGCACCTTTTGGCGAAAGCGGACTGACCGACTTCACCTTCAGCAAGCCCGTCACCGTGAATGACGAATTCTTCGTCGTGGTCAGCGGCATACCCGCCTACGAGATGGATCACATGACGAAGTACCTGATCAACGAGATCTACCTGGGCTGCTCGCCGCTGCGCGACGAGACCCGCCGCAACACCACCTATGCCTACATTGACTCGCTGGCCTTCATCAACGGCATGGCCTATTTCACCAACAACTACATCTGGCAGGAGACCAGCAGTGGTCGCATCTCGATGGCCGTAGCCCCCTACCTGAGTTTTGCCAACGTAAGCGAGGTGGTGCAGGGCATCAGCGACATGCAGGCCATCCGACCTGAGGCCGATGAGCAGTACTACGACCTGCGCGGCCACAGGCTCAATGCCCGTCCCTCGCAGGGCGTCTTCATCGTGCGCCGTGCCGACGGCAAGGCCGAGAAACACATTGCAAAGTAAGTAACCAACATGTATAACTTTTAAACAAACTAAGTATGAGAAGAAGAAAACTGTTTATTCTCACTCTGAGCCTCCTCCTCTCGGCGATAGGAGCGCAGGCACAGACGGTGAAGGCCGACTTTACGGCCCAGGAAGCCATCGACCTGTACTACCAGAATGGTTTCCAGACGCAGGATGACTTTGCCACATGGAGCCTCGACACCACCCTGTCCAGCCGAGCCTGGTATCAGACCTCCGGTCCCACCTTTGGCTACACCACTACCAACCCGGGGGCCGTTATCAGCAGAGCCGGTGACAAGAACGGTGTGAGCAACGAGTGGATCATCTCGCCGGCCATCAACGTGAAGGCCGGCTCGAAGGTAGCCTTCTACACCAAGTTCCCAACGACGGCACTCCAGAACTGGAATGTCTTCTTCAAGGTTATCCTCGACAACGACACTACCACCCTGCTCAACTTCCGCGAGTGGGCCAGCAACGAGGCTAATGCCTACGCCAGCAACCAGTGGGTACAGATGGTCATCGACGCTGCCGACTATGCCGGCAAGAGCGTGAATTTTGCCTTCCAGTACATCACGGAGTCGACCGACAACACCGGTGCACAGGCTTACATTGACGCCTTCACCGTCGGCCAGTACCAACAGGCCGACACCAAGGCCAATATCGCAGCAAGAGATGCCGTTCATTTCTTGAACACCTCTACGGGTGACAACCTCACCTACGAGTGGACATTCGCCAGTGGCGAACCTGCCACTTCTACCGATAAGGAGCCCGTGGTGACCTATGCCACACGCGGCGACTTCGACGTGACACTCACAGTGAAGAGCGGCGACGCCACCGACACCAAGACTTTCAAGGAATTCGTGCATGTGGGCTACAAGGCTCCGACGGCAGCCATCAAACTGCCCGAAAACGCTTATGTGGTCTGCAACACCCAGAATCCGTTTATCGCAGCAGGCAGCCATGAAGTGACCTTCAAGGATGCCTCTACCGATGACCCCACCTACTGGGCATGGGACCTGGGAACTGGCGAAACCATCACGACCCAAGATGCCACCGTCAACTACAACGTAGACAAGAGTACATCGTCTTCCAAGCAATACAAGATGGCCCTCACCGCCGGCAACCCTGCTGGTGAGACCACGGTCTCCACGAGTAGTGCCATCAAGGTGGGCGGCACGCAGTACATCTGGAACAGCAAGGTTCTGCCTTCTGTCACCAATGTCTACCGCCAGCCGCTCGATGAGACAACGTCCGACGAATTCGTCGGTGGCTACAACACCCGTAAAATCACCCGGTGGGCAGAGCGCTTCGATGCCCCGATGGACACGGCTACCATTACCGGTTTCCGTCTCGTCATCCCCGGCTCAACCGTTACTGTGAATGTGCCATACGCCATCCAGTTGGAAGACGAGAACGGCATGCCCGGCACCGTCATTTGGGAGGGTACCATCGACAAAACGACAGCCAACACCAATGGTACAGGCGGTGTCCGCACCAAGTACACCACGACCACGACAGGTTCTGCCTCTAACAAGACCACCAAGTACGACCTGCCGCTCATCACGAAGCCCTTCTTCGTGACCTTCGGCGAGTTCCCCGCTGGCCGAGGCTTTGCAGCCTACGAGCAGGAGAACGCCGAGGACAACCGCGTCTATTACGTAGACAGCACTCAGGTATGGAAAGAGTGGGAAGGCGCACCCTATAGCCTGCTCATCTATCCCTACGTTTCCTATGCTTCCACCAACGTCAACCAGGCCATCAGCAACGCACAGCCCACGGCTAAGATTGCCCTGTCTGGCGTTGACGGCGACGTGGCCGTGATCGAGGAAGGCCAGAGCGTACGCTTCGACGGCACCAAGTCGTCGGCTTCATACCGTGGCTACGGCTCCGTGCAGTACCACTGGGAGTTCCCCGGCGGACAGCCCGCCACCTCTACACTGCCTACGCCTTCGGTGAAGTATGAGAAGGAAGGCGCTTACGACGTGAAGTTGACCGTGACCAACGAGTACGGCTTCGCCGACTCCGTGAGCATCAAGGGTGCCGTGGAGGTCACCGAGCCCACACTGGCCGCCGCCTTCACCGCCAAGGAGGCCCAGGAGGTTGTGTTCAGCGACGACTTCGAGGACAGCGAACTGCCACAGTGGACTGCCACCGGCGATGCCACTGTCAACGGCTGGAAGACCATCTTCTCCTACTACGACTACGACCAGATCAACCCCGCCTCCAAGAACCGCCTGTTCTGCCAGGGTGCCAAGGATAAGTTGGCACAGCAGACCATCCTGAGCGAGGAGATTGACGTGAAGGAGAACACCTTCGCCGACTTCTACACCTATGCCGACCTCGACGGAATCTACAATGCCACCTTCTTCGTGAAGGTTGGCGACGAGGTGACCACCCTGCTCGACCTGGCCACCGTAGCCGACCAGCAGTGGGAGAAGCAGACCGTCGACCTCTTCCCCGCCTGGGGCAAGAAGGCCCAGATAGGCTTCACCTTCAACGGCACAGGCAGCACCGGTTCGATGAGCATCGAAGACCTCGCAGTCTACGTGGCCAACAACGACACCATCAAGGCCAATGTGGCTCTGGATGACTCCGTGCAGTTCATCAACAACTCCACGGGCCGCAACCTGAAGTATGAGTGGACCTTCGAGGGCGGCCAGCCCGCCACGTCGACCGACCGCGAGCCCGTGGTGACCTACACCACGCTGGGCGACCACAACGTGACGCTCGTCGTCACCGACACCGTGGCTCAGAAGAGCGAGACCAAGCAACTCGAAGGCTTCGTACACGTGGGCTACAAGCAGCCCCTGGCCAGCATCGGCACGCCGAAGGAGGGCCACACCGTCACTTCGTCGGTACAGCCGTTCCTCGCTACGGGCAAGCATCAGGTGACCTTCTTCGACCTGTCGCAGAACCACCCGACAGCCTGGAAGTGGACCTTCAGCACCGGTGGTGAGGTGTTTGCCACCTCCACCGAGCAGAACCCCACCATCGAGTACGACATTGAGAAGTTTGCCTCCAACACTGCCAAGACCATCACGGCCACGCTCGTGGCCAGCAACGAGGCCGGCAGCGACTCCGTGGGTATCAGCAACATCAACGTGGGCGGTGCCAAGTACATCTGGAACTCCAAGTTCGTGCCTGGCGTGACCAATGTCTACGCTTACTACACCGACGATACCAAGACCAGTTACATCGGCGGCAGCAACGACCTGGGCATCACCCGCTGGGCCGAGCGCTTCGAGGCTCCGCAGGACACGGCCACCATCGACTATATCCGCGTCTTCTTCCCCACCGCTGCCAACAGCGGCAAGGGCCTAACCCTGACCATCCAGGAGGAAGACGAGAACGGACTGCCCGGTCTGGAACTCTACACCTATTCTATCACCAGCACCAAGAAGGCCACGACTCGCACGAAGAACTACGACACCGTGACCATCCCCGCCAAGGAGCAGGCTCCCATCACCAAGCCCTTCTTCGTCGTGGTGAGCGGCTTCTCCACCATCGCTGACAAGAACGTGTCACTGGCCTCCGTCCCGCAGGAGAATGAGGAAGACAACACCGTCTATGCCTATGTGGACAGCCTCCAGCAGTGGAAGGAGTGGGACGGTGCACCCGCCATCCTGATGATCACTCCTGAACTGACCTACAACACCAGCAAGGTTGACCAGGCCGTGAAGAACTTCACGCCCAGCGTCACGCTGGCTGCTGCCGACGTCACCGGCGACGTGGCCGTTGTCGAGCAGGATCAGATTGTCACCTTCAAGGCCACACCGAAGAACGGTGAGCAGTTCACCTATGCCTGGGAGTTCCCGGGCGGACAGCCTGCCGCCTCTACCCTGGCCAGCCCGCAGGTGATCTACGACAAGGCTGGTGAGTACGACGTACGCCTGACCGTGACCAACGAGTTCGGTCTCAGCGCCACCGCCGAGATTGCCAAGTATGTCGAGGTGACGCCCGTCACCTTCAAGGCTGCCTTCTCTGCCGTCGAGGCTCAGGACATCTACTTCATCGATGACTTCGAGGAGAAACTCGACCTCTGGGAGCAGGACACCACCTACACGGGTCGTCCCTGGCAGACGCTGTTCAACACCGACACGGGCTACGAACTCATCAACCCAAAGTCAAAGAACCGCCTCTATGTCTACAACACCGGCGACACCGAGAGCAACGCCGTCATGACTACGGCCGACGCCATCGAGATCAAGCCGAAGAGCGTCCTCTCGTTCTACGCTATCCCCGAACTCGTGGAGTACACGAGCGACGTGATTGCCATTGAGAACGGCGACACCATCAAGGTGTTCAGCATCAGTGACTGGCAGAAGAGCCTGACCGACTACGACAAGTCGTGGCAACTGGTCACCGCCGATCTGTCGGCCCTCAGCGGCAAGGCAGTGAAACTGGGCTTCACCTTCCAGGGCACGCGCAACTACTACGAACGCATCAGCATCGACGAGGTGAAGGTCTACCAGACCGGCCTGGCCGACAATGCGGCCAAGGTCTACATCGATGACCAGGTGCACTATCAGAACCAGTCCGTGGGTGAGGGACTCACCTACCAGTGGACCTTCGAGGGCGGCCAACCTGCCACCTCTACCGAAAAGGATCCCGTGGTGACCTACAACGAGCCCGGCACCTACGCCGCCAAACTGGTCATCACCGGCAGCGACGCCAAGACGGAGACCGTGGAGAAGAAAGACTTCGTCACCGTGGGCTACAAGCAGCCCGTGGCTACGGTCTACTATCCTGAGGAGGCCTTCCTGCGCCGCACCGGCGGCACGCCCTTCGTGCCCGGCACCAACAAGCCTGTCACCTTCCGCGTGAAGGGCACCAACCATCCCACCTACTATTCATGGGAGATTCTGGATGCTGACGACAAGGTCGTCGCCCAGTCCAACGACTCGGTCATCACCGTGGCCTTCGACACCATCCCCGGCCGCTACAGCAGTGCATTCTATCACTACCGCGTCACCGTGGGCAACCCCGGCGGCGAGCACGTGATCACCGCCAGCGAGCAGACCATCAAGGTGGGCAGTTCGAACTCTATCTGGAACTTCGAGGTCGGGGCCGCACCCAACTCGATGAAGGTGTACTACATGACCGACGAGAACGGCAAGAAACTGGGCAACTATGGTGGCTCCAACAATGCCGGCGTGACCAAGTGGGCCGAGCGCTTCGTGGCTCCGCTCGACACGGCCTACGTGCTGCAGACGGCCATCGACTTTGCCAAGACCAAGATCTACAGCCGCGGCTCGAAGGCCACGCTCTATCTGGCCTACGAGACTGAGGACGGCGTGCCCGGCGAGCCCATAGAGGGCAGTGAGGTCACGCTTAACGCCAGCCAGTTGACGGAGTCGTCTCACATCACCCGCTCCACGGCCTGGACGCAGTTCCGCTACGATGCCGAATTCCCCATCCTGCTGCTGCCGAAACCCTGGTATGTAGTGGTTGAGGGCATGGGCACCTATGCCGAAGGCGAGAACGACATGGCCATCGGCAGCGAGGTGCGCACCAACAGCACGAAGAGCACCACCTGGATGTACCAGAACAACGAGTGGAAGCCAGTGGCCGAGCCCATGACGCTGCTCATCTCGCCCTACGTGGGCTACGACCAGGAGGTGCTACGCACGCTCATCGACGAATGGGTCAAGACGGGCATCCGCGAGATTGGCACCACCGGCACTGGCCGCGAGGAGTACTACGACCTGAACGGCCGTCGTCTGCAAGAGGCTCCGCAGCAGGGTGTCTACATCCTGCGCTCCGCCGACGGCAAGGTGAAGAAGCAGGCCGCCAAGTAGAGAGCACTCTCTCGTTAATAAAATCATAAAACCTGATTCCGAGCAGACTCACGGATAGCGATCCGCGGGTCTGCTTTCTTTTTACTCACGCCCCTAAAGGGGGCATCCCCTATCCCCATAAAAGGGTATTTTGCAACAGAAATGCCCCCCAAGGAGCAAAACTTTTCGCTCAGCACCCGTCACTTTCCAGTTTATTTCGTAACTTTGCACCCGAATTGAGTGACCACTAACGACGAGCGCATTGAACGACAAGAAGGCCTTTGAACAACTGTTCCGTGACAACTACGCACGGCTCTACCAGTTCGCCAACCGCATGGTGAACGACCCCGAGGCGTGTCGCGACATTGTGAGCGAAGCCTTCGCCCAGGCCTACCCGAAGATGGACGCTATGGAAGACAGCCGCCGGCTGGCCTTCCTCTATACGCTCGTCAGAAACAAATGTGTCGACCATGTGCGCCACGAGGTGGCACAGCAGAAGTACGCCAGCCTGATGGAGCGGGCCTACGCCGAAGACCCCGACGAACTGTCTGCCATCATCAGCGAGCAGGACGAACTGCTCAAGCAGGCAGGCGAGGTGATGCAGGAGATGACGCCCAAGACGCGCCTCATCCTAGAGCGCTGCTACCTGCAACGGAAGAAATACCGCGAGGTGGCCGAGGAATTGGGCATCAGCAACAGTGCCGTGAGGAAGCACATTGTGGCGGCGCTGAAGAAACTGCGCGAACGAATGGCTAAAAAAAGTGAATAAAGACGCCAGAGGGGTGTCGAAAACCTGAGCCCAAACGATATAATACTAAACAGAACAAATACGAATACACGTAAGGATGAACTTCACCGACGAGAATCAGATCGACGACATGCTGGACCGCATCGCCAGACTGGGTTCTGACGATGCAGCACTGAGCGATGCCGACATAGAGGCACTGCTCGACAATCCTGATGCCATAGAGGCATTCCGCCAACTGGGAGCCCTGCAGTCGGGCACACGCCAGGCTCTGCAGCCCGACGTGCCCGATGTGGACGCCGAGTGGCAGCGCCTGCAACAGCGGCTCGAGGGCGACGGCCACCGCGCCCGCACCGTGGCCATCGGCGGCTGGCACAAGTGGGCTGCCATTGCCGCCTGTGCCGCAGCCATCGTGGCGGTGGTGGCACTGGTCTGGCCGACTGGTTCGGCACCGACAGAGGCCACCGGCAGTTACGTGGCCTTTGTCAAGCAGACGGCCCCGCAGGACATCGTGCTGACCATCGGCAAGCCCGATGCACCGCTGGGACAGGGACGCGACGAGATCAACCTCTCCGACCGCCAACAGCAGCAGAAGACCGGCACAACACTGTCAGAGGCTGGCCGGCTGGTGCTGGACTACAACCACGCGGCCCAGCAGGGCCACCGCATCAGCGTGGAGCAGGAGCAGAACACGGTCACCATACCTCAGGGCAAGGAGTTCCAGATTGTGTTTGCCGACGGCACCCGTGTCTGGCTGCACGCCGAGAGCCGACTGGTCTATCCCAGCCGCTTCACCGGCAGCGAGCGGCGCGTCTACCTGGAGGGTGAGGCCTACTTCGACGTGGCCAAAGACCCCGCACATCCATTTGTCATCTTCACCGACCAGTTGGAAGCCCGCGTGCTGGGCACCGAACTTAACGTGAGTTGCTATCCTGGCCAGGAGAGCCACGTAGCCCTCATCACCGGCCGGGTGCAGGTGAGCAGCGGCGAGACAGAACCGGTGACGCTCCGCCCCGGCCAGGGCACCACCCTGACCGATGCAGGCTTTGAAACCGCCGAGGAGAATATGGATCCGTACCTGAACTGGCGCAAGGGCTACATCTACTTCGACGAGGCTCCGCTCGTGGAAGTGGTCACCGAACTGGGCCGGTGGTACAACATCGACGTGATCATCGAGAACCGCGAACTCATGGAACGCCACGTTCGCTTCTTCTTCCCCCGCAACGAGCCCATCGACCGCGCCATAGAACTGCTGAACACGTTCCACGAGTTTCATGCCGTCATACAGGACGGACGACTGGTCATCAAGGATTTATAACCTTCAGTACAAAAAATCTCCCACATACAACTGATGGAAGAAACAAATATTGCATCGTTTGGATATGCTTCTGCCCTTTAGCCCACTTCATGATGGCAGGGCGGAAACCGAAGGTGCGTTTGAATCCCTTGGTCTGGATCTCTGCCTCGGTCTTGCTCTTCACCTGCTGCCAGAAC
>JAFUUL010000067.1 GCA_017483805.1 Prevotella sp.
CAGTTCCACACGAGCCACATCGCTGAGATGCAGGTCGTTAAAACCGTCAGTCTTTAAGACAATATCCTCAAACTCTTGTGGGTTTTCCAAACGGCCCCTATATACCAGCGTGTACTGGTAGGTTCCTTCTGAATCCTCGCCCAGCGTACCGATGGCAGCCTCGACGTTCTGACCTTCCAGGGCATTGACAATGTCCTCCGGGTTCAGTTGGTACATGGCCATCATCTTAGGATCCATCCAGATACGCATGCCATAGACATTGCCCATCAGTTGGATATTACCAACACCGCTGATGCGCTGCAGGCGCGGCTGCACGTTGATGTTGAAATAGTTGGTGATGAAGGCATTGTCGTAGCGGTTGTCGGGACATTCCAGGGCAATGATACGTAGCATACCCTGCTCCTCCTTCTCCACCTGCACACCCAGATTCAGCACCTCGGCAGGCAGGTAGCCCTTGGCCTCTTCCACACGGTTCTTCACGCGTATCTGTGCCAGGTCGGGGTCGGTGCCGGGACGGAAGGTGACGCTGACCGTGGCCATGCCGCTGCTGGTCGACGACGACGTGATATAATCCATGCCCTCCACGCCGTTGACGGCCTCTTCAATGGGCGTGATGACGCTCTTCATGACGGCTTCGGCACTGGCTCCGGTGTACTCAGTACTGATGGTGACCACTGGCGGGGCTACATTGGGGAACTGCTCTACGGGCAGGTTGACATAGCCTACGATGCCTGCCAGCAGGACAAGCACAGAAAGGGCGCAGGCAAAAATGGGACGACTGATAAAGAAACGACTGATCATGATGGCTTTCCTCCTTTCTTTTCTTTCTTTTCTGTTACTTCAATTCCGTCCTTCACGAATCCGGCTCCCTCGGCAATGATGACGTCGCCATCACTCAGACCGCCCGTCACCACATAGTTTTGTCCGTCGTTATAAGGCAGGATGGTCACCTCAGTTTCCACAGCCTTCCCTTCGACCACTTTATAGACGAGATATTTGTCGTGGATGTCAACGACCGCTTCCTGCGGAATGACTATGGCATTGTGTCTGACGTAGGGTAGTTCGATATAGCCGTTAGTGCCGTTACGGAAGATTTCCGTGGGATTACGGAAGGTGGCACGTATATAGGTGGCACCATTTTCCAGATCAACGGAACCGCTGATGGCATCAATATGTCCCTTTTCCTCTAACTGATAGCCCCAATTGCTATAAAACGTGACGGGTGGCAACTTTTCAAGAAGTTCATCGACAGCGTTGCAGTTGAAGTCTTGAAGAAGTTCAGAGAGCGACTCCTCAGAGAGGGCACTGTATGCATGAAGGTAGTTGTTGTCTGAAAGGATTGTCATGTGTAGTTCGCTGTCGGCTTCAACAAGATCGCCCACACGGTATTCAATCATGCCTATGACACCGTCTGCTGGACTGCAGACGGTGGTGTAGTCCAGTTGGATGCGTGCCGCTTCCAACTCAGCCTGTGCCGCTTCCACCTGTGCGTAGGCTTCTTCCTTGGCATGGCGGGCACGACGCAGGTCGGACTCTCCCACCATCTGTTGAGCATAGAGTGTCTCCTTGCCTTCTAAGTTCAACTGGGCAGAGGATAGTGCAGCGCGGGCCGTGGACACCTGAGCCTTGGCGGCATCAACGGCAGCAATATAAGGGCTTTGGTCGATGACGAACAGCGGCTGCCCCTTTTTCACATGGGCACCTTCCTTTACTAAAATCTTTGCAAGCCGTCCACTGACAAGTGGGCGAACCCCTATACTATGTATACCTTCCATCTTCACGGTAAAGTTGCGATTCAGGGTGATGTCTCGCCGCTGCACACGCTGGCAGCGGTAGCAGTCCTTCACAGGCTGTGTCGCTTCTTCGCCGCAGCCTGTGCAGAGAACCGACAGAGTCAGCACGGCCACTACATATATAATATGGTGTAATCTTGGACGCATAACTAATCGTATTTAAAGTTATTTCTTTCCTGTTTCCTGGGCCACAGCCATTCCCTCGGTCACCATTCCGGCATTCTCGGCTATGATGACATCGCCGTCATTCAGTCCACTGGTCACCACATATTGCTCATCGTTAGCAGAAATGCCCTTCACCTCTGTAAAGACGGCCTTGCCGTCGACGATACGATAAACGAAGTATTTGTCCTGAATGTGGATAGTGGCCTCCTGCGGTATGACAAAGACCCCATGCTTTGTGGTTGGCAGCAATACATATCCGTTGCTGCCGTTGCGGAACATCTCCGAAGGGTTGTCGAACGATGCCCTGAAGAGGACGGAGCCTGTCGAGATTTCCGTCTCACCACTAACGGCATCGAAGTGTCCCTTCTGCGGAAGTTCTTCACCCCAGACAGTATAGAGCGTGACGGGAGGCAACTTTTTCAGCAGTTCGTCGGAAGTGCTGCAGCCATATTCCTTGAACAGGTTCACGAGCAATTCCTCTGACAACGTGGTATAAGCATGAATCTGCTTGTTGGCCGCTACGGTGGTGATAGGCAGTGTGCTGGAAGGGAACACGACTTGACCTTCGTGGAAGTTCATGATACTGACGGTTCCGTCAACGGGGCTGCAGATGGTGGTATAGTCCAGGTTGGTACGCGCAGCCGCCAGTTCTGCCTGGGCAGCCTCGAGTTGAGCCGCGGCTTCCTCTTTGGCATGACGCGCCCTGCGCAGGTCAAACTCACCCACCATCTGCTGTGCATAGAGTTTCTCTTTGCCGTCTAAGTTCAGCCCAGCCGTGGCGAGTGCTGCACGGGCTGTAGCCACCTGGGCTTTAGCAGCATTGACAGCAGCGATGTAGGGAGCCTGGTCGATGATGAAGAGCGGCTGCCCTTTCTTCACGCGAGCACCTTCATTTACGCAAATCTTCTTCAGTGTTCCGCCAATAAGAGCACTCACATCGACGTTCTCTTTGCTCTCTATCTTTGCATTGAACTGGCGGTCCAGCATATAGTCCTGCCGTTCTACTTTCAGCGTCTTATATTTGACGGCGGCAGGGCTGGGGGCGGTTTCACCGCAACCAGCCGCCAGTGCCAACATAGCGCACCCGATGATGTACTTAGAAAATAATCGCATAACTTATATTGGGTATTGAGAGATAGGAATTGACTGTCTTCGGTTGATGGGTACGGTAGTCATAAAAGTCCTGGTAAGGCTCTTCATTGACGAGGATGTTCATATAGTCAAGGCCGATGACCTGGTCGAACTTCTTGCCGTGTATGCGATAGGTGATGTTCAGCGAGAGGTCGATGACGGGGTCGGTCCTTTCTTCCATAGTCCGGGATTCGTCGTAGGCCACGTAGGGGGAGCCGGCAGCATACAAGGCAGCTGTCGCTGCTTCGTCAAACGGGGTGTGACGCCGACCACCCATGGCGGTGAAAGCGATATTGGCCGAGAAGAGGTGGCGGTTCTTCACCTTCCACTCCTTGCCGCCTACGATGTTCGACGTCCAGCCACGGTCGAAGAGCGTGGGGTGCCAGACGTGGTGGATGTCTCTGTATTCAGACTTGTACAACGCCCCGTTCAGCAGCCAGTAGAAACCGTTGGTCATGTAGTGCTCAGCACCCAGGGCCACGCCATAGTTGCGGGCGCGGCCCTCGCTCACCAGTGCCTCGGTGACATAGTTCTGGTAGCCGAGGTGACGGTTCAGCGGGCAGAAGGTCGAGGTGGGACTGACGGGCACGGCACTTTGCCATTCTGCCCATGCCTCGGCCTTGATGCAGAATGAGAGCGACGGCTGCCACTTGTAGTCGAACACCAACTGGTGTGAGCGCATGGGCTTGAGGTCGCGGTTGGTGGCGGTGGCAAAGAAGGTGTCATAACTGTCGGTGCGGGTGGTCATGCCGTAGCCAAAGGAGAGCGTGTGGCCGTCGGCCGGTTTCCACTCTGTGGAGAAACGCGGCTGAAGGGTCCAGTCGCTGGAGAGTGTCCAGCCTGCCAGATGCAGACCGGCATTAAACGTCCACTGGCCAAAACGCAGGTTGTTGGTGGCGTAGGCATCCACCTGTTGCATCTGCTTGTCGGCAGCGTTTACTGGCAGCAACACGCCCGTGTAGATGGATGCTGCCTGCTGGAAAGACTGCTCATAGTCGATATGACGGAGCGACGAGCCTAACTTCAGCAGATAGTGCGACGAGAAACGCTTCTGTGCAGCCACCGAGGCTGTCAGCCACAGCGTCTTCGAGTCCATCAGGGCAAAAGGGGTGACAGGGGCAAAGGTGGCTGTCTTGCGGTTCTCCTCGGTGAGCAAGGTACCGTCGGTGGCATAGATGGCGAAGCGGTCGTTGGACATGAAGTCGCGGTGAGATGCCGCGAGGTCACCCCTCAGTCGCCAGCCCTGCCCCAAACCGAGGTCGAGCGTCATGCCACCCGACACCGACTTGATGTCGGCCTTGTTCTCTAACTGCTCGTAGAGCGAAGTCCATTCTTCATCCAGTCCTTCCCAGTCAAAAGAAGTCTTGCTCCAGCCTCCCAGCCCCCAGAGGCTGAAGGTAGATTTATCACTCAACGGGAAGTTCAGCTTGAACTGCAAGTCGTGATATGCCACCTGGTCACCCTCGCTGATGCTGACACCGATGTCGTTGGCCAACTTGGTCAGACCGTAGCGGTAAGACACCAGATAACTGCTGCCGTTCTTTTTCGACAGCGGGCCTTCGCTGGTAGCATTAAGACCCACCATGGATAGTTTCACGCTGTGCTCGTAGTTATTGGGGTTGCCGTTGCGCAGCCGCATGTCCATCACGCCACCCACTGTATTGCCTATCTCGGCAGGGGCGGCAGCGGTGTAATAGTCACTGTTGGCCAGCAGGTTGGTGTGCAAGGTCGAAATCTGACCCGTTCCATGTCCGCCAATCTCATCCAGATGTACGGGTGTTGGCACCTCTACACCCTCTATCCGGAACGCGGTCATATAGGGAGGGTTGCCGTGGGTGGAGATGCTGCTGTTGTCGACCGAGCCCGTGGTGCCCACATAACGGCGTACCACACGGGCAATGTCTTCGAAGTTGCCGCCAAAGCGATCGGCTTCTTCCACGCTGATCATCGTTGCACCAGCCACGGCGGTGGGGTTCAGCGCATGAGCCTTATTCACAGCAGGACGTACCGTCACTTCCTGCAGTTGCGTCGCCAGTTCTCGCATCTGAAAGTTCAGCACTGCCTCCTTGCTGCCGGAGACCAGCACTTCGATGATGCGTTCCGGCTCATAGCCCAGATATTGGCTCTCCACGGTGTAACGGCCTATGGGCACGTTCTTCATCTCGAATATACCATCGGCATTCGTGGTGGCAGTGAGGTTCTTCTCACCGACCACCGACACCACTGCGCCTGGCAGCGGCTCGCCCGTGATAATGTCTTTTACTGTTCCACGCAGTGTCTGCCCCGTCACTGTAAGGGCAGAAAACAGCAGGAAGAAAACAACAATCCAATTGCTACCTTGAATGTGCAAGAGGATGGAATGAAGATTCTTTTTCATACGTTTTTATCTTTTTATTAATCAAATTTATCTTTGTTAGTTGCATGTCTTATTTCTTATTGATTCGCTTGGTCATTATCTCACACGCTTGCGTCCGTCCTCTATGACGAGGCCGCGAGTGTCGTCGGTGGCGGGAGCACCGTCGAGGCGGTAGCGGCGGATGGGCGACTGCCCTGCGGCTTCGTGGCGGACGGCACCGAGGCCGGTCGTCTGGCCGTCGAAGGCCTCGCGCTGCAAGACCTGTGTCATGCAGTGGGCGGCGCCGTAGCCGTCAATCAGGCTTTCCAGGGGAATCCACTCCACAGTGACACCAGCCTCGCGGAGGCGCTGCTGCAGGGCCTCGCTCTGACCGCCGACGGCCATGATGTGGCGCGGGGCGATGGTCAGGAAGTTGTTGGCGTAGTGCATCTCGTCGTCGTAGTC
>JAFUUL010000007.1 GCA_017483805.1 Prevotella sp.
TACAGCACTGCCTGCAAGAACAAGAGGGGCGAGGAATACACCCTATCCCTCATCACCCTCGCCGATACGCCGCTGCTGCGTTACACGAAGGTAAGGGCTGATGCCAACCCCTTCGACCCACAATATGACGAGTACTTCGCGGAAAGGCGGTCAATGAACCGTCAGACGCGCCCTCTCAAACGCAGTGCCTAAAGAGGCACGGAGCCGATTAATTAGAACAAGAATTAATTCAGAATTACGCGAGCCGTGTGCGGTGAAAGTCGCATGCACGGTTCTTAAAGGGGAAAGCGGGGGGAACCCCGCAGCCCTACTTAGAAACAAGTCAACAACAATGGAAGAAACTATTCGCAAAGAGCAAATCCTGGTGCGCATCACCGGACAAGACCGTCCGGGACTGACGGCATCGGTCATGGGAATATTGGCAAAATACGACGCTCAGATACTCGATATCGGACAGGCCGACATCCACTCCACGCTCTCGCTCGGCATACTGATCCGCATGGACGAGGTGCACTCCGGGCAGGTGATGAAGGAACTACTCTTCAAGGCCACCGAACTGGGTGTAAACATCGGTTTTTCGCCCATCGGCGACGACGAATACGAGAATTGGGTGGGCCATCAGGGCAAAAACCGCTACATTCTGATGGTCATGGGACGCCAACTGGAGGCACGACAAATAGCCGAGGCCACGAGCGTCATAGCCGACCAGGGGCTCAACATCGACTCCATCATCCGTCTGACGGGCCGCAAGAGCATCAAGAATCCCGCCAAGCACGTCCGTGCCTGCATAGAGTTCTCGCTGCGCGGAGAGCCGCGCGACAGAGCCGAGATGCAGTCGAAACTCATGCGCCTGTCGTCGCAACTGGAGATGGACTTCTCGTTCCAGCGCGACGATATGTTCCGCCGCATGCGCCGCCTGATCTGCTTCGACATGGACTCGACGCTCATCCAGACCGAGTGCATCGACGAACTGGCCGAGCGCAACGGCGTGGGCGACCAGGTGAGGGCCATCACCGAGAGCGCCATGAGGGGCGAGATTGACTTCAAGGAGAGTTTCACCCGCCGCGTGGCACTGCTCAAGGGGCTGGACGTCAGCGTGATGCAGGACATAGCCGACCATCTGCCCATCACCGAGGGCGTAGACCGCCTGATGACCATTCTCAAGCGCTGCGGCTACAAGATTGCCATCCTCTCCGGCGGATTCACCTTCTTCGGCGAGCACCTGCAGCGCAAGTACGGCATCGACTACGTGTATGCCAACGAACTGGAGGTGGGCGAAGACGGCAAACTGACGGGCCGCTACGTGGGCGAAATCGTAGACGGACACCGCAAGGCCGAACTGCTGAAACTCATCGCCCAGGTGGAGAAGGTCAACCTGGCACAGACCATCGCCGTGGGCGACGGTGCCAACGACCTGCCCATGATCAGCGAAGCCGGACTGGGCATAGCCTTCCACGCCAAGCCCCGCGTCGTGGCCAACGCCAAGCAGAGCATCAACACCATCGGACTGGACGGCGTGCTCTACTTCCTGGGGTTCAAGGACTCTTACTTAGGCGAACAAGGAAAACTATAGACGACGATATGGAAAACGCCAGCAACCTGCTGCCCATCGGGGCGACGCTCCAGAGGGGCAAGTACCGCGTAGACCGCCAACTGGCATCGGGCGGTTTCGGCAACACCTATGTGGTGACCGACGTGCAGTTTGAAGAGACCTATGCCATGAAGGAGTTCTACCTGAAGGGCGTCAACGAGCGCGACGACGACAGCCGCTCGGTGAGCGTGAGCAACGCCGAGAATACGCCCGAATTTGTGGCACAGAAGGAGAAATTCAAGAAAGAGGCCCTACGCCTGCGCCGACTGAACAACGACCACGTGGTGAGGGTATACGACCTGTTCGACGAAAACGGCACCACCTACTACGTGATGGACTTCCTGGAGGGCGAATCGCTCTCGGCACGCATGAAGAAGGCCGGCCACCCGTTCTCCGAGGAGGAGGTCACCGACTACATCCGCCAGGTGCTGGAGGCACTGCACTGCGTGCACCAGGAGAACATCTGGCACCTGGACCTGAAGCCCGGCAACATCATGACCGACGGCCAGGGCCGCGCCGTGCTGATAGACTTCGGTGCGAGCAAGCAGTTTCACGACAGCGACGGACGCTCGCTGTCCACGTCGACGGGCCTGTGCTACACGCCAGGCTTCGCCCCCACGGAACAGATCGAGTCGAACACCAGCCGCATGGGGCCCTGGACCGACCTCTACGCCCTGGGAGCCACGGCCTACAACCTGCTGACCATGAAGACGCCCCCATCGGTGTCGGACATTCAGGACGGCGAAGGCTTCGAGTTTCCCGAGGACGCCAGCCCCGAGATGCAGCGCATGATACGCTGGATGATGGACCCCAACCGCAAGCGTCGCCCGCAGAGCGTCACCGACGTGTGGCTCTTCATGGAGCGGCACATGGGCCTCGCCGCGCCCGACCAGCCATCGGGCCCAATCTTGGGCTCGACGGATACGGTACGCGCGCAGGCTTCTCCCGTGCACCAGGCCTCCGAGCCCGCGTATGCCTATCAGGAGGAGGAAAAGCCCAAGCGGAGCCTCCTGCCCTGGATAGTTGTCGGCGTGGCAGGCGTGGCGGCAGTAGTCCTGATGCTCATCGTAGGCTTCTACCTGCTGAAACCGAGTCCGCGCAACGAGATAGCCGATGCCTACGACCAACCCACGGAGGTGCCCATAGCCACGGCAGATCCCGCCTCCACCGCCACAGAGCCAGAGGAGGAGCCAGCAGCAGGCGTCGCCGCTCCGGCCGAGGACTACGCCCCTGCAGAAAGGCCTGAGACCGAGAAAAAGACAGAGAAAAGACGCCCGGAAGAGACCGTCGACATAGACCGCATCAGCAAGCGTTCGGAGCCTGCCGAGGAAGAAGCCCCCGTCATCAGCAAGAAGGAGGAGCCGAAGGAAGAGGCTGACGACAGCAAGGTCTACGAAGTCGTGGAGCAGATGCCCGATTTCCCCGGCGGACAGAGTGCACTGAGGAACTATCTCAGCCAGAACCTGCGCTACCCGCCTATCGCGGAGGAGAATGGCATACAGGGCCGTGTGGTGTGCCAGTTCATCGTGGAGCGCGACGGCTCGGTGAGCAGCGTCCACGTCGTCCGCAGCGTTGACCCCTCGCTCGACAAGGAGGCCATGCGCGTCATCAACAGCATGCCCCGTTGGGTGCCTGGCAAGCAAAACGGCAAGGCCATAAGGGTAAAATACACCTTGCCCATAACCTTCACCCTGTAGGAATATGACGGAGAAGCGCACCTTTGCAGTGCTGGGCATGATGTGTGCCGCCTGCGCAGCCAACGTGGAGCGCCGCCTGGGCTCGCTGGAGGGCATCACCGAGGCCAGCGTCAACCTGCCCGGACGCACCGTCCAGGTAGACTACGACCCGCAGCGCATCTCGCCCGAACAGATGAAGACTGCCGTCGGTGCCATCGGCTACGACATGGTCATCGAGGAAGACCGCAACGTGGAGGCCATCGAGCGCCGTGCCCACCAGCGGCTGCTGCGCCGCACCGTCGTGGCCTGGCTGCTGGCCGTGGGCGTCATGGTCGTGACGATGCTGTCCGACGAGTCGGGCCTCAATGCCGACTATCGCAACCAGACAGCCCTCATCCTCGCCCTCGTGGCCCTGGTCTACTGCGGCTGCCCCTTCTACACGTCAGCCCTGCGCCAACTGGCTCACGCCTCAGCCAACATGGACACCCTGGTGGCCCTCTCCACCGCCATCACCTTCGTCTTCTCCGTCTTCAACACGTTCTGGGGCAACCAGGTATGGCTGTCCTTGGGGCTGGAGAACCACACCTACTTCGATGCCTCGGTGATGATCATTGCCTTCGTCCTCACGGGGCGCCTCCTGGAAGACCACGCCCGCCGCGGCACAGCCAGCAGCATCCGCTCGCTCATGGGCCTCCAGCCCAAGACCGCCCACCTCGTAGCCGATGGCGACACCGCCACCACCGACATCCCCATTTCCGCCGTCCAGCGCGGCGACGTGCTCGAAGTTCGTGCCGGCGAGAAGATCCCCGTCGACGGCATCGTCTGCAGCGACTCTGTCGCCACCATCAACGAAAGCATGATGACCGGCGAGAGCACCCCCGCCACCAAGGCGACTGGCCAGAAAGTCCTGGCCGGCACCATCGTCCTCCAGGGCCCCGTCCTGATGAAGGCAGAGGCCGTGGGGCGCGACACCGTGCTGGCCGGCATGATTCGCATGGTGCAGGAGGCCCAGGGCTCCAAGGCCCCCGTCCAGCGCGTCGTCGACCGCGTGGCCCTCGTCTTCGTGCCTACCGTCGTCATGCTGTCCGTCGTCACCTTCCTGCTGTGGCACCTTCTGGGCGGCCCCGAAGCACTTCCGCAGGCCATCCTCTCCGCCGTCAGCGTGCTGGTCATCGCCTGTCCCTGTGCCATGGGACTGGCCACGCCCACTGCCCTGATGGTGGGCATCGGCAAGGCCGCCGAGAAGCAGATTCTGATCAAGGACGCCACCGCCCTCGAGCAGATGCGTCGCATCGATGCACTTGTCATCGACAAGACGGGTACGCTGACCGAGAGCAAGGCGTCCACCGAAGTGCTCGTACCCCATGCCACCCAAGCCATTGACGCCCTGCAGCAACAGGGCATCGCGGTCTACCTGATGAGCGGCGACACCGATGAGAAGGTGGCCCGCATCGCCCGGGAAGCCCACATCGACCACTACCACTCGCGTGCCCTGCCGCAGGACAAGGAGACACTCGTTCGAAGACTGCAGGGGGAGGGCCGCCACGTGGCGATGGTCGGCGACGGCATCAACGACTCGCAGGCCCTGGCCGTGGCTGACGTGAGCATCGCCATGGGCCGCGGCACCGATGTGGCGATGGACGTGGCACAGGTCACGCTCATGACCACCGACCTGCGGCGGCTGCCTGAGGCCATCAGCCTCTCGCGCCGCACCGTGACCATGATTCACCAGAACCTCTTCTGGGCCTTCATCTATAATCTGGTGTGCATCCCATTGGCAGCCGGCGTGCCTTATCTCTTCGGCCACCAATGGCAGATCACGCCCATGTGGGCCTCAGCCCTCATGGCGTTCTCAAGCGTCAGCGTGGTGCTCAACAGCCTTCGTCTGCCCTTTCAGAAGTCGTAGCATCAAAGTGTGATGGCACTGAGGCGCTGTGCCCGTTGTTCGGAGTCCGGAGATAGTTTTCCCTTGAGATAGGTTTCCATGACCAGTGCCGCCATGGGAGCAGCCATGTCTGCACCGAAGCCGCCGTGTTCCACATACACGCAGACCGCAATCTTCGGCTCGGCCATGGGGGCAAAGCCGATGAAGACGGAATGGTCGCGCCCCGGATTCTCCACCGTGCCCGTCTTGCCGCAGATGGGATAGGTGGTCTTGATGCCCACGGCCGTGCCCCGATCCACGGCCCGGCGCATGCCCTCGATGACAGGCGGATAGGCTTCGGGCAGCACCTTTGTCGTTCGCTTCGTCAGATAGCGGGGATTCGTCGTTTCCTTGTGGATATGCGGCACGTAGAACCAGCCGCGATTGGCTATCGAGACGGCCAGGTTGCACAGTTGGAGCGGCGTGCACGTGACGTCGCCCTGCCCCATGCCGGCCCACCAGATAGTCTTGCCGTCCCAGCCCTTCGGATAGCGGCGGTTCAGGTAGTCGGCACCCGCCAGCAGTCCGCCCTGTTCGCCGCTGATGTCAATGTGCATCGGCCCGCCCAGCCCCATCGACTGCATGTAGGAGCGCCAGGTGGTGATGGCCTCATCGCGGGAGTCGTAGACAAAGTCATCGTTGATCATCGAGGCGAAGGTCATGAGAAACCACGTGTTGCACGACTGCGCCAGTGCGTCCTGCAAGGCCAGCGGCGAGCGGTGGCGATGGCAGCCTACGCGTATGTTGCCGTCGGTGATGCCCTCCTGGCAGTCCACGGTGGTCTCCGGGGTGATGATGCCCTCGGAGAGCAGCGTCAGCGCCTGCGCAGTCTTGAAGGTAGAGCCCGGCGCCAAGGGCCGACCGATGGCCTGCCGCACGTCGGATCCCTGCGGCGTGTTGGTGGCCAGGCAGAGTATCTGTCCCGTGGCAGGGTCGATGGCGACGATGCTGCCCGTCTTGCCCCGCAATAGCCGGTCGCCCAGTTGCTGCAGCAGCGGGCGGAGTGTGAGCGGGCCGTCCTGCGGCAATTGCTGGGCCCGGACGGAAACGAGGCTGACCAAAAAGAGGGGCAGCAGAAGTATGAGTCGTTTCTTGATATGCATGTCGTGATTCTGTTGTTTACAAGAGGTGTTCAAAAACGCCTGCAAAGTTACGAAAGAATGTTAAAGAAAAGGCATTTCTGGTCTTAAAAAAACGAAAAAGTGAGCATCTGCACAGAACGTAAAATCGACTTTTTTTGTTAACTTTGCCTCAGAAAAAGAACACTTTTGTATCACTAAAACTAACGTATTATGTCAAAGACTGTAGAACTGCAGATTGAGAAGAGTCGCGGCCTCGTGGTGGGCCTGCGCAAGCACTTGAGTGAGGGCGAAGGCCGCGGAGTCACCGCCCAGGAGATTGACCAGATGGAGCAGACGCTCAGCGAACTGGAGGCCGCCAACCGTGAGGTGGATCGCCTGAGGGAGGAACTGGCACCCAAGGTGAAACACCTGAACGAGGTGCTGACCCAGGTGAAGGTGGCCTACGCCGACAAGAAGAAAACGCTGAAGGGCTTCTACCCGCAGGAGCAATGGGCTGCCTACGGAGTGCCAGACAAGCGCTAAACAATAAAAAAAAGAAGGTGGCGGTCGTTTCTGTGTGACCGCCACCTCTTTTTATTTTATTCGTCCGGCAGGAAGAGTGGATCTTCCGGCATCACCATCACAGGCTTCGTCTGGTAGGCCTTCATCAGTCGCTCGGGCACGAACTCGTTGGGCACCACAAGGCGGAACATATACTCGCGCAGCCAGCGATCGGTCATGATCAGACAGCCCTGCTGTCCCCACGAAGCACCCCAAGAGTTCTCCACCTTCCACTTCGTTGCCTTCCCATTCTTGTCCAAGTCGACAGCCGTCAGGGTCATGGCATGGGTTGAGCCGCTGTCGAAGGTAGAGATGCGCTGGGCCTTGTCCATTCCGAACTCGGTGGAAAAGAGCGAGGCATAGTCGAAGTTTTCGGTATCGGCATAGCCGCGCTTGCGGTCGAGCATCTTGCCTACGTCGTAGGAAGAGTAGAGTTTATGACCGGCACGCAGAGCGTCGATGGCCATCTGCTCAATGTCGTCCATGGGCAGGTTCAGGTAGCGCCAGTTGTGGCCGTCGTAGGTATGGCGGTCGTATTCCACCTCATAGGTCTTGTAGTACTCGCGGCGCGGGTCGTTCATCACCATGATGAAAGTTCCGTTGAGCGGACCGCCCACCACCTCCTGATAGAACGACAGTGGCGTGTACTCGCGGGCCTCGCCGGTGGCCACGCCCTTCTCGTTGCGGAAGGCATAGGTGAACTTGGTCGGGGGCTCGCCGATGGTGTACTGCAGCATGTGGTAGATCTGGGCCAGCATCTTCGTCTTCTCGGCCTGAATGTCAGCCGATTTGCTGCCCTTTGCCACCATGTCGCGCAAGGCAAGGCCAAACTCCCTCAACTTAGAGGACACAAGAGCACGGGCACGCGAAGTATTGTCGGTGCTGAACGACTCTGGCATCACCTCCGAGGGCACGAGGCCGTATTTCTCGGCCAGGTCAGCCACGCCGCAGAAGGTGCCGCCGTCGCCTATCGGGCTATGGAAGAAGAACTGCACGCGCTGGTCATCGATGGGCTTCTTGGCCGTGTCGATGCAGCCCTGCAACATCAGATTCGACTTCTCCAGTTGGTCCCAGAAGAAAAGATAGGCCTGCGAGAATTCCACCCGCAACGTGTCGGTGCGCAGGGCAAAGTCGCTGCGCAGCACGTTCATGCCACTGAACATCCAGCAGCGTCCGCTCGACTTCTGGTCGGTGATGGTCTGCTTCTTCGTCTCAATAGAGAAATGAGTGTCCAGTGCCCCGGCATTCTGGTGATTGCGTGCCAGGTCGTCAATCGAGTTGGCAGCAATGGCGTTCTGCAGCGCGCGGTCCTGCGGCTTCGGCTGATTCTGCTTCTGAATTTCGCTGAGCATCTGCGGACTGATGCCCCCATCGGCGGTTTGCGCCTGGGCGACACCGGTCAGACACAGAGAAAGGAATAATAGTGCTGTCTTCTTCATAATCCTGTTACTTTTTCTTCGAACTGACCTTAATCGTCTTTGTAGACTTGCTCGTCGTAGCCTTGTTGGCTGCTGGCTTATAGTACTTCAGTGCCTCGGGCATCCAGCCTTGAATGTTCTTGATGCGGGTCTCGTCCGACGGATGGTCACTGAAGAGACTGCTGCTGCCTGTGCCCTGAGCCGCCATGCGCTGCCAGAAAGAGGTGGCCACTTGTGGGTCGTAGCCAGCCATTGCGGCAAAAATCAGGCCCATGTGGTCGGCTTCGCTCTCCTGCTTCCGCGAAAAGCCTGATGTCCACAGTTGTCCGCCCAGCGACTGTCCCAGCGCAATCAACTGCTGGGTACCCTCGCCGACGCCAGCACCCTGCAGCACGGCACCAAGGATGGCCGTGCCATACTGGTTCTTGTACTCGTTGCTCAAGCGCTCGGCCGAATGCCTGGCCACGGCATGGGCTATCTCATGCCCCAGCACGATGGCCAGCGAGGCCTCGTCCTGCGTCACAGGCAGCAGGCCCTCGTAGACCACAATCTTGCCGCCAGGCATACACCAGGCATTCACCTGCTTGTCCTGCACCAGGTTGAACTCCCAGGCATAGTTCTGCACTTCCGAGCCCAGGCCGTTGGCCGTCAGATACGACACCACGGCGTTGGCCAGGTTCTGGCCCACGCGCTTCACCATGGCCGTGTTGGTAGCGTTGGTCGAGGCCTTCGCCGACTGCATATACTCCTTGTACTGCTGATTAGACAGGCTCAGCACTGTGCCGTCGTCCACCATCAGCGTCTGTTTGCGCCCCGTGATGGGCACAGTCGACGTGGTACCGCAACCCACCACCAGGGCGGCCACCAGCGACATCACGAAAAGTTTAATTGCTTTCATAGATTCTGTTGTTATTGAATAATCTGTTGCAAAGGTACGAATAAGTGAGCGAAAAACCAAATTTAAAAACAAAAAAGATGTGGGGGGCCTCCATCGGAAGCCCCCACTCTACTCATGTTTCGTTCTATCTTTCTCTCTCATTACTTCAGACCGCGATTCTGCAGCGTCACGTTCAGCAGCAGAAGGTACTTCTTGTACTGCTTCTCGTTCAGCACATAGTGCATATAGCGCACGTCCTTCTGTACGGCCTTCTGCACCATCTCGGCGCGCTCGTCATCCTTGGCGTAGGCAGCAAGCATCATCTCGTCGCAGAAAGCGCTGTGAATGTCCTGCACCACCTCCATCTGGTCGTTGGTCAGACCCAGCGTGACGGCCAGTGATCTCATATTGACTGTCATGTCGTAGGTCTCTACGTTGGCCACTGCGTTCGTGTTCTCGTTTTCAGCAAACGACATCGTCGTCATTGCGAACATGGCTACAACCATCAAAACAATCTTTTTCATACTCTTTTTCCTTTCTTTCTTTACTCGGGGCCCGCTCTATGTTTGTGTTATCCTTTTTAATTTTTTTAATTATTTAATTTTTTAATTTTCCCAGGCCCCTACCTTAATTAATAATGTTATCCTTTGTCGCCAGGATGTTGTTCCTTTTGACGATGCAAAGGTAAGACGATTTTCCGAATTGGCAATAAAAAAAATCGAATTGTGTGCGATAACACGCCCTTTTGTTGACCAAAATCAAAGAATCAGAGGCTAAATCTCACTTTTTGATTCTCTATTCTTGATTTTAATTCGTAACTTTGCATCCCAAATATTAAAACAACCAGCAATATGGACAACAAACAGAACAAATACATTTCCGTGGCCTACCAACTCTTCACCATCGGAGACAACGGCGAGCGCCACATCGAGGAGCAGACTGAGCAAGGCCGCCCCTTCAAGTTCATCAGTGGCTTCGGTTTCACCCACGACAACTTCGAGTGCCAGATCGAGAATCTCGAGCCCGGTGCCAAGTTCGACTTCACCCTGCAACCCGAAGAGGCGTTCGGCCCATACTACGAAGAGGGCGTTCACAAGATGCCGCGCGAAGAGTTCGAAGTTGACGGCAAGTTCGATGCCGCCCGCATCTACCCCGGTGCCGTCATCACACTATTGGGTGAGGACGACAAGCGCCTCATGGCCCGCGTTGTCAAGGTAGAGGCCGACGGCGTCACGCTCGATGCCAACCATCCCCTGGCCGGCAAGACCCTCCAGTTCACAGGCATTGTGTTGGAGAACCGTCCTGCCACCGCTGAGGAGATCCAGCGTCTCATCAACCACATGAGCCACGAGTGCGGCGGCTGTGGGGGCTGTTCTGGCGGTTGCGATGACTGCGACGGCGAAGAGGATGGCTGCGGACACTGCCAGCACTAACATCACAAACCAAAGACACAGAAACAACAGATGAGCAACACTATAGGCACCCTCTTCACGCTCACCACCTTCGGCGAGAGCCACGGCCCCGCCATAGGAGGCGTGGTCGATGGTATGCCGGCCGGCATCACCGTTGACATGGACTTCATACAGAGCGAACTCAACCGCCGCCGACCTGGCCAGAGCCGTCTCACCACCTCCCGACAGGAGCCCGACCAGGTGGAACTGCTCAGTGGCGTCTTCGAAGGCAAGACCACCGGCTGTCCCATCGGCTTCGTCGTGCGCAACCAGAACCAGCACTCGCAGGACTACGAGAATCTGCGCACATTGTTCCGCCCTTCTCATGCCGACTTCACATACCATTATAAATATGGTACGCGCGACCACCGAGGTGGAGGCCGATCCTCGGCCCGCATCACCATCAGCCGCGTCGTGGCCGGTGCCTTGGCCAAACTCGTCCTCCGCCAGCAGGGCATCACCATCCAGGCCTACACCTCTCAGGTAGGCCACATTGCCCTCCAACGCGACTACCGGCAGTACGACCTCTCACTCACCGAGACGAATGCCGTCCGCTGCCCCGACCCTGAAGCAGCCAGCCGCATGGCCGCCCTCATCGAGCAGGTCAAGGCTGAGGGCGACACCATCGGCGGCGTCATCACCTGCGTCGTTCAGGGCTGTCCCCCAGGCATCGGCGAGCCCGAGTTCGGCAAACTTCATGCTCAGTTAGGCAGTGCCATGCTCAGCATCAATGCCGTCAAGGGCTTCGAATATGGCGAAGGCTTTGCTGGCGTCACCCAGCGCGGCTCCGAGCAGAACGACCGTTTCGTAGGTTGCCATAGTATGGCAACAAACGGGACGGGCATTGCCACCGCCACCAACCACAGCGGCGGCATACAGGGCGGCATCTCCAACGGACAGGACATCTACTTCCGCGTAGCCTTCAAGCCCGTAGCCACTCTTCTGCGTGAGCAAGACACCGTCGACCTGCAGGGCAATCCCACCACCTTCACCGCCCGCGGTCGCCACGACCCCTGTGTCTTGCCCCGTGCTGTTCCCGTGGTCGAAGCCATGGCTGCCATGGTCATCTTAGACAGTATTTTATGTCAAAAAGCACATCTTTTATAGGAAATATTCAGCAAAGATGCAAAAGAAATGCTAAAATCCTTTGCAGTTACAATTATAATGCTTAACTTTGCAATCGCTAGTAAGGGTTTGTGAAAATCCTGATAAGCTTTAGTTAAGTCTAGTTTAGTTTTTGTGTTGGTTGAGGGCTGTCTATTGGCAGCCCTCAAATTTATTGTCTACGGAATCAGTTCTTGCCCTTGTTGATGATGTAGATACCAAGTGCAGCAAGGCCTCCGGCGAGGGCATACTTCACGTGGAACGTCTCACCCAGACAGAGACACGAGGTGACGGCACCCACGATGGGTATCAGCGAATTGTAGATGGCCACCTTCCCCACAGGGTTGCAACTGAGCAGTTTGTTATAGAGCGCGAACCCGATGGCAGAGATGGCAATGAGCAGCAACAGGCAGACAATGCCGAACATATTAACGTGAGGCAGCGTGCCCCCCAAGGCGAGTCCAGGGATGATGAGCAGCAGGCCTCCAATGGTGAGACTATAGCCCGTCCCCACAAAGACATCCACCCGACGGCTCAGGCCTCGGGTCATCAGATTGGCGCTTGCCCCGCAGATTGCGTTGAGGATTATCATACCGTCACCCAGCCATGTGAATTGTCCGCTGTCGGCTCCACCAAGGTTCAGTGCAAGTATTCCACCGAATCCGACAGCACAGCCGAGCATCTTCCGCGTGGTCAGACGGTCGCTCTTGAAACAGGCACAGGCCAGCAGCACCACCAGAAACGTGCTTAGTGAATTGAGGATAGCCGCCCGCGAACCTTCGCTGTGCGACATGCCGACATAGAAGAAGAAATAGTGCAGCGTGGTGTTCATCAGCGCGAATGCGAGGAAAAACCACCAGTCTTTCTTGATGTCCGTCTTGAAAGAACGCCCACTGCTACGGGCAACAGTCAGCACGATCAGACCTGCCGCAGCAAAGCGGATGCCCGCAAAAAGCATCTTGCTGCCGGTCATGTCTGTCGTGATGCCAAAGGCGCTGAAGCCCATCTTGATGAGCGGGAATGCCCATCCCCATGCTATCGCAGCCGTCAAGGCAAACACCACCACCCATGCAGGGCGCTGGAATAGGGATTTGCTCACGAGGCGAAGATGGCGCCGAAGAGCGCACCGAAGAAGAGGAGAACCACCAGCGTGCCCATGTTGGCTAGCAGAGAGATGATGAATGCCGCCACGGCAAAGCCACGCGGTTTCTTGAACATGGCGAAGAAGCCCAGAATCATGCTGATGGGGAACAGGAAGAGGAAGATCAGACCCACGCCGACCCATGAGAGCGACACCAAGCCGATAAGGCCTACCATGGTCAGCACAAAACTGACGATGCCCAGCACGTTCTCTTCCTTCTTGGGGATAATCAGCGGACGGCGACGACGGCGGGGCTGCTCCTGCTGCTGTACGACCACCTCGGGTTCCACATTCACTACCGGTGCTGGCTGTGACGCCTCATTGCCCACGTCGGCTCCACACTCAGGACACCACAGGGCATCGTCCTTCACCATAGCCCCGCAATTGCTGCATTTCTTCATATCTGATTGGTCTCTGTTTTAAGAAAATTGTCTATATTCGGGGTGCAAATATAGACAATTCTCTCGATATAGCCAAACTTTTTCACTTGATTTTCGGTTTCAGTTCGTCAGGCGAGTCGTTGGTAAACATATTCACCGGCGGTGCCTGCTCAGTAAAGAAGTGACCGATGGTCTGCTCGTCCAGCGTCAGCGTGGGCTGGAAATCGTCGCTCTGCATATAGTCGATAATGGCTCGGCGCATCTGGCGTGCCACGTGGCGGTGCTCCAGGTCGCTCGTGATGTCCATCGTGGTCATGAGCAGCCGGCCCTTGCCCACACGGGCCTCGATGAGCATGCCCAGTTTGCGCGACACGTGCCAGGTGTCGATGGGCTGTATGGGCGACTGATAGTCGAGGGGCAGTTCGCGGAGGTTCATCACCTGGGCGCGGTTGAGCAGTTCCCACCAGTTCAGGTTGGCCCAGTCGTCGGTGGGGAATCCGTGACGGAACAGCGGATGCTGACGGTCGATGTAGGCACCCGTGGTGTGCGGCGGACGCATCTTGAACCACGAGGTGTTCCAGAAGACGGGCAGATAGGTCTGCTTCACGTCGCTGCCCAGCGTCACGCGCCCAGCAGCCAGCAGCAGCACCGTGCCGCCCTTCTTCAGGGTCTTCAGGGCTTCGGCATCGAGGCTGTCTGCCACCAGGAACTTATCACTTATCACTTCTCCCTCATCACTTTCTGCAGGATAAACCCAGAAGTCCCAATGGTTGATGAGGAAGTTGCCCATCGAGACAGCCAGGGTCATCTTGGTAGGCTCCGTAATGCTGTCCAGAGGTACGCGAATGGTGCCCAGAGGATGGTTCTTGCCCACGGGGACGGTGCCGCTGTAGAGAGTGTCGGCGGCAAAGAACATCGACTCATTGCGCCATATCTGATACGCGGCCTTGCCGTCCACCACGTCGCCATAGAGAGCATTGTACGCTTCCACGGGCACCTGAAGCGTGTCGCGGTTGGTATAGACGAACTTGGGGAATCGGGCCAGCAACACCATAGAGTTGCAGAACTCGCGCCACTGCCGGCTGCCCACATATCCCTTCTCGCGCCAGAACACGTTGAGCGGCCCCACGAGTGCCGTGCCTTGTCCGCTGTAGTCGTTCAGGCCCAGCAACTGGAATCCGGTGTAGTCCTTAGTGCGCAGGTTGCGCTCTATCTCGTATTTGTAGCAGAGCGTCTGCAGACGTCCGCTGGCCATGAGGAACTTCTCTGCCTGTGCCTCCATGCCGTTGTCGCGCAGCAGGTCGCGGAAGATCTCCAGGTTGCGGGCCTTGTAGGCACCTGTGTACTGAGGAATCTCCTTGAAGTCAGGGAAGACGCACCACTGGCCCTGCTCGTGGGCAACGATAGGCGTCTGGTTGGGCTCGCTGCCTTTATAGTTTCGCGGGAACTCTATCTGGCTATAGTAGTCATCGTCGCTACCAGGCGCGTGGCGATCCCAGTCCAGACCGCGGGCACCGCCCTTCACGTGATACTCCGAGCCGCCGTCCCAGGCCCAGCCGCCACCGACGGAGGCGCCACAGTAGACGCGCGTAGAGTCGTACTCATGCATGGTCTTCACCCAGTCGTTGCAGTAACTGACCCAGTCGCCCGCAGGCTCGTTGCCGGCAGCCATCATGACGAACGAGGGATGGTGGCCGTAAGTGTCGACGATGCGCTTCGACTCTTCCAGCAGATACTCATCGATGGCCTGACCGCGACGCAGACGCACCCCATGATTGGGCCACGACGGGCCCTCGGGCTGCAGGTAGATGCCCACACGGTCGGCGGCGCTGAAGGCGGCATCGGGCGGGCAGTAACTGTGGAAGCGCACGTGGTTCAGGCCGTACTCCTTACATTTCTTGAAGATGCGCACCCACTCGTCCTCGTCAGTTGGCGGATAGCCCGTCTCTGGGAACAGGCAGTTCTCCACCGTGCCTCGCAGGAACAGCGGACGGCCGTTGATCAGCATCTGGCGACCACGGATGCTGATGTCGCGCAGACCGAACTGCGTCTCGTAGACGGTCTCGCCAGCCCTGACCGTCAGGCGATATAGATTGGGGTGGAACTCATCCCATAGTTTCATATTCTGACTCAGGAAGAACGACAGCCGAACCTTGCTACCCTCGGCCTCGACGGAACTGCTGTGCAGGGGCCGACGGCCCACCTGACCATCGTGCAGCGGACGTATGTCGGCACTCACCAGATAGTCGTTCAGGGGGAAGAAGCGGACGCCGTCTACATGGTTTTCCAGTTGCACCTCCACGGTCAATACGTTCACCGACAGGTCAGGGATGATGCGCACATTGCGGATGTTGAGACGCTTCCACTGCGCCTGCAGTTCTATGCGGCCTGCGATGCCGTTCCAGTTGCCCTGCGTCTGGTCGGTTACGCTATGCGAGTCCTGGCCCACGCAGACATTCTCTATGCCGTTGTAGACGCGGATGGCTATCTCGTTGCGCTCGCCTGTCTTCATGTATTTCGTCACGTCATACTCGTGGGGCACCGATAGCGACATCTGATGGCCCACCTCACGACCGTTCACAAAGACGGTGGTCTCGATGTGCGGACGCTCCAGGAAGAGCACGATGCGCTGGTCGCTCCAGTCCTTTGGCACGTAGATGGTGCGCCGATACCAGGCGTTGCCCGTGTAGTGACGCTCAGGGGTGAGGAAGAAGGGGAACTTCATGTTGCCCTCCTGCCGATAGCGCTCCATATAGGGGTTGAAGTAGTAACTGGAGTCGTAGAGCGACCCCGTCCACTGGGTGTTGACGCTGACGGGCGTACCCTTGTCGTTGGTCAGCATCGAGCCGGGCAGCATCACGTAGTCGTTGTACTTCGGCTCGTCGCCCATCGAAAACTCCCACATGCCCGACAGGTCGATGACCTGCTGGGCATGCAGATGGCCAATGGCAAATAGCCAGCAGCATACAGCAAAACAAAAATATCGCTTCATAATCCTTCGTGGGTTATTTCAATGTGTTTCACGCTCTCGCCTACGGTCTTGTCGGCCTCGCGAGGCAGATAGACGGGTTCATCCTTCTGCATGGGCAGGATGCGCAGTTCCAGTTGCGTGCAGCCCTCAGGCAGTCGCCACAGGCCGTAGAGGAACGGGCGGCCGTACTGGAAGTGGTCGGCTATCAACTTGCCGTTGGCGTAGAGACGGGCGCAGTCGCCCTGATAGTCAATCGTTAGAAGTGATGAGTGATGAGTGATGAGTCTGCAGGCAACTGGATCTGATAGACGGCGGCCTGCTGCCAGTCTTCTTCCGACGGGGCCTCGGCCACCTTGGCCTTGCCCGTCTGGATGGTGCGCAGCGCGCCGGCCTCCTTCACCTTCGAATATTGAATATTGAAGATGGAAGATGGAAGATTATTCTTCGCAGGACCATTTCCGTTTTTCTGTTTTCCACCTTCAATAAAAAGCCGCTCGGCCTCCTGCTGCGTCAGCAGATAGATGTTGTCATAAACAGGTGCTGACAGGCCCTTTGCCTTCACGTTCTTCAGCGTCTTTCCGTTCTGCAGGGCGATGGTCGTCGGGATGCCTTTCACCTGCATCATATAGACCTTGCCGTCGCGCTTGGCCACGAGTTGGGCGGTGGCATACTTGATGCCGTCTGTATTGACGGGGAATACGGCAATCGTGCCGGCAGGGATGGTCAGACGGGGCAACTTCACGCCACAGGCCTCCAACTGCACATTCTTCTTGGCAGAGAGGTTCTGCAGGCGCTCGTAGTTGTTGATGAAGATGAAGCCGCTCTGACACTTATCACTCTTCACTTCTCCCTTATCGCTTCTTACTGCCCAGCGCAGCCCCGTGTCTTCGCCCTTCTTCAGATTCTGTGAAGCAGGGAACTGGGCCTCCATCGGCGCGAGCGTCTCGCCCCAGTCGTGCATGAAGAGGTGGAGCGGGCGCAGGCGGTAGTACACCTCGTTCCTCTGTCCGAACTCGCCCAGCGGACACTGGAAGTCGTAGTTCTTCACGGGCAGGTCGTTGTTGGCCGTGCCCAGCGTGCGCTGCGTCTCGTTCAGCGTGATGCCCGTGGTGCTCTCAGGGTTGGTGCCGCCGTGGTACATGTAGTAGCCCAGCAGATTGCTGCCAGAACCCAGTTTCACCACTGCCATCGAGAGGGCATCGTCGGCATAGATGTACGGACGGCGATGATAGGCCGTGGCCATGCCGCCGCCCAGTTCGCAGGTGAAGTAGGGATAGTCCTCGTCGCCCTTGTTGATTTTCTCCTCCTGCTTGCCCAGCAGGTCGGTGCCGATGGCCGTCGACGAGCGGAAACCCTTGAAGTTGAAGGCCTTATAGTAGTTGCCTGCCGTCTCCTGAATGCTTTTGTCCCAGAAGCCGTCGGCATAGTCGCCATAGAGGGGCAGCATCTCGCCAAAGGGCACGGGCTTAGAGAGTTCCGGCCAGCCCGTGCGAGTGTAGAAAGGCAGGTCGAAACCTATCTGCAGGGCAATACGCTTCAGAGCCATCAGATAGTCGCCCGAGCCGCGATACTCGTTGTCGAACTGACAAGCGATGAGCGGTCCGCCGTCTTTCCACTGCAGGCCGATGATCTGCGAATAAATCTGCCGATAGAGTTTCTCGGCATAAGCGAGAAACACAGGTTCCTGCGAGCGTAGCCGACAGCCCTTCGAAAACATCCAGTCAGGTATGCCCCCGTTGCGCACCTCACCATGACAGAACGGCCCAATGCGCAACACCACGGGCATCTGCTCCTCCTGGCATATCTGGAGGAAGCGGCGCAGGTCGCGCTGGCCGTCCCAGCGGAAGATGCCCTCCTGCTCCTCTATATGGTTCCAGAACACATAGGTGGCGATGATGGTCACCCCACCCTCTTTCATCTTCCTCACCTCCTGCTGCCACTCGTCGGCTGGAATGCGGCTGTAGTGCACTTCGCCCATCACGGGCACCACCCTCTTGCCGCCAATGATCAGGCTCTGGCGGTCCCACTTCACTTCCTGGTTCTCGCGTGCACTGCCTGGTGTCGCCATCATCAGCGCCACACCGCCTGCCAACATCAACTTTGCTAATAGATTCATGCTTTTTCGTAGTTTTTTGGTTTTCTGAGTGCAAAGGTAAGCAATTATCAGGACATAAAAGATAGATTATCCCACAAAATTGATGGACAAAGCAAGCAAAAGCACAAAAGACTGGATCCAGACACCATAGAAGCCTCCAATCGATGGGTTGGGAGCCTCCAAACGACCCGTTTGAAGCCTTCAAACTCCTCTGATTACATCTGCCTTGTCGGCTATATTCTTGATATCAGGCATATGCTATGCGTACACTTTTAATAGGTTTCAGAAAAGCAGTTGAGTCGATGTATAGTCCGTCAAGGATGGGTTTAAGGTCAATATATTCCTCTTCGGGCTCGGCATTGTGACTATACTTGGCCATAACAACAAGATAACCATCGTCCCAACTAACCACATTCACATACCGCTCAAGACTGTAAGGAGACCTGAAGCGGATATGATACCCACCAAAACTGAAAGCAGTAAAGCCCTCAGCACTACTGAGAATAGCCTCATGACAGTTTGGGGCGATCGTCTTTGATGATGTTGTTGTGGTTGTCATCTTATTTTAGTTCTTTTTGATTTTTATGCTGCAAAGATACATAGTTTCTACGAAACTTCCAAATGATTTTGAATATTTGTGTTGATCATTGGGGACGGTTCTAACGGTTCTAACTGATCACTAGTCGTGCCATAGATGATCTTTCATTGATAGTAAGCACTGGCAAAGGTATGAATAAAAACTTATACATCCAAATCTTTTGTCCAAAAAGTGATCATTTAGTCCCCAATGATCCAATGATTGAGGATAAGAAATAGAGGCAATTGTTTGGTTATGTCAAGCAAATTGAGTAATTTTGCAGCGTGATTTGAGTAAAAACAACAAGAAAATGGAGTAAAACCTCAAAACCAATTTGAGCAAATGGAGTATATTCGCAAGCAGTTCGACACGCTGAAAGAGCGCATCTTGGAGCCCAGGAAGTTCATGCAGGTGCTGGCAGGACCAAGGCAGGTGGGTAAATCGACACTTGTGGATCAGGTGCTGGCGCAGGTGGACATTCCTCACGCAGTGGAAGTGGCAGATGCTGTCGATCCGAGGGACAGCGACTGGATTCACCGTGTGTGGGAGGCGGCACGCGCGACGATGATGTTCAGGGGCATCGGTGAGTATCTGTTGGTGATTGACGAGGTGCAGAAGATTGAGAACTGGAGCGAGGTGGTCAAGAGGGAATGGGATGCGGACACGCGCAGCCGAGTGAACCTGAAGGTGGTACTGCTGGGGAGCAGTCGCCTGCTACTGAGGAAGGGCCTGACGGAGTCGCTGGCAGGACGGTATGAACTGATTAGGATGCCGCACTGGAGCCTGCGTGAGATGCAGGATGCATTCGGGGTGACGCTGGACGAGTATATCTACTTTGGCGGCTATCCTGGTCCCGCACACTTGATCAAAGATGAGCGCCGTTGGCGGAAGTACATCAAGGACTCGCTGGTGGCTCCAGCCATCGAGAAAGATGTGGTGATGACGTCGAACATCTACAAGCCGGCCCTGATGAAGCAGTTGTTCGAACTGGGATGTGGCTACTCGGCAGAGATTTTATCTCTGACGAAGTTGATGGGACAGTTGCAAGACGCAGGGAACGTGACAACGCTGGCGGGGTATCTGGAGATACTGAACCAGTGTGCGCTGTTGACGGCACTGCAAAAGTATACCAACGACGATGCGCGGAAGCGTGGTTCAATTCCTAAGTACCAGGTTTATAACAATGCGCTACTAACGGCTTACAAGGGTCGAGGATTCGAGGCAGACCGGACGGACACAAGGGCCTGGGGCCGCTGGGTGGAAAGCGCAGTGGGGGCACACCTGCTGAGTATGGCAGAGGAACTGGACTACGAGGTGTACTACTGGCGGGAGCCGTCGCGGAAAAAGGATGAGAACGACAAGGACAAAGAGGTGGATTTCATCATCGTGCGTGACGGCGAGGTGACTGCTATCGAGGTAAAGAGCGGCAGACGAGGAATGAACTCAGGACTGCCTGCCTTCGTAGAGGCATTTCATCCGAAACGGTCGTTCATTGTAGGTACGGGCGGCGTGAGCCTGGAGGATTTCCTCGGATGCGAAGTGGAAACACTGATTGGGTAATTTCTGATACATTGATTATGCAAATTCGTTGAATCAGAACAAATCAATGGGGGACGATTCTAAATGGTCACTAGTCGTGCCATAGATGATCTTTCATTGATAGTAAGCACTGGCAAAGGTATGAATAAAAACTTATACATCCAAATCTTTTGTCCAAAAAGTGATCATTCCTAAAATCCGCAACTATCATCCAATACACGATTAAGGGTAGATTTATGAGTCGTTAGTAGCAGCTTTCAGTAAAAAGCAACAGCACAACATCAATATGTAGCCACCATCCCCTTACCCCACGATGCGACTTGAGGTA
>JAFUUL010000068.1 GCA_017483805.1 Prevotella sp.
CGTCTTTTACGACAAACTCACGTTTTTCTACCTGGAGATGCCCAAGTTCACCAAGGCTGAGGATGAACTGGTGACGATGCTCGACAAGTGGATGTTCGTGCTGCACAACCTCGCCCGGCTGCTGGATCGTCCCAAGGCCCTACAGGACCGCATCTTCAAGAAAGTGTTCGATCAGGCAGAGATAGCCAAGTATTCTGATTTGGAACGCCGCCAGTACGAGGAGAGCAAGAAGGTGTTCTGGGACAACTACAGCGTGATGAAGACGGCGACAGACAAAGGTCGGGCTGAAGGCTGGGCTGTTGGCAGGGCTGAAGGACGGGCTGAAGGTCTGGCTGAAGGCAGGGCTGAAGGACGGGCTGAAGGTCTGGCTGAAGGTCTGGCTGAAGGTCTGGCTGAAGGCCGAGAGGAAGCACTTAGAGAGAATGCCCGCAGAATGAAGAAGGACAATTTGCCTGTGGAACTGATTGCGAAATACACTGGCCTCACGATTGAAGATATCGAGAGACTATAGCCATACGCACATGCTGGGCGTACCATAAAGATCGCCGACCCTCACGGGCCGGCGACTTCGGTTTTTTGCGGACCGGCCTACTCTCACGAGCCGGCGGGCCGAATGTGTCATTTTATTAACAATTTAAAACATTTACTTTCCCCTCAATCGGGGGACAAGTGCCGACAAGCGAGAATCCGATTCTCCTGCCCCAACGCCTTGGGCTACTTGCGCCTCTTTTAAGAAAGGTGGGGCTTACGACCTCTCGCGGCCTGGCGCCCACCTCCGTAGAAAATAGTTTTTGAATAATAAAGGGAGGTTCCCGATTCTTTCAGAATGAAAGGCCTGCCCATGCATCTTTACGGAATCAGGAAACCTTTCCCCCAACCTTTGGAATTTTGTGATATACGGATTGTGTTATATCCTTTAGAATTCCTCATCCGGATCTGCAGGCACTGGATGATCAGTGTCGGCAATGTTTGGATCGCTTTCGCAGATCAGACTCTGAAGTTGTACATCAATGGCCTCCATCTCAGGAGTCATGTATTCTTTCTTAATCATTTTACCTAAATCTTTTCACTTTAGTTTGACAAAAATAAGTTCGCCCACACTCACTTACAAGTGTGAGCGAACTCTATTAAGCAGTAGAAGTGAGATTACTTAACAATAACCTTCTTGCCGTTCTTGATGTAAACACCCTTCTGGGCAGGAGCATTGTTGCGCTTCATACCATTGACGTTGTACCAGCCGTCGTTGTCGGCAGCACCGTTGATGCTGACAGCGTCGATAGCAGTGGTTGAACCGTCCATCTCCTCAACGTAGATCACAGGAGCCTGAGTTGCCTTGGGCGACTGCTCGAGGTAGTTAGCCAGCGGGCTGACAGACTTGATCGGGCCCTGATAGTATGTACCCTGACTGAAGAGGAAGTTCTTGCTGTCAAGACCTTCAACCTTGGTGTAGACACCGAAGAACTTGTTGCCAGCGGCATCCTCTACGTAGGTGTTACCAACCTCGTCCTTCTGGACAGGAGCAACGCCAGGATAACTGATCTCTACACCCTCGAATACCCATTCGTTCTGGTTAGAAGCCTCGTCGGTCTTCAGCAGGAACGGAGTGTTGGCAGCGATGGTGCCAGACATCTTCAGAGCGAACTTAATCTTGTTGGCATCAGTATTTTCCAAGTCAAGAACATTCACAACCACATACTTACCTGTAGCTTTGATCAGATCCATCGGTTTGACATCGAACGGCAGCACGAAGCCATTCCACTTCTCAGCGTTCAGAGCGCGAGAGGTTGCGAAGGTGACCTTAGAGGTAGCGCCATTGGCAGCCTCGAGAACAGCGGGCAGGTCGGTTGCAGCGCGGCTCAGTTCGAGAGCAGCAGCATTGGTGATGGTCAGCGTACCAGTCACGTTCTCCCAGCCAGTGTAGTTCTTCAGCAGAGACTCGTCCTTAGCGATGAGTTTGAGACCATCATTGTGATCAGCATCAGCAGTGATCTTGCCATCAGCCTGGTAGGCATCGGCAACAACAACCTGGAAGTTGTTCTCCAGATTCTCCTCGCCCTCGATGAAACCAGTAACGGTGTACTTCGTGTTGTCGATGTTGCTCACCAGAGCACCAGAGGCAACAGTCTGATCCTCGACACTTGCGGTCAGGGCAATCGTGTTGATGGTGTAGGTGCTGGGCACGAAGGTCACGTTGTAGTTATTGAAGGTACCGCTCACGGCCAGTTCATAAGAACCAGCGTCAACAGCATCCTCGCCACCATTGACGGTAACGGTCAGGTTCTCAGCGTTTGCACCGAGCAGACTTTCCTTGGTGTCGCCATTCAGCAGGTCACCAGTGAGGACGATCTTGTCGAGAGACAGGGTAGCCACAGCGGGCTGACCGTCGTAGTCCTTGCTCTGAGCAGCGATAGAGATCTCGATAGCAGCAGCGTCGGCATCCTTGCTGATCACCAGGTCGGCAGTACCGCTGACAGTGAAGCCCTCGTAGTTGTTGAAGGCAGCACCCTCTACAGCCTGCAGTTTCACAGCATTCTCGATAGTGCCTACATTCTCGCCTTCAATAGCGCGAACGGCCTCGATAGCAGCCAGGATAGCGTCATCGTCGTCAAGGAAATTCTCAACCTGGATGTCAGTAGCAGCAAGTGCGAAGTCATCATCAGCACCGTAGTTCTTCTCGAACTGCTTGTTGGCAGCGAAGGTCACGGTGAAGGCAGGAGCCTTCTGGATCTCCAGAGTACCCTTGTTGGTCTTAGTGACAGTGTAGTTCTTGAATGCAGCAAATGCCTCTTCGTTCACCTCAGTGAAGTAAACAGCCACATCAGCAGCCTCGTCCTTCACGGTGAAAGCATTAGCAGGAGCAGCAATCTCCTCATTGTTCTGCAGACCCTCAATCTTCAGGGCGCTGGCGATAGTCTCAGTTCCGTCGAAACCAGCCACGGCGTTGTAAACCTTCGTAGCGGTGGGAGCGGTAACGGTCAGTTCTGCGGGAGCGATAGCGATGGCCTCAGCCAGATCAACAGCAGCAAATGCGTTGTGGTTGTCGTCACCCTCTACCTTATAAGTTACGTTGTACTCAGCAACATCCTTACCGGTAGGCAGAGCCTCAGCATAAGTCTCACCGTCAGTGCTGTACAGCACCTTACCGAACGAAGCAGTACCGGCGTTCACCAGAACCTGATCCAAACCATTGTAAGTCAGACCAGTCACAGCAGCAGGCTCAGCAGTGATGGTGATGTCAGCCTTGTCGATGGTCCATGTCAGTTCGTCTTCAGCACCTTCATAGTTGCCGGCACCAATGAACTTATAAGTGTAGTCACCAGCATTCTGTGCAGCACTTACAGAGGTCTCACCCTTGAAGATGAACACATTGTAGTCTGTACCAGCGGTCAGCACGTCATCATTCTCGTCCTTCACAGTGAAGGTAATGCTCTGAGGTGCACCAGTGTAGACACCGTTCTCCTCGGGAAGACCCTCGATAGAAGCGAAGCCACCCTTGATGATCTCAACGTCACCAATCTTCACGGCAGCCATGTCGTTGTAGTTAGCCTGGTCGGCAGCAACAATCTTATACCATACGGCATACTTAGCGGGATCGGTAGCCTCAACAGTAGCAGCATACTCGCCATTCTCAGCAGTAGCGTAAACGATAGAACCGATATTCTCAGCCAGTTCAGCAGCAGGCTCGGCCAGCAGGCTCTGAGCAGTAGCCTTCTTGAACTTCAGGCCAGTAGCCAGCGTAGGAGCAACATCCAGGTCCTCAGCAGTGATGTTGTACTTCTCAATAGTCAGAGTGGCATTGCCGGTGAACGAGATGTCGTAGTTCTCGACATCGTTCAAGAACTCAACCTTCAGGTCGTTGACAGCATAAGTACCGGCATTCTTCTTCTCACCATCGGTGAACGAGATAGTAGCAACCTGATCGATGGTCTCACCGTTGACGAGAGTACCAGAGGTCAGTTTGTACATATTGTCGGTAGTAGCAACCTCATCCTTGTTGTAGGTCACGGTCTTGTTGGCCAGCGTGTAAACCAACTGGATGGGAGTGATAGCAGCATTGTCAAGAGCGGTAGGCTCGATGCCAGTGTAGTTGGCGTCAGCAGCAACCACCTGATACCATACCTTGCCATAGTTCTTCACGTTAGTGCCCTTAGGAGCCTCGCCCCAAGCCTCAGAGTCAGTAGCAGGAGCCTCATCAGCGATAGCGAACTGGATAGTACCACCAGTTACCTCAGGAACCTCAACCAGCGTCTGCTCCTTACCAGTGTAAGCCAGAGTCAGAGCAACGGGATCTTTAGAAAGCGTAACGTCAGCAGCCTCAATCTCGAAGGACTTGCCAGTGATAGAACCGCTGTAGTTACCAGCCTCAGTAGCCTCAATCGTGTAATTATACACACCAGCAGCAGTCCACTCTGCGTCGTTGGCAATCTCCTCACCACCCTTTGTTACGGTAATGGTGTAGTCAGCATCAGCGATAGCAGCGTCTGCGTCTTTCAGAGTCAGGCCAGGATTCTGGTTATTGCCATTGTAAGTCTTCTTGGTCAGGTCAGCAACCACCATAGCGTCGGTCAGAGCCTTCTTGTTGATGGTGATGATCTGCACAACCTTGTTCACAGCCTCGTCAACAACCTTGGCATAGTTACCCTTACCAGTGAAGGTAACAGTGTAAGTACCCTGATTCTTGAACGACTCAGCAGAGAATGAAACCTCGAAGTCAGTACCTTTAGTGAGTCCGTCAATCGCGTCTGCGATTGTGGGCTTGTGCTCAGCATTGTCGAACTCAGTGGTGAGAGCATAGGCAGAACCGAAGTTTGCGGGCAGTGCGATAGCATTGATCGTGAACTCCTTGGCGTCAGAATATTTTTCGATCCAGCCAGCACCAGCAGGCACATAACCCTTTACATAGTAAGTACCAGCAGCAGTAGGAGCGTTCTCTGCATCAAATGCAGTTGTATAAGATCCAGCCTCTTCAGTATCCCACTTATAAACAACCTCACCGAATTCAGCGGTCAGACCAGTAGGTGCTACGAAAGCAGAATTGAAGTCTCTGTCAGCAAGAGTGATCTCGCCATTGATAGTGTTTTCAGCAGCAACGATAGAGAAAGTCTTCTCAATAGGAGTAGTAGTCGTGTAGTTGCCCTTACCAGTAATCACATATTTGTAAGAACCTACAGCATTGAAGTGCTCTACCTCAGTACCTTCATTATCCTGATATGCCACTTCGAAGTCAGTGTTCAGAGCCAGGCTCTTGTCCTCGATAGAAGCATCCAGAGTAGCATCTTCTACATCAGAGAATGCTGTTTCCTCCTGATTGGCATTCGTGAAAGGCTGATCAGCCTTCTGATAAGCAGCGAACCAGTCAGCATCGAGTGCCTTCGGAGTGATAGTCAGCACGCCAACACCTTCGCTGATATACGGAGTGTAGTTGGAAGCGCTGGTAGGAGTAGCAGAGAGAGTAACAGGATAGTCACCCTCCTTCACGTCGATAGCATTGTCAATGCCACTAACCTTGATGCCGACAGCGAGTTTGTTCTCGTCGGTCTCGTTCTCAATCCAACCTTCAGTTTTGTAGAACTTATCAGCGTCATTTGTGGCGCTCAGAGCCAAACCGTCATACACCTTCTCATAACTCTTCGGAGTGATGTATAGGGTCTTCTTATTAATCTTGTAGGTAGCGTTAGCGTCTACAGTAGCCTTGTAGTTCTTTGCATCATCAGTAGGAGTCAGCGTGATAGTATGATTACCTGCATTGACAGGAATCTCAGAAACCGTCAGAGCCTGAGCCAGAATAGAAGCCTGTGTTTCAGCATCTTCACTTGCAACAAAACCAGTGGCTGTATAGAAATCCTTAGCCACCTTAGCAGCATCACCATAGGTAATATTCTGAGTCTGGGGAGTGATTGTGAGTTCTTTCTTCTTAATGGTAACGGTAATCGGTTCAAACTCAGTATTGTCGACATTGGCACCAGTCATCTTATACCGGATGGTATACTTACCAGCATCAGTTCTCTTGAGCAGAGGATTGTTGTAATCGCCAGCCCATGTACTACCACTTATAATGTAGCGCATCTTAATTGCCTCAGAAGCAGCGTCCTTAACTGTACCATTAAGTTTGAGGGTAGGCACTTTCTTAATCAGTATCTGTGCGTCACCAGTGTAGGTCAATGTTTCATCGCCTATTAAGTAGTTAGTCATCGTAATTCCACCATTAGCAACACTAGCCTTGGCAATGCTTACAGGCACTGTGCCTTCAAAGTCATAGAAGTTTTTGGCATCCTTGATCTTATACGTAACCGTATACTCAGTTGCATTAGTGCCCGTAGGAATAGTATTTGCATAAGCGCCATCACCAACCTTATATTCTACCGAAGCACCGTCGAAGTCCACACTTGATGTTGCAATATCGGCAGCAGAAATAAGTTCCTGAGCAGATCCTGTGTAAATCAAATTAGACACTGCTACTGGTGCAGTAAAATCTGACCAATCTGCGATGTTCGTAATGGTAGCCTTGCCAATAGATACAAAAGTACCGATTTTTTGCCAATCACCATCAGTGTCGTAACTTCCGCCATTGTCCGTATCCTTCAGAAGTTTGTACCAAACATAGTACGATCCTACAACCTTCCCCTTTGGGACATCTTCAGATCCATCCCCGGACGGTTTAGAACTTGTGGTCGTTACAGCGTAACGAATACCCGCTATTCCTCCAGCGTAACTTTCGTCTACTTCGACATTGTCGACGTTAATAAGGGGCTGGTCTTTACCAGTGTACGTCAGAGGCCCATACAATGTAGGCGCAACCTTCAGATTCACCGGCTTAGTACCATCCGCCCAACCTGCCAGCGGCAAGAGCGTCAACAGCATCAATAAAAGAAATTGTTTTCTCATAATTGAAATGTTTTTGTTAATAATGTGAATAATAAATGTTTATAAATGATTGAAAATCTTTGCTTAGCAGAGGGCACACAAGGTGCTGGCCCGCACTCCCCTGCTGGTCATTACTCACATACTAACTAACGGAAACAAAAAAGACGTGGGAGTAATGTCTCTCGCGTGCTTATCCCGTGAATCAGGCCTTCGCATTGCCCCTACTTAAGGATAAGCAACGTAAAGCCTGCCCACGTCGTGATGATATATACACACCACGGCATGACAATCCACAATTCGACAATGCACAATATGCCACTGCTGGCATACGCATATTGCCTTATTGCCCTATACATACGCAAAGAGAGTACGCCTATTGATGGCATACACCTTATTATATATATAAAGGAGTTGTTTGCCGTAGGAGGATATAAAATCAACCCACGTAGACGCTCTCTGTTGCATCACCGCTGTAAGTAGATTCAAAGTTGCGAAGTTTGATTCACACAGACAGTAACGTTCGAAAACGTCCTTTCGAGACTGGGCGTACAACTGCCCTCGGGTCTCGTTCCATCGATGTTATTTTAACGTACCCACCCTCTCATGAGCAGGCATTTCGGGTGCAAAGATAAACATAATTTCTGAATCGCCAAAGAATTTTAAGAAAAAATGCGTCTTTTGGCGTAAAAATTTGGTGTTTTGTTCAGTTTGTACTAACTTTGACCTAACGGTCGAAGATAGGCTGCACCTCAGAAATACTCAAATAAATTTGGTATTTCGTTCGGTTTGCACTACCTTTGCACCCATGAAACTGGAAGACTTTGAAATCATGGCCCCTGTGGGGAGCCGCGACTCGCTGACGGCAGCCATTCAGGCGGGCGCCGACTCCATCTACTTCGGCATAGAGAAACTGAACATGCGCGCTCACTCGGCATCGACGTTCACCATCGATGACCTGCGCGAGATAGCAGAGACCTGCCGGGAGAAGGGCATCAAGTCGTATCTGACGGTGAACACCATCATCTACGGCGAGGACATCCCACTGATGCACGAGATAGTGGATGCCGCCCACGAGGCGGGCATCACGGCCATCATAGCCAGCGACGTGGCCGTGATGACCTACTGCCGCGAGGTGGGACAGGAGGTGCACCTGAGCACGCAACTGAACATATCGAACATTGAGGCGCTGCGCTTCTATGCTCAGTTTGCCGATGTGGTGGTGCTGGCCCGCGAACTGAACATCGACCAGGTGACGGACATCCATCGCGGCATTGAGGAGCAGAACATCTGCGGCCCCGGCGGGCAGCAGATACGCATAGAAATGTTCTGCCACGGCGCGCTGTGCATGGCCATCAGCGGCAAGTGCTACATGAGCCTGCACGCTGCCAACCGCTCGGCCAACCGCGGCGAGTGCATACAGGTGTGCCGCCGCAGTTACACGGCCACCGACAACGAGACGGGCTATCAACTGGAGATAGACAACAAGTATATCATGTCGCCCAAAGACCTGAAGACCGTCCGCTTCATCGACAGGCTGATGAAGGCCGGCGTGCGTGTCTTCAAGATTGAGGGCCGTGCCCGTGGGCCGGAATATGTCTACACGGTGGTGAAGTGCTACAAGGAGGCCATACAGAGCGTGCTGGACGGCACCTTCACCACGGAGAAGAAGGATGACTGGGACGAGCGGCTGGCACGCGTCTTCAACCGCGGCTTCTGGGACGGCTACTACCAAGGCCAACTGATGGGCGAGTGGAACAAGGAATACGGCTCGTGCGCCACTGAGCGCAAGGTCTACATAGGCAAGGGCGTGAAATATTTTTCACGCTTAGGCGTGGCCGAGTTCACGGTGGAAGCCAACACCTTCAAGTTGGGCGACAAGTTGCTGGTGACCGGCCCCACCACGGGCGTGATGTATCTGACGGCCACCGAGATTCACGACAACGACGGACACCCCGTAGAAAAAGCACCACAGGGACAGCGCGTGGCCATCCCTGTGAGTGGTAAGGTTCGTCCGAGCGACAAATTGTTCAGAATCGAGCAGGCTTAATAGCCAATCTTTCCGCCCCACTTCAGATACCAGTTGCGGGGCTCGTTGAGGTCTACCTTGATTTCTCCCCTCACGGCATCGACGTTGTCGCTGCCCCGACGGGCATAGATGCGGTCAGCCAAGAAGGCAGGCTCGTTGCGGTAGAGTGCCATGCGCATCAGGTCGTAGAAGCGCAGACCCTCGAAGGCAAACTCGAGTGCGCCCTCGTCGGCAATCATCTCGTCGATCAGGTTCTGCTGGTAGGCAATCTGAGCCAGCGAGTCGGTGATGGTCGTGTCGTTTGGCATGGCGTAGTACTTGTTGATGTAAGCCAGACCTGAGCCGCGGCTGTGCAGTCCCTGCATATTGGGAGTACCCGTGATCTCGGTGACGGAACGGGCGATGTAGCGGGTGTCGGGGAAGTCGAAGGTCTTGATCCACGTGGAGTCAGCCGTATAGTAAGGAATCACCTCGCTACGGATGACCTTGTTGCTCAGGCCGCGAGCCAGAATCTGATAGGCAAAGCGCGGATAGCCGGCATGGTTGAGAGCCTCGGCCATGTGGAGCCACACCATCTGACGGCGCCAGATGTGAGCATTGCGGGTGCGATACTTGGCGATGGTCTGCGTGGTGACGCGCTGATTGTTGTGGTAGGTATGACCCTCGTTGTAGGCAGCATAGAGGCGCAGGTCGCCGGTCTGATAGTCAGCAAAACCGATGTCGGCAGGTGCATAGATGGTGTCGCCACCCTGATAGAGGCAGAAGGTCTGTGCGGCCGACAGGTCGATCAGGCTTTGTGAAGGCGTGAGGCTCACCTCGTGCCACTCGCCGGTCACGGCATCGGACGAGTTGAACACATTGCGCAGTTCGAAGTAGTTGCCATTGTAGGGGATGGAGTCACCGGGAATCATGGTGATGAGTTCACCCTCGGTGGCATAAGCCTCGCTGGCGAAGGCCGAACCCCAACTGCTCGTGATGCCCGTCCAGTTGGCATTGGCCCACTCCACGCGGTCGGTGCCTGTGGGATAGGTGCTGTTGTTGCCATTGCGCTGCGAGATGTAGCGATAGTACCACTCGGCAGCCTGCTTGTAGTGGCCGCCCCAGAGGTTGAGTTCGCCCAGCAGGACACGCACGGGGAAGTAGAACATGGAGGAATTGGTACGGTAGCCTATGTCGCCATAGTAGGGATGCTCGCCGTGCGACTGCAGATAGAGGTCGTTGGCAATGGGCGTCAGGTCGCTGATAAGCCAGTCGCAGATGTACTGCAGGTCCCTGGTGGTGCCACTCTCCAGAGCCTCAGCCTGCTCCTTGGTCATGATCGGCTCGGTGATGAAGGGCACCTGACCATAGTTCATGGCCAGTTGCAGATAGGTCCATGCACGGAAGCACTTCACGGCAGCATACTCCCGCTTGAAGATGGTGTCGTTGCGGCTGTTGCGCAGCAGCGTGTCCACGTTGGCCAGGAAGTAGTTGCAGTTGTTGATCACGGCATAGTAGTCGCGTGGCTGGTTGTACTTATTGTCATCGCTGATGTCGAAGAGTGCCACGCTGCGCAGGTCGGCAGCCGTAGCCTCGGTGACTTCCATCAGGTCGCCACGAGCCTCGCCCAGCAGGATGGTGCGGTCGGCCAGGTTCTGCATTTTCTTCATGATGCCGGTCACGCTGTAGATGGTATCGGTGGCATTGTCCAGACGATGCTGGTCGTCGAACATCACGTGGTCAGACTCCTGTTCGAAGAAGTCGGAGCAGGAGACCATTGTTGCGGCAACACAGAAGGTAACGAGACCAGCGCTGAGATATTTATATGCTTTGGTAATCATATCTTTCAATTTTCAATTTTCAATTTTCAATTTAGATTACAGGTTGATCTTTACACCTGCCACAATAGAGCGGCTCTGACCGATGCGGCCCAAGTCGATGCCCTGACCGATGACGTTGGAGGTCATGGTGAACTCAGGATCGGTGCCGAGGTACTTGGTGAACGTCAGCAGGTTGTTGCCCTGAATCCAGAAGCGCAGCCCCTGAATGTACTCAGAGTTGAGCGGCAGGTCGTAACTCAGCGTAACGGTCTTCAGGCGCAGGTAACTGCCGTCCTCAATCCAGCGGTCGCTGAAGCGGGCATTGCCCATGGGATCCTGGAAGGTCACCTTAGGAATGTCGGTCGACTGGCCTTCCTTCTGCCAGCGGTGCATCATGGCCGTTGTCTGGTTCATGAAGCGGTTGCCGCTTTCCAGTTGCGAGCGCATGTAGTTGTAGACATCGTTGCCCAGCGAGTAGTTGAAGCGCACGTCGAGTTTGAAGTGCTTCCAAGCCAGCGAGGTGAAGATGTTACCATAGATGTCGGGGTTGGGGTCGCCGATGATGGTGCGGTCAGCATCAGAGATGCGTCCATCGTCGTTCAGGTCGACAAAGTGAATGTCGCCGGCACCGAAATAGGTGCGGGTGATGCCATTCTCACCCAGGATGTAGAGACCTGCTGCCTCGGCATCCTCGGTGGTAGCGAAGACACCCTGCGTCTTGTAGCCATAGAAGAGGTTGGCAGCCTGGCCTACCTCAGTGCGCACGGTAGCACCATAGATATTGTTCTCAAGGAAGGTGGCGCCGTCGGCCAGTTCAGTGATCTTGTTCTTGTAGTGACCTACGCTGGCACCCACCTGCCACTGCCAGTCCTTCAGGGCCAGCACCTTGGCATTGAAACTCACGTCGAAACCTTCGTTCTCCAACTTGCCGCCGTTGGTCCAGTTCTTGTCGAGACCGGTGAGGAAACTCAGGGCCTGATAGTTCAGCAGGTTGTCTGTCTTCGAGCGGAAGTAGTTGAGGCTCATCGAGAGGCGGTTGTTGATGAAACTGCCCTCGATGCCAGCATTCAGTCGGCGGGTGGTCTCCCACTGGATCGACGTGTTGCCGATGCCGTCGATGCTGAGGCTCGAGATGGCTGCCAGGAACTGAGATGCACGGAAGTAGGTGCGGGCAGCGAAGTAGTCGATATCGTCGTTACCGCTGATGTCGTAGCCGGCAGTCAGGCGCAGATAGTCAACGCCCTTGATGTTGGCCAGCCAGGGCTCGTTGGTCAGCACCCACGATGCCTGCAGGGAGGGGAAGATGCCCCAGGCCACGTCGAAGAGTTTCAGGCCGTCGGCATGCTTGCCGAAGCGTGAAGAACTCTCGCCCGTCAGGTTGGCCTGCAGGTAGTAGCGGTTCATGTAATTGTACTCGGCCTGGGCGTAGACAGCCATCGAGTTCCAAGAGTCGTTGGCACCCTGCAACTGCAGGTAAGCGTTGTTGTTGCTGATGTAGGGCGTCTTGTCACTACCGGTGTTGTAGCCCAACTGCGAATTGAGCGTGTAGTTCTCCCAGTTGATGCGCACGCCGCCGAAGGCATGGATGCTGTGGGCATTGTAGCGGTTGCTCCAGTCGAGACGGGTGTCGCTCATCACCGAGTTCTGCTTGGAGAAGAGCGAGCGCACCTCGTTGTTCACTCGATTGTTGACGCTCGACACGTAGTAGCGGGGCACACCGTTGATGGGGATATAGTACTTCTCGTTGGTGTTCACCAGATTGTAACTGAAGAGTTCGCTCAGTGCCAGATGGTCGTTGAACTTGAACTTAGGCACAACGGTCAGGTTCAGCATCGAGTTCTCGAAGCGGTTCTTGTTGGGAGCGTCGGCATACTCGTTCAGGGCCACGGGGTTGGCGAGTTTCCAGTTATAGTTGTTGTAGTAGGCCAGTGCCTCGGTGAGGTACGTCTCCTCGTCGATGTCCAGGTGACTGGTGATGAACGAGGTGTTGCGGTCGGGATGTGCATAGTTGTAGGGGCTCATGAAGGGGCTCTTCACGTAAGCCAGGAACGAGGGCGACGTGGTGGTACCCTCGTCGTAACTCTCAGGAGCACCGTCGTTGCGGATGTTGCGCGTCTGGTTGGAGAACGAAGCATCGAAGCGCACGTCGAGGTTGCTGAGCAGCGAGATGTCGGTGTTGAAGCGGATGTTCAGACGATCCATGTCATTGTACTTCAGCGTGCTCTGGGCCATCGTGTAGTTGACCGACAGGTTGTAGTTGGCCACATTGTCACCACCTTCCACGTTGACACCGTAGTTCTGGGTCATGGCCGTATGATAGACATAGTCCTTCCAGTCGGTGTTGTTGTGGTATTGAGGATAATAATAATAGGTGGGATCCTCGTTCAGAAACTTAAACTCGTTGCTGGTCGTACCCGTGGAGCCGAGCAGTTCCGACACGTAGCCGCGATACTGGTTGCCGTCGAGTGTCGAGTAGTATTTAGGCTCAAGCACCACGCCGGCCGAAGCGGTAGCCGTGATGCGGGTAGCCATCGAGTGGCTGCGGTTGGTCTCGATGAGGATGACGCCGTTGGCACCCTTGGCACCATAGAGGGCCGTACCGTTGCGGAGCACCGTCACCTTGGCGATGTCGGCAGGATTGATGTTGTTCAGAATATCGTTGTAGAAACCGTCGTGCAACAGCGTGCGTCCATACTGCTGCTCGATGATCACGCCGTCCACGACAATCAGCGGCTGGGCGTTGACGTTCAGCGAGTTGAGACCCTGAATGAACATCACACTACCGATGCCCGGCATACCGCTGCGGGCCGTCGTATAGACCTGGGCTCCCAGTTGCTTCTGAATCTCATCCTTGATGTTCAGGGCATTGGTGTACTGGAAGTCGGTGGCCGAATAGTCGCTCAGCACGTTGGTCTGGGCCTGATACTCAGCATTAAACTTGGCTGAATAGAGGCTGGCCGTCTTCTGCTGCTCACCATTCTGCATACCGATCTTCACGGGGTTGTAGTCGGGCGAAGTGATAAACAGGGAGGAGGTGAACACGGGAATCTTCAACTCGTAGGTTCCGTCGTCCTCGGTCAGCACACTGTAGCCGCTGATCTCGGCAGCGCGTACGATGGCACCGGCAATGGGCTGTCCACTGACGGCATCGACCACACGGCCTTTCACGGTTCGCGTCTCATACGTCTTCTGCTTCGGGGCGGCCTTACGCGCCACGACCTCGACTTCATCCTCATCATCCAGTTCGTCTTGAGCGACGGCCGTCAGAGGGAAAGCCAACAGAAATGAAAGTCCAAATAAGATATATCGTTTCATATACTTTGTATTTCAAGATTTGTAATTGCGTGATTAATCTTCATGCGGTTTCACGATGATGCAGTCAATGCGCATATAAGCCGTATAAGTATTGTTTCGACGCTCCGCACTGAGCAGGTTGGAAGCCAGTTTCAGGATAACCTGCGAGTCGGTCAGACCGTATGAACAGGTGGGGGTCTTGAAGTCGCTGATCAGCAGCACGGAGTCCACCTTGGTCGGATCGGTGATGAAACTGTATCGATTACGGGCCGACAGCGTCGAGTCATTCTCGGGCAGATAGCAATAGGCCGACTCTACACCATCCTGATGGTGATAACTGATAGAGGCGGTGAACTTGCAGGGTACGGTGTCCGTAGCCAGTGAGTCGCTGGCCACAGCCGGCACGAACACGGCATAGATGTCGTAGCCGATATTCGACAGCAGGCCAGGAATCTTGAAGCGCACCTCGCCGTTCGACTGTCCCTTAGGAGCAATGACGGCAAAGCGGTTGTCAGACACCTGATTGTAGAAAGGACTCCAGGTGCCCACGCCCTGGTATTGCGGGTCGTTGGTGGTCGTCTCATTCACGCCATCCAGATAGTTGCGGCTCTCGCCCTCCACCAGTTTCTCCTGGAAGAAAGTCTGCGTCTTGTCGAAGTGCCAGTCATCGCTCTTCAGCACCTTACCGTTGCTGCAAGCCACCTCTTCCACATTGGCAAAGACGCCGCCTTCGGCAAAGGGCTTTGCATACTGATAGTAAGCCAGGTCACTCCGGCCCCAGGCATAGCGGCGCATGTTGTAGTTGGAGGCATTGACCGACATGGCCGAGTCAGTATTCCACACATACTCCTCGCCCACCTTCTTGGCGTTGCGGGTCTGGCTGAACACCGTGCCGGTGATAATGGCCAGACGGGGCTTCACCCAGCACAGCGAGTCGCGCTTCAGCACCTCGTTGTCGTAGTTGAAGTAGTTGGTGTACTCTGCCACCAGTTCGTTATACACCCGGTTGGTGGGAACCACCATTCTGAAGACGCTGTCCTCAGAGTTGATGTAGTCGGTATAGTCGAACATATCGTTGGTCAGCACCGAGACGGAGTCCAGATACCATGTGCGGCCATCCTCAATACCACCGGCCACACTCTCGCTGGCCAGGAATTCATACTCGTTGAACGACGTCATGAAGTTGCCCACACTGTCGATATCCTCATCTTCAGTCAGAGCCTCAAAGACGTTCGTAAAGTAGTCCACCTTCTTGTCCAGTGTGAACAGGATGCCGTTGGCCGTCAGCAGATTGCTGGTCAGCACCTGACTGTTGCCCATTGTCTGAGGTGTCAGCACCAGGTATTTGCCGTTCATCATCACCACCGAGTCGGCACCTGTCTTGGCCACCGAGTGGTTGTACAGGGCGATGTGGTTCTGCACGAACTGCTTGATGGCGCGGTTGTCCTTGTCCTTCACGTTGTTCTGCTTATCCTGCTTGTAGAGAGCGATGATCTGGTCAGCCTGCTCTTTCGTGAACTGGTCGTCAGTGGGGGCGAAAACCGTGAACACCTGACTGCTGGCCAGGGCGGCATCGTAGCCGGTTTCCTCCATCACGCGGGCAAAGTTGTTCAGGTTGCCATTGCTCTGGATGGTGCTCCACAGGGAGGCGTCGCTCGCACCTTCGGGCAGATCGGCGTCATAGTGGTCGTTCCACGTATCGGTGCATCCCACGATAGCAAGGGCTGCCAGTGCAAGCCCTGCTACCTTAGTATATATATTGCTTCGTTTCATCATTGTCAATTTTCAATTATCAATTGTCAATTATCAATTCCCATTAGTTCGGATCCTCCATGACGCCCTCGTCGGTCACGCCATAGACGCTCTTGGGCACAATCTCCAGATAGTCGAGCATGATCTCGTTGTTACCCAGACCTTCCGACACGCAGCGGAAACGCAGGTAGTAGTCCTCGTTAGGACGCATGTGGACGGTGCAGAGCACGATGCGCAGCGTGGGTGCCATGTTCGACATCAGCGTACCGCTCTGGTTCTTGATGTTGTCCAGGTTCCAGTTGGTCTGTCCACCCTGACAACCACGATAGAAGCCCTTGTTCTTCAGTTCCTTGAGTTCCTCACTCTTCTCTTCCTCGGTCAACTTGTCGTAGTCGGCATGTGCACTCCAGTAGGTGCTTCCCAGAATGGTCTCATGGCTCAAGTCACGGCGCATGTCGAGAGGAATACCCTGCGGCTGCAAGTTGCCCTCAGTGCCAAAGTACACCTGTGCAATACCACGGATAGACATGGCAGCATAGCCCAGACGCACCTGGTAGTCGCCTTCGGTGGGCACCGGCGGGATGCGGAAGGTCACATCGAAGTTGTCCTGACAGATAAACTCGTCGCCACAGTAGGAGTAGAAGCCCAGTCGGGGACGACGGTAGATGAAGTAGCCGTTGTTGCCCACGGTCACACCATCCAGATAGCCATCGGGGAAGAAATAGTTGGTGCCTAAGGTCTCCTCGTGATCCCAAGCGGGGTCGTTCTGAGTCAGTGCAGCATCACTCTTGTAGTTCATACGCATATTGTTGGTCATCACCTCAGGGAAGATGGTCGACATATCCATACGCATACGGCAGTTCATCACCTCCTCGGTCATCTCCTTGTCGTACTTCAGCAGTCCGTCAATGCAGAAGTAATAGCCATTCATGGCGTTTCCGCTATAGCCATTCGGTATGTCAGGCAGCACCTTGACACCAGGAATCATGTAGCGGTCGTCCACACGGCGGTTCAGGAAGATGTCGCCGTTGGAGCCACCATACATATAGGCAGCCATGCGCAGTTTCTCCACCTTCAGCATGGCGTAGGGGAGCAGAGTGCCATACCACTCCATGGGGTTGATCCTGTTAGTACGAACGCCGTAGTCGTTGATAACGGTCAGGAGGTTATAGCCGTGCACATTGCGGTTCAGCAGGTGGTAGGAGATCAGACGGTTCAGCGGGTTGCGACGGTCGGTGGCATTAGCCAGTGCATGGTAGTCCTCGCTCTCACCTCCAAAGATGGGGTCATAGATGCGGCAGGCCTCCTGATAGAGTTCCTCCAGCGTTGTGATGTTGTACTTGGCTTTCAGTATCGAGTCAGACACGACGAAAGCCGTATAGCCTATCAGTTTCTCCTTGGGCGAACGGGCCGACTCCCTGATATTGTCGCCAGTGGTATAGTCTTTCCAGAAGGCTTGCTTGCCCGTGTTGTCCATCACCTGCTGGTAGTTCTCGTCCTTGTAGCGGAAGAGCGAGTCGCGCAGGCCGGTCTTCTGCAGAGCCTCGTAGAAGATGCTCACGCCCGGATTCATCTTGATGATATCGGGCAGCATACGGTTTGAACTCTCCAGCACACGGTCGATGGGCTGAACGATACCGTTGACCACCGAGTCATCCTTCAGTTCGAAATAGATGTGGGCATCGCCATTGATGCAAATCACCTGACGGCCCTCGGTATCTTCATCGAGCGACACCTCCAGATAGCGGTCGTTCATGTTGGGCTGAGGCAGCACACTGGTACCTTCGGCCTTCTCGATGGGAATGTCAAAGGTAGAATAGAGCACATCCAGCAGATGAGTACGTGCGATGGTGTCGCAGTCGGCGTCCGTCAAATCGTCGATAGAACGAAGCCCGTGGTTGGCCAGATAGCGGTCCACTGCATCGTTGTTGGGGGCGAAACAGGTGTAGGAGCCATAGGTGGAGAGCAGGTTCATCATGCCCGAACGTGTCACAATCTCAGCAAACTCGCTATATTGTGGCCTGTTCTGCAGATAGGTGCTCATCATCTCGTCATCGAACGTGCGGAAGTTCTCACTGTCAGGCTCGTCGGAGCAGGCCGTCAGCATGGGCAGGGCCAAGGTCAACGCAGCCAGCAGGAACCATATATTGATTGCTTTTCTTTTCATAATCCGTTTCAATTTTCTATTTTCAATTCTCAATCTTCTCAGTCTTTCTCTTCATAGGTATAGGCAGGATTGTGCCACAGGTTACCGTTCACCTTCCACTCCTCCAGATAGCAGGGCAGATAGATGGACTCGAAGATTGTCTCCAAGGTACCCTTGACGATGCTGGCGTTCTGCAGACCCTTGTTCTGAATCTGCTGCGACAGATAGTCGTTGTTGCCGTCACGCATGGAGCGGCGCACCAGGTCGAACCAGCGCTTGCCCTCGAAGAGCAGTTCACGCTGACGCTCGGCCATCACCATTTCCTCCATACCCGTCTTGGCATCCTCGGTGGGGAACTTCAGCAGGTCGGTAGCCGCAATCTTGTCGGGATCTTTCAGGATGGAACGACGATTCACCACCTGCACCAGTTTGAAGGCCTCCTCCAGTTTGGGGTCGTCGTTGTCGGCAGCCAGTTGGACCAGGGCCTCAGCCTCCATCAGCATGATGTCGGTCAGGCGATAGATGATCCAGTTGGAGTGATTCTTGCCGGCAGAGTAACTGACACTATAGGCTGTGGAAACATTGTTGGTTGCCGAAGCCACCTCTACCATCACCGACGATGCCACATACTTGGCAATGACATTCGATGAGAGCATAGCCTCATAGTAGCGGGCATCGTATTTGTTGGCAAACAGTTTGAACAGGTTGTTGGGAATATCGATGGCCAGATACTGCGAAGGACTCACACGATAGTACCAAGTGTTGTTCAGGTTGCCGTAGTAGGCATCCACGGCACCATTGGCCAGCATATTGTCGTTCTTCATGTAGGTCAGTTCGAAGACTGATTCCACACTGTTGCCATCACCGAAGATATTTTCGAAGGCATTGCCATAGATACCGGTTTGTGACGTCCAGTCGCGAATGAGGGGGTAGCCGTCGAAGTACTTGTTCATGTCAGCCTGCAGGGTACCCTGCTCCTCTTCGGCCTCCTTGCGCTTCTGCTCGATGATCAGTTCGGCATAGTCCACGCACTTCTGGTAGTCCTTCTTCCAGAGATACATCTCGCAGAGCATGGCATAGATGGCATCGCGGGTGATGCGGCCCGTCTGATACAACTTCTTGTTGCCATCCGTGGGATAGCGGCGCTGGGCATCGCCCTTCACCTTCTCCAGGTCGGTAATCAGCGAGTCGAGCACGTCGTTGAAGGGCAGTGCGGGCAGGTCCATCTTCTGGTCATCGTCCGTATAGGCCTGTGTGGTGTAAGGCACGTCGCGGAAGGTGCGAATCAGATAGAAGTAGCACAGGTCGCGCAGGGCCGACACCTCGGCGATGGTGGCACGCAGGTCACTCTCGCTGAACGAGGGGTCTTTCTTCTGCACTTCGGGTGCGTAGAGAATCACCGTGTTGCAGCGATTGATGACGGTGTAGAAACTGCTCCAGTCTGTATAGACATTGCTGGGGTCGATGTTGGCCTGCAGGAACTTGTACATGTGCAGGTCGTCCGACTCTGCCTTCTCACCGGTGGTGATATTGTCAGAACGGAACTCGCCCCAAGCCATCATGCGGGTGACCACGGCTGAAGACTGAATGCCCTCGTAGCAGCCGGCCACACTATTTTCCACGTCGGTCTTCTCGTTCCAGAACTGCTCCAGAATCACCAGGTCTCTGGGCTCGAGATCCAGGAAGTCACTGCAGGACGTGAAACCGCAGATGACGCAGATTGCACAGATTATCTTATTATATGTCTTGTTCATAATTTCAGCGATTTAGAAGTCAACAGTGATACCCAGTGTGTAGGAGCGTGAACGCGGCGTCTGGCCCCAGTCGGTGGCAGCACCATAGCCGCCGTAACTGACGTCGGGGTCTACACCAGAGTACTTGGTCAGCACAAACGGATTGTTGATACTGGCGTAGAGGTTGATCTGGTTCAGTCCGACGAACTTCAGATACTTCTTCTTGATGGAGTAGGACAACTGTGCATAACTCATGCGCAGATAGGTGCCGTCTTCCACGAAGCGGTCGCTCACCAGCGTGTTGTAGTTAGAGGCGTTGCCGTACATGGCACGCGGAATCTGTGTCACCTGATACTCCTTACGCCAGCGGTAGTTCACGGCCTGGCTCTGGTTGTTGTTGCCGGTCATGGCCTCCAGGTCCAGACGGGCCATATTCAGGATCTTGTTACCCACACGGTAGTTGAACTGGGTGTTCAGACGCCAGCCGCCATACCTGAAGGTAAAGCCGAAACCACCAGTCAACTTAGGCAGCGACGAGCCCAGGTAGACGATATCATACTTGTCGATGTTGCCGTCGTGGTTGATGTCCTCGTAGATGGCATCACCGCCGGAGAACTTGTAGGGAGTGCTCAGACCGACGCCCGGCTCGTTGCTATGACCGAACACCATGCGGACGGGCAAGCCCTTGCTGTCGTAGACCACCTCGCCCTTCTCGTTCAGGGCAACGGGAGCCGTCAGCGGCTGGCGGGCAATGCCATGCTTGTCGTAGAACTCCTGAGGCATCGTGCCGTTGAGCAGGGCAGCCTGCTCCTCATTGCTCATGAGGGCAAACGTGTCGTAGTTCACGCTATAGACACCCTTGTAGCGGAAGCCGTAGATGGCGCCGAAGGGATTGTGCAGTTGCACACGCTGCAGCACCTGGCGGTTCTCGTAGTTGAAGGTAGAGTTCAGGCCTTTCAGGATGTTCTCGTCCATCTCCAGAATCTCGTTGCGGTTGTTACCGAAGTTGGCATTGAGGTCCATGGTGAACTTGCCCTTCTTGACCAGGTTGTTGGTGTTGATGTGGAACTCCCAACCGGTGTTGCGCATCTTACCATCGTTCTTCGTGGCCAGATAGGTGAAGCCGGCACTCGACGGGATGCGGTAGCCGCCCATCAGCATGTCCTTGGTGGTAGACTGATAGAGTTCGAGCACGAAGGTCAGGCGATCGTCCAGGAAGCCGAAGTCCATACCCAGGTTGTACTGCGAGATGGTCTCCCACTTCAGGTCGGTCAGGCGGATGTTGTCAGGCACGAACGAGGTCATGTCGATATAGGTGCTGCCCTGACGATAGATACTCGTGTAGAGGTAGTCGCGGTTAGGCGCATGACCCACACGGCCCCAACTGGGACGGATGGAGAGCATCGAGAGCGTGGGCTTCAGTTTCTGCATCCAGGGCTCGTCGATCATGTTCCAACGGAGCGACACTGAGGGGAAGTAGCCCCAGCGGCGACCCGGGCCGAACTTCGAGGTGCCGTCGGCACGCACGGAGACGTCGACCATATAGCGGCTCTTGTAGGCATAGTGGCCGGAGAAGGTGAAGTACATGGAGCGCCATTCGCCGAAACTCGAGCCGGGGTTGGTAATCATACCACCGGCATCGGGGCTCTGGATGACACCGCCTGAAGCCAGGCCGTAGCCAGAGGTCTGCTGACCAGTGGAAGAGCCGGAGTTCAACTCAAAACGACCCATGGCCAGCACCGAGTGGTCTTTGTTGGTGAAGTGCGGTATCAACGTCAGCGTATGCTTGGTGTTGAACGACACGCTCTTCGAACTGGCAGCATAGGAGGTGTTGTGGTTGTTGCTCGACCAGGCTGTGGTCACCAACTCCGAGGGATAGTAGCGGTCGATGTACTTATTAGAGATGTTCATGTAGACCGAACCGCGCCAGTTGAGTTGCCAGTGGTCCTCGTCGAGACCGAGGAGTTGGTAGTTGATCACCAGTTCGGGGTTCATGTCGTAAGAGCGGGTCTGGTTCTTGGCCAGGTTGGCCGAGGCCACGGGGTTGACGTAAGCCTTCTGGTCGTTTTTGAAGAAGTCCTGATACTCATACTTCTGGTCCGTGATGTTCCAGGTATAGTTGCCCAGAGCCTCGTTCTGCAGCATGGTGTAGTACTTGTCGGTGTCCTCACCCGTGTAGCGGTCCTGCTCGTAGATGCTCATGTTAGGCATCTTCTTCAGGGCTATCGACAACAGGTTGTCGTAGTTCTGATTGTTCTTCGTGTAGGTCAGGGCGAAGTTGGTCTGCACACGGATGCGCTGGCTCACATTATAATCAAGGTTCACGCGCGTGGAGAAACGCTGCAGTTTCTGCTTGATGATGGTACCCGTCTCGTGGTCGAAGCCGCCGGAGATACGGAAGGTGGCCTTCTCACCACCACCCGAGATGGTCAGGTAGTGGTTCTGACGCAGACCCCACTGTGTGACGGCATCCACCCAGTCGGTGTTGTTGTTGTACTGCTCGGCCTCGGTGTAGTTCAGCGGGTCGCGGTAGTTCAGCAGGTCGATGTTGGCCGTCACATTGTCGTTCTGCTCAGGGTTGAAGTAACTCTCCTTCAGCAGCATGGTGTAGTCGTCACCGTTCAGCAGGTCGTAGCCCTTGGGCTGGTAGGTGCCGGTGAGTTTCAGCGAATAGGTCACCTTGGGTTTGCCGCGCGAACCACGCTTGGTGGTCAACTCGATCACACCACTACCACCCTGCGAACCGTAGATGGCCGTAGCGGCAGCATCCTTCAGCACGGTGATGGAGGCGATGTCCTCAGGGTTGATCTTCAGCAACTGGGCAAACTGCTCGTCGCTGGAAGAGCCCAGGTCGAAGGACGACAGTTCGCCGGCCTCGTCGACCCACACGTTGCCGTCGATCACGATCAGCGGGTTCTGGTTGGTCAGCGACGAGATACTCGACGTACCGCGCAGACGCATGGTGGAGCCTGAACCCAGGTTACCGGAACTGCCGATGATGTCGAGACCGGCAATACGGCCCTGCAGGGCTTCGTCGACGGAGGTCAGTCCGAGTCCCTCGAACTCCTTCATCGAAATGGTCTGTGTGGCATACGAGATTTCTCGTTCGGGGATAGGCAGGTTGTTGCCCTGCATACGCTTCTTGGCCTTCACGGTCACCTCCTTCAGGGTGGTGGCCGACGACATCATGATGTTGAACGTCGTCTTGTTGATGGGCAGCATCTGGGTCTTCATGCCCACATAACTGAAGCGGATCTTGTTTTTCGGGTTGCGGACCTTCATGGTGAAGTTACCATTCAGGTCGGTGACAGCCGACTCGATGATACGTCCGGTGGCGTCGATTTCGCACACCGTGGCACCCATCAGCGGCCCCATATCATCGCTCACGGTACCGTGTACCGAGGTGATGCTCTGTGCTTTTGCCATACCGATGTCCATCACTGCCACAACAAGCAGCACGGCCAGGCGGATGACGATGGACGATATGTGTTTCTGGTGTATCATAGATTTAATCTAAATTCTTAATTATAAATTCTTAATTATAAATTACTGCAACTCCCGCAGTTCCTCTTCCCAGGTCTTGGCCTTCAGGCTGTCATCGTAGTACAGCGGGCCGTCGATGAGGTGAACCACTGCATCGGAAGCCGAGTTGATCTTGCGACCTGTGCCACTACCGCTGAGCCAGAACTCGCGGCACATCAGGTTGTAGAGGCCGGTATCGGTCTTCACATGGCGCTTCTGGGCCTTCTGCTGGGCCTCGTCGGCACCATAGCCCACGGTCAGGCTGTTGTCGTCGACATCGACCATCAGCGAGAAGAACTTCTGCGTGGCAGGATTCAGTTTAGAGGTCTCGTAGCGCACAGGCTGCTCATCAGGAGGCGTGGCGCCGATGTAGATGGCATTGTCCTGAATGTGGTAGCGCAGGAAGTTGAAGATGCGGGTGCGGATGAGGGCGCGGGCCTCACGGGCCTTTTCCTCAGAGCCCCAGATCTCCTCGGTCTGTGCATCATAGTCGTCCCAAGTGGGCAGATACTTCTGGTCTATCAACTCTTGGATAGAGGCACTGTCGGGCACATAGACCGTATAGTTGTACTTCTCAAACAGGCGGATATTTTTGTTCTGCTGGTAGTTCGTGCAGTGGTAGGTGCCCGAGGTATTGATCAGCAGGTTGTATTTCGTCGAGTCTTCGTCGTTGCCGTCCAGCAAGTCGAGGAAGGGCTTCATCTCATTGTGCGCCTTCAGCGTCTCATAGACCGACTTCGATGCGCCCTCCAGAATGCCGCCCTCCAACAGATAGGACTTACCATTACCAGTGGTACTCTGGTCGTAGATGGTGCTGACGGTCAGGGGCTGGCCGTTCTCCAACTGCAGACCGCCGGCTGCCGTCATCACGTTCTCCTGACCGGCATTGGTCACACGCACCATCGAGCCACCCTTGCTCTTATAATACTGATGGCCATCTTCCACATTGCCCACCACGATGAGTTGGTTGAGCATATCCTCCAGACGGTTGCGCACCTGATCGTTGGCAGCCTCGCCAATGTAGGAGTCCATCACGTACTCGCCAGTCTCCTCGTCCTTGATCACATAATAGCGGCGGGCCTTGACACGCTGCGTCTTGCTGGCCGTCGGGTCAAAATAGAACTGCCACAAGATCTGGCGTGCCTCACCAAAGGCTACGGGATCGATGTAGTTCAGGAATGCCCCATCGGTCGGCAGGAACAGGCTGTAGTAGGAGTCCATAGAGTTCAGATAGGGACCGAAGGAGAGCGTCTCGTCCTCGATGGCCCAATAGATGATGCTCATGATGTCCTGATGAATCAGGGCGGGGAACGACACACTGCTGTACTCACGGGGAGCAAACACACGGTTGGTCAGATAGACCACGCCATTGCAACCCATGAAGCAGGAGACGATGTGCTCAGGCTTGATGCCCAGTTCCATCTTGGCATCATCGAGCACGGAGCCGAACTTAGAGGGCACCGACTCAACAAACGAGGTGAGCATATTCACGTTGAGCAGTTTCGACAGCGTCAGGTCGGGGATGGAGTCCCACTCCTTATATTTCTGCTGCAGCGCATAGCCATCATTATTCCACCAGTTGGTCAGGGCCTCGTTAGTGGGCACAATCATCACGGCAGCATCGGAACCAATGCCGTTGATGGATGACGAACCATAGTTGTAGTAGCAGTTCCAGCCCGGATCAAACTTCAGCGTGGCAGACACAGGCTGTGGCTCCACATTCTGGTCACCAGGCGTGTATTCATTCTTACCGCGCGGTGTGATGTTGGCAAAATAGCGCAACTCAAACAGCGAGTCGATGCCCAGGTCAGGATTGGAACCAATCCAGTAGGGAGCCGAGAAGCGGTCGAGCAGATGCGACCACATCGACATATTCTCGTGGTTGCGGATGAGCGTGGCCATATTGGGAGCCGACTCAATCACGCCACCCACCTTCTGCACGTAGCCGTTCTTACAGGTGATGTCGCTCTCCTCTACCTTCATACCGTTCACCCAAGAGTCGTCAATCGACTTCGAGACGCCATTGGTCAGGATCTCCAGGTCGCTGTCGGTGATCTTGTTGGTGCGCATAAAAGCGGGCAGGAAGTGAATCATGGGTGCCGCCGTGTTGTCTCGCAGGATGTGGATGCCACCCTCGCGCTCACGCACATAGTCCCATGAGAAGGTGCCGGGCATCTGGTCGGCCTGCAACACCGTGATGGAGTCATCGGGCGAGGTGGCCGTGGCACGACGCATACACATGCCGGTCAGCGGGCGACTGCCGGAGACGGGCAGGTTAGACAGCAACTCGATGAGGTAGGCATTGTTGACCATAGCGTTGTTCAGCAGCAGTTTCTTCTGCGCAGCACTCAGGTCCTCATACTTCGTGACACCCCAGTCGTTGTGCTTAAACCACTCCGTGAATGCGGCATCATCGGCCACGAACAGGGTCTTAGAACCGGTGCGGCTGAGCACCTCCTTCTGTCCCTGATCGTCAATCAGGCGAAGCATGGTGGTATAGTTGCCTTCGTCCTGCAGACGCTCATAGATAGAGTTGCCCAGCCAGTCAGGCTGACCAGTGAGAATCACATCCTCGTCTTCACAAGACTGCAATGCACTGGCTCCTATCAGCAGTCCACAGAAGGCCCATGCCAGTCTTCGTCCTTGCTTCAAGATCGTTTTACATTTCATAGTTTTTTTAGTTATTGTTATTTAAGATTATTTCTTCTATATATATTATGGTGTAAGTGTGGTTTCGCTTCCGGTGGCAGCCCTTCGTTGTTAGTTGGTGGGGCTGCGGTGTAAATCAAGAAAGGGTCGGAGAGCGGCCTTCTGGCCGTCTCCGATCCCTTCTATAGGAGTGTTTTTATGATAAAAATCATTATTTGCCTTTAAGAGATTCCTTACTTGCGGATTTTCTTCACGATGACACTACCGTTGTCGAGTGTCTGCTTCACGATGATCAGACCCTTCTGGGCAGCACCGGCCTTGCGACCGTCGAGTGTGAAGAACTCAACCTTCACCGTCTCGCCCTCGCCGTCCAGCGTGCGGATAGCCGTCACGTTGTCGCCAGTAGCCTCCTTCGCGCTGTTCTTGCCGAAGTAGGTCAACTTCCAGTTGTCGAAGATGGTCCAGTCGTTTGCCAGGAGCGTGGTCTTCAACAGGCCGATGCGCAGGGTCTCACCCTCAGCCAACTTGATGGTCACCACGTTGTCGCTGAACCAGCCGTTCAGGAAGGCATCATTAGCAGTATTCATCATGTTGGGCACGAAGGTGCGCAGATAAGACTCGGCGTCGGTACCCTTGTCAATCGTATCAGTTACTACAACTGCATAGTCAGTGACTTCTTCGTCAGAGATGCTCTTGAACTCGTAACCTTCGAAGTTGACGATAGTGCCCAGACGCTGCAGAGGCTTGGCGTTCATCAGAGTGTCAGTACCCTGGATGGCAGCACCATAGAGGAATGCGTGTGTGGTGTTCAGCGAATCCAGCGTGTTGTAGTCGTTCACAGCAGCGCCAGAGCGATAGAAGGCCTGAACGCTCACCTGATAGGTACCAGCAGGCATACCAGCAAACTCCTGATAGAAGTTGTAGTTCTGGTTGAAGAGTTCTGCCAGGGCACCCTTGTCGCCACCCCATGCTGCAGTCGTGCCAGACCAGCCATTAGCGCTTTCGTCAAATGTCGGGTTCTGGATAAGGCTGGTCATGTCAACAGGATTCTCGTCGCTGGCGGCGTCGATCTTATCCTGGTTAGGCATACGCAGTCTGCTGATCAGGCCATTGATCTCGTTGATCTTTGCCTCCACGTCAGCCTCAGCAATCGTGTGGCCTTCGATACCTGCGGTCAGTTGCTCATTCAGGGCAGTTGCTTCAGCCAGAGCAGAAGTGCGGCCTGCCAGGGTGGCAACCTCAATCTCCTTGGCCAGATTCTCGTTGGCAGCAACCAACTTAGCGAACACAGCAGCCGAAGCAGTCACCTTTACATCAACATCATAGAGGTCGCTCAGGCAAGCAAACATCACCTTACCGTTAGCCTCAGCCAGAGATGCCTCAGCAGCAGCAATAGCAGCATTCAACTCAGCAAAGAGATCCTTGTCCATAGGCTTCGAAGTGGTCTCCTTCGACTTAACAATCTGCTCTTCCAGCACGGGCTTGATGACAGATGCCTGATAGCCCTTCCAGGTCAGTTTGAAGTTATCGAAGATCACCCAACTGTCGTGGTCATCGGTCTGGGTAGAGTTACCCTTCACACCGATGCGCATAGCGTCACCCTCCTTGGCCACCAAACCGTATGCCTTCTGGGTATACATACCGGCAGAGAAAGCCTCTGCTGCCGAAGCCATACCGTTAGGATATACCGTTCCGTCGGTTTCTGTTCCCACCTGATAGTCAGTAGATGTATAGAATCCGTCTGCCTGCGGTTCATCATAAACATTCTGGAAAGGAGTCTGTGCAGCATTCAGGTAGACATATACAGGTGCCCCCTTAGGCTTAACATAACTAACCTCTTGCTCCTGGAACCATTTCCACGCATTGGCACCACGGCCATAGCGATAGAAGCCCTGTACGGAAATCTCGTATACGCCGACAGGTGCATTCTCCACAACTTGATACAGGTCGAAATCTGGTGACGAGAATGCCTCGGCACAGGTATTTGTTGATGTACCACCAGTGGTAGGCATATTGATAGCATGGCTATCGTTCCACTTCTGAGAAGCCACGGTCTTAAATCCAGTCCATCCCTTGGTACCCTGTTCGAAGTCGGGGTTGGTCAGCAGATTGGTAGCATCAGTCTCGCTGATGGGATGCTTCTTGGCCTCGTCAATCTCTGCCTGCTTCTCAGCGATGAGGGCGGTCAAAGCCCCATTGGTCAGGTCATGCTTTGCAATCAGTTCGTCAGTATCATACTCAATCCATTCACCCAGTTCACCTGTGTAGTCAGGATCCAGAGCATCGTTGGCTACTACAGCCTCTGCATCTTCGATAAGAGCCTGCAACTGCTTCCAGAGGTCGATGTTCTGCTCCAGGTCAGCAATTGCACTCTGCAAGCCTTTGATTTCAGCCATTGCTTCCTCCCAAGTGGATGCAGTGCTGTTTGCAGCCTTCTTTGCATTGTATGCATCCAGATAACTCTGTGTGCAAACCATGCCATCAACACTTATTGCAGGAGAAGACTCTTGGGTCTGCTTTACCCAGTACTGATAGGCTTCGGGCTTAGAGCCGATATACTTAAGTGAGAAGTCATCAAAGATAGCCCAGTCACCAGTGATGGTTGTCTTCTTATAAGAGCCAATGATCAGCGAATCCGTATCGATGCCAATGACAAGTTGATTCTTATAGAAGCCAAGAGTGTGCATCCAGTACTCGGCAGCAACCATATTATTAGGAATAATGTACGACTGGCTCGTTTCCGAGTCAGTGGCTGTAGACTCTGAGCCCACACCCTGTGCCTCCTGAATACCGGCGGTGAAGGGCGACACGATGGCAGTCTCTACGGTATCCTTACCAACTGCAGCATACAACTTGGCATAGCGAGAAGCCTCATTGCCTGCCTTATAGTTGTCGTAGGCGGGCTGTGCATTACCTGCACGATAGAAAGCATTCACACCTACAATATATACGCCTTTCACCAGGCTCTTCACTATCTGATAGGTATCGTAATTCATTTGATAGCGCTCTGCATTGTCCTTGGCGCCATTGCCACCGAAACCAGATCCCACCCATCCTGTGTAACTATTGCCATCGAATGTCGGGTTTGTGATGAACGAGGTGAAATCAGCGGGGTTCTCTATAGATGCATTCTGTATAGCAGCGTTCTTGATTGCCTCCTGCTTGGCTGCTTCCACAACGGAAATAGCAGCCTTCAGTTCTGCCTCGGTGGCATCCTCATTCAGATAGAGAGCCTCCTGGGCACTGACATCTGCGCCGGCAGCCTTGGCCTCATCGATAGCACCTTTCAACTGACGGGCAGCACAATAGGTAGGCAGCAAATCGGCAACCTCCTTCACTTTCTCTTTGAAGTCTGCATAGTCGTCTTTCTTCACCAGAATCCAGTCTATGTAGGCCGTCGAACTGTTAGCGTCGAGCAGGTAGAGAAGTATGTCGTTAGCAGCATAATTCCAGCCTGCGAACTTGTCAGTCTCGGCAACAACATTGGAGATGCGATAGTATCCGCCATTGGCCGTCACCTTCCAGAAGCGGTCATCGCGAGTGTCATTGTCGCACCAGAAGTCGGATACGCCTCCTGCAAATGCACTGAGGAAGGTAGAGAATTTGGGGACGTAGTTCTTCAATTCCACAACATCCTCGCCTTTCTCCAAAGCAGCATCAGTGACGACGAAAACTACCTGCTGACCTTCGGCATCCACACTGGCACGAGTGCCATAGTAGGGAGCACCGGTAGAACCTGTGTGTGCGGTGAAGAACTTGCCTGCACCGGGGTTGTAGAGGTAGACGGTATCACCTAATTCATAGGTAGCCGATGTTCCAGGCACCGGCATCTGGCGGACGCCATCCACAATAGTTGCCTGTGCACTAAGTCCGAAGAGACTCAGGGCACTCAAAACGAGTAGTTTTGAAAATTTCATAAGCATATAAATTAAAGTTAGTAAATATTATAGAGTTAGTTCAACATTCTTTAGGTTTTTACCTCACGGCAGAAGCCACTATGGGCTATTCGGGCACAAAGATAATCAAAATTTTAATAACTCGTATCAAAATTTCGAGTTTTTTTAGTTTTAACCGCAAAAAAGTGTTTTTCGGACACTTTGGCCGACTTTAAGAACAACTATTCTTGCCGATGAACTCTTAGGCGTTGCGATTGAGAAAACGCTACTAAGAAATTTTCAAAAAATATCTGTCACATCTATCACTTTCCTTTGTTTATCGGGGTTTGAGGGGTGACAGATAGGGTGATAGATGTGATAGATTTAACGTAATTTTAACAAATAAACTGCCCTTTTTCATCCCAAAAACCAGAAAATTGCTTTTTGGCAAACTCGTCGCTATTTTCTTCCAAGGCTTGGAACAAAACCTTCCAGGCCCTGGAACAAAATGTTCCAAGGCTTGGAACAAAGTGTTCCACCGCCTGGAACAAATCATTCCAGGGCCTGGAAGCACTTATTCCACCGCCTGGAACGACTTTTCAGCATTCTGGCTGCGGAATTTCTCTGCGCATCAAAAGTGTGGGGATTGGAGTTGGACGACTCGGATTCGAACCGGGAATGACAGAACCAAAACCTGTAGTGTTACCATTACACCATCGTCCAATCGTTTGGCGAATTCCGTGAAATTCGGCTGCAAAGGTAGGAAAAATTTGGCGAACTGCCAAATTTTTCCTATGCTTTCTTTATTTGACGGTTATCAAATAGTAGTTCTTCTTGCCCTTCTGGGCCAACAGATACTTGCCGTCGATGAGGTCTTCGGCGGTGACGGGGCGGTTCTGGTCGGAGAGTTTCTCCTTGTTCAGGCTGACGCCGCCGCCCTGCACCATCTTGCGCATCTCGCCCTTGGAGGGGAAGACGGGAGCCACGGTGGTGAAGAGTTCGATGGCGGGCTGACCGAGTTGGTCGCGGCCGATGGTGAACTTCTCCACGCCGTCGAACACGTCGAGGAAGGTCTGCTCGTCCAGTTTCTCGAGGGCTTCCTTCGTGGCCTTGCCGAAGAGGATGTTGGAGGCTTCGATGGCCATGTCGAGTGCTTCCTGTGAGTGAACCATCACCGTAACTTCCTGAGCCAGACGCTTTTGCAGCACGCGACGACCAGGATCCTGACGGTGCTCCTCGATGAGGGCGTCGATGGTCTCCTTGTCCAGCGAGGTGAAGATCTTGATGTAGCGCTCGGCATCGTCGTCGCTCACGTTGAGCCAGAACTGGTAGAAGCGGTAGGGCGTGGTGCGCTTGGGGTCGAGCCAGATGTTGCCGCTCTCGGTCTTGCCGAACTTCTTGCCGTCGCTCTTGGTGATGAGGGGACAGGTGAGGGCGAAGGTCTCTACCTCGTTGCCCAGCGTGCGGCGGATGAGTTCGGTGCCGGTGGTCATGTTGCCCCACTGGTCGTTGCCGCCCAACTGGAGTTTCACGCCATAGTGCTGGTAGAGATAGAGGAAGTCGTAGCCCTGCAGGAGTTGGTAGGTGAACTCGGTGAACGAGAGGCCGTCGCGGGCCGTGCCGTTCAGGCGCTGCTGCACGCTCTCCTTGGCCATCATGTAGTTGACGGTGATGTGCTTGCCCACCTC
>JAFUUL010000008.1 GCA_017483805.1 Prevotella sp.
AAAGAAATTGATGCCAGGTCTTTTCGTAACGGGCATCGGCTGTCAGTAATTCCATTATTTGCACAATCTGTTTATAAAGTGAATGCACAAAGGTAATCACTCTTTAGATTGTATGCAATATGTAAAAGCGGATACGCTTACAGAAACAAAGTGTTTCTACTGGAGAAACAATCAGTTCCCTTTGTTGGAATAAGTGGAAACTATTATTGGAAGAACTCTAAAATAGCGGTGATATGAATCTGAAAACTGGCTGATGATGTAGGATTAATCTCTATATTTGAGCAAGCATACATTGCTTAATCATTTGAATGTCAGACGTAAAGATAGAAAGATGTAGGCTTCACTTCTTTTTTATTATAATATGTAGTTGATGTGAACAACCTGTCGAGTTACGAGGAGGCGGTGGCCGTGAGGCGCGGGGCGGCACTGATGCCGCAGACGCTGATGGCCTTTGTCGGCGCCAGCGGACTGAGCGTGAAGATAGTGTGCCGAGGGGCCTTGCTGGGTGGCGGCCACGACCTGCCCGAGGGCGACGAGGCCGTGGGCCGCTTCCATCTGAACCTCTATGAGAAGGCCCGACTGGCCTACAACGCCCAACTGGGCGTGACCATCGACAAACTGGAACCGCGGCTGGAGCGCACGTGCTACATGAGCAGCGACGCCGACCTGGTGTACAACCCGTCGGCCATCCCCTTCTACACCGACTCGTCGGACCTGGCCGAGGCACTGAAGCCGCTGCAGCCGAAGGGCTCGGAGCCGGAGGACATCGTGCCCGGCCGCAGCCGCTACCACTCGATGCGGCCTGTAGGCGCATTTTTCTTTTTTATCGCCTTTCCTTTCTCCGTGCCTCCTTGCGGGTTCGTCCCTCACCCGCTGTCGGCACTCAACAGGAAAGGCTTACTTGCTTGCTGTTTGACTCAAAACGATGTGCCGGAGACCTATTGGTGAACTAAGGCAAGACGGAACCCGATGTCGCTGCCGCGGTAGTCAGGGCCGTAGTAGTTGCGGCAAGCCACACGGCAGCCCCGGGCACCACTGCTCCAACCGCCGCCGCGAAGCACACGGAAAGAGCCAGATGAAGGCCCCGTAGGATTTGTCTGAGCGGAACTATTATAACTACCGTACCAATCCTGACACCACTCCCACACGGTGCCGCTCATGTCATACAGGCCAAGTTCATTGGCCTTCTTCCCTTTCACTGGGTGAGTATTGCTACCACTATTATCACCATACCATGCGACATCTTTGATATCATTGCTGCCGGCATATTTATATCCCTTACTCTTGTTGCCGCCACGCGCTGCATACTCCCATTCTGCCTCTGTAGGCAGGTGGAATGTCTTGCCTGTCTTTTTATTTAACTGCTTGATGAATTCCTGACAGTCATTCCAAGACACTTGCTCTACAGGCAGATTGTCGCCCTTCCATTTGCTTGGATTGTTACCCATCACGGCCTTCCATAGAGACTGCGTCACTTGCATCTCACCAATGTAATAATAATCGCTCAGTGTCAAACGGTGCTGCGGTTTCTCGTCACCATATGCTTCTGAGTCATTGTCAGGTGAACCCATCAGGAAAGAGCCACCCTCCACGCGAATCATCTTGAAAGACACACCGCCAACTGTAAAAATTTTCTCCTTTGCTTGTTCCTCTTCTTCACGACGCTTGCACTCCTCTTCTGCTATTCTCCTCTCCTCGGCCTTTCGCTTTCCCTCAGCAATTCTCTTGGCCTCCTCTTGCTTCGCCTTTTCTTTGGCCACTTGTGGCTCCCTCAGTTCAGCAAGTTTCTGTTGCAGTTTCTGTATCTTTACTTCACATTCCTCAAGGTCTACTTGAGCCAGTTTCAATTCCTGTTCTTTCTGTAGAACAGCCTTCTTGCGTTCTGTCCTTTGCGACTCAAGTGCCGATATATCTGTCTCTATCTCGGCTATCTTTTCCTGTCGTTTTCTCTCTTCTTCCTGTTGTCGACGCTGCCTTTCCAGTTCTTCCTGTCTCTGTTTCTCTTCTGCTATCTTTTGGGCCTCAGCCAGTTTTTCTTCTGCCAAATATGAGTTGATGGATTGAATAAGATCTTGCCTACCCTTTTCCGGATTGTCGTTGTAATCAATATGGCTCAATCTTGATATGTACAGAATAACATCATCGTGGTAAACAGAATCGTCAATACGCACGGGAATAATCTTCTTCTTCAGCATGTGTGCAGTTGATATCTCGTTGGCCGTCCACTCTGACAGATTAGAATTCTCCGTTGAAAGGAATACAAATATCTTGGATGCTTTAATGCTTTTCACGATAACTTTCGCGAAATCGTCGCCGGAGTACACGCCCTCCTCGTCAAACCAATATGTTATTCCCGCCTTCGTCAGTGCCTCCTTTATTTTCGACACCTCATTGCCAGGGATCACATTCTTGTGCCCATCCACGTAGTCTTTACGCGAATAACTGATAAACACATCGTATTTCGTTTGTTCCATCTTATTTCAATTACCACTAATCAATACCATCACGGATAACCAGCCTTAAGCCTAAGCCGCCATAACTGGTAAAATCAGGTAAGCCAGACCTTCTTGCTGTTACTCTGCAGTCTTCCGCTTCACACCAACACCCTCCTCTAAAGACATGATGTGTTCCAAATCGAAAAATGTGGAGTAACCTCGTGTCGTCAGCCTGTAATAAAGGTTGTTCGCTGTCGGAAGACTTTTACGCTTATAACTTATAAATATATCGTAATAATCCATAATTCGCGTAGCCCTTGATAAAATCAAGTATCTGTTACACTGATTCTCTGCAAACTATTTTTTGATATAGCCTTTATCTTCCAACTCCCACTGTCTCTTCAACTTCTCAGCCTCGATTTTCCTTTCGCAGTTTTCCTTCTCCTGCCGATCCCTGTCATCACGCTCGCTCTTCTCGGCAGTGATTACGGCTGCCTTCCACCGCAGCACCGTGATGGCGGCGATGAGGGTTATAAGGACTAATGCTGCACAGATGACAGCCACAATCCACACATCATTGCAGGTTGTATCGGTACCGCCACTTACTACCGACTGAGAAGCCACGACTTTTACTGCGATGGAGTCCCCCATCACAATCGTGTCACCCGAATTTAGAATTAATGTAGTCATACTATTTTGTTTGTCTTAGGTTACTATTTGTTCGTCTGTTTTAGATTCAAATGCAAAATTAATAAAAAAATCACGAAACCAAAAAAGAAAGTCTAAGAAAAGTAACAGATTCGCCAAAGATTTCTTCAAAACAGTCTCTCATCAGTATGATGAATCCTAGTCCAACGTCCGTGCGATGCCCTGGCAGCGGCGGCGCCTTCTGCTGGCCGAGGCCATCACACGCTACCGGCCCGACCTGGTGATGGTGGACGGGAGGGCACTGGACGAGAAGGTCATCGAAAGAACCGAACGCGACAGGCGTACCTACTACCGCCCGGCCCCCTTCTGAGCCTCCTCCCCCCTTCATATTTCCGTTCCCCTTTAGGGGAACTCCAATATGAAGGGCGAGGCTCTCTGACCCCCCAAGCAAGTAAGCAAGAAAAAAGTCCTTAAGTCCTGCAGTCCGCTGCAAAAAACTGAATAAGAAAAGAATTGGTTTGAAGCCTCCAAACCAACCGTTTGAAGCCTCCAAACGCACCGTTTGGAGCCTCCAAACCAATAGCAAAACAACCCATACCCAACAACGAGGGAATGGTTACAGGAGCGCAACCATTCCCTTGCTTATAGGATTACTGTTGACGAAGCCCTTAGTTGTTGACCGAGCCGCCAACGATGTCGAGCAGTTCGTTGGTGATGGCCTGCTGACGACTCTTGTTGTACTGCAGGTTCAACTGGCGCAGCAACTCGTCGGCATTGTCGGTGGCGGTCTGCATGGCCACCATGCGGGCGGCATGCTCAGAGGCGACGCTGTCGAGCAGGGCCGTGTAGAGCATCAGATGGGCCAACTTAGGCATCAACTGCGTGAGCACGGTGTCCATGTCGGGCTCTACGATGAAGTTGTCGTTCAGCGGCTTCACCTCGTTCTCGTCTGCCTGCTTGTTGCGATGGCCACGCTTCTTGAGGTAGTCCTGAGCCTTCTTGGTGACCACGTTCGTGGTAAGGTCGCGCTCATGGTCGCGCTCCAGTTCCTCTTCGATGTCGATGGGCAGGAAGGTCTTCTGGGTGAGCACCTGCGAACCAGCACTCTTGAAGTGATGGTAGATGAGGTCGACACGATCCAGTTCGCCGTCGGCGAAGCGCTGTCCCAGTTCGGCAGCCAGTTCGATGCAGTCGTGCACATTGGGCTTGTCGACCATCGCGCTGCGGTCGCCCTTCACGTTGTAGCCCAGTTTCCTGGCCTTTTCTGTCACTTTGCGGCCGATGGGATAGACCTCCACATTCTCTGCTCCGAGTTCTTCGCTGAGTGCACGGACGGCGTTGGTCATCATGCGGATGACGTTGGCATTGAATCCGCCGCAGAGCGAAGAGTTGCTGGAGTAGACCACCAGTGCGACGCGCTTGACGGGCCGCTCCTGGTCGTAGACAGTCTGAGCCTCGGCCTCGGCCGCCAAGAACGACTTGAGGATATGCTCCAGCATGGTCTCGTAGGGCAGCATGTTCTGAATGGCCACCTGCGCATGATGCAACTTCGACGAAGCGACCATCTTCATCGCGCTGGTGATCTTGCGGGTCGAGTTGACCGAAGCAATACGTCCTTTAATTTCTTTCAGTGACGGCATAGGCTATCAGGCTTTAAACGTGGCGGCGATGTCGGCCATGACGGCTTCGATTGCCTGTGTTGTCTCGTCATCGATCTTGCCGCTACCCAGTGTGGCGATGACCTCGGGCTTGGTGGAGCGCAGTTTGTCGAGGAACTGGTCCTGGCACTGGCGCACCTTGTCGATGGGCACATCGCGCATCAGTCCGTGAACGCCGCAATAGAGGATGGCCACCTGCTCGCCTACGGGCATGGGACTATACTGCGGCTGGATGAGCAACTGGTTGTTCTTACGTCCGCGGTCGAGAGTCATGGCGGTGACGGCATCCATATCGCTGGAGAACTTGGAGAAGGCCTCCAGTTCGCGATACTGGGCCTGGTCGATCTTCAGCGTACCGGCCACCTTCTTCATGGACTTGATCTGTGCCGAACCACCCACACGGCTCACAGAGATACCGACATTGATGGCGGGACGGAAGCCCTGGTTGAAGAGGTCCGACTCGAGGAAGATCTGACCGTCAGTGATGGAGATCACGTTCGTGGGGATGTAGGCCGACACGTCGCCTGCCTGGGTCTCGATGATGGGCAGAGCGGTCAACGAACCGCCACCCTTCACGTGGCCCTTCATGCACTCGGGCAGGTCGTTCATCTGCTCGGCCACCTCCTGCTGCTCGTTCATCTTGGCAGCACGCTCGAGGAGACGGGAGTGCAGGTAGAACACATCGCCGGGATAGGCCTCACGACCTGAGGGACGACGCAGGATGAGCGACACCTCGCGGTAGGCCACGGCCTGCTTCGACAGGTCGTCGTAGACCACCAGTGCGGGCAGACCACGGTCGCGGAAGTACTCGCCGATGGCGGCACCGGCAAAGGGTGCGTAGTACTGCATGGCAGCGGGGTCGGCAGCGGTGGCAGCCACCACGATGGTGTAGGGCATGGCGCCGTGCTCCTTCAGCGTCTGCACAAGGGCAGCCACGGTGGAGGCTTTCTGGCCGATGGCCACATAGATACAGTAGACAGGCTTGCCTGCCTCGTAGAAACTCTTCTGGTTGATGATGGTGTCGACAGCAATGGCGGTCTTACCCGTCTGGCGGTCGCCAATGATCAACTCACGCTGTCCGCGACCAATGGGAATCATCGAGTCGACAGCCTTCAGGCCGGTCTGCAGCGGCTCCTTCACGGGCTGGCGGTAGATGACGCCAGGGGCCTTGCGGTCGAGCGGCATCTCGAACGAGTCCTTCAGGTCGATGTCGCCCTTGCCGTCGATGGCCTGGCCCAGCGGGTTGATGACGCGGCCGAGCATATTGTCGTTGACACGGATGCTGGCGATACGGCGCGTACGCTTGACCACCATGCCTTCCTTGATGCCCGAGGTGGTGCCCAGGAGCACACAACCGACGTTGTCTTCCTCCAGGTTCATCACGATGGCCATCGTGCCGTTCTCGAACTCCAGCAGTTCGTTGGCTTCGGCGTTGCGCAGGCCGTAGATGCGGGCCACGCCGTCGCTCACCTGGAGCACGGTGCCCACCTCGTCGAACTGCTCACCGCTCGATATACCCTTCAACTGGTCGAGCAGCACCTGACTGACTTCGCTTGGTTTAATCTTATCTGACATTTTCTTACTTTTTTACTTGATTACCTTTTTACTTCTTCAAGGTGTTGAGAATCGTGTTAAGTTTCGACTTGACGCTCGAATCCATGCGATAGGTGTCGTACTCGAGGATGAACCCGCCGATGATGTCGGGATCGACCTCGGTCTCAAACTCCACAGTTCCCTGAGTCTTGGCTTCCACCATCTGGCGCATCTTCTGCTCCATGGCAGGCGACACGGCCACAGCGGTGGTCAGTTTTCCACGGATGATGTTCTTCTGCTTGCGATAGAGCGTGACGTACGAATTGGCCATGAACTGAATCATGTTCTCCCTGTCCTCCTTCAGCACCAGGGCGATGAAGGCCTGCGACAACGGGGAGGCCTGCTTGCCGCCAATGGCAGTCTGCAGGAGCATCTCCTTCTTGTCCTTGGGGAGCATCGGATTGTCTATCGTCTGCCGAAGTTCAGGCACCTCGACGAAACTCCTTGCCATGAGCATCATCTCCTGGTACACGCTGTCTTCGATGTTCGCATCGGTGGCACTCTTCAGCAGAGCACGTGCGTAACGAACCGATATGACTCCTATATCCATACGCTATACGTTTTATTTCTCGGTTACAGCAACATCATCCAGCATACGGTCGATGAGATCCATCTGTGCCTGGTCGCCCTGCAGGTTCTGCTTGAGCACCTTCTCGGCAATCTCGACACTGAGCGTAGCCACCTGACGGCGAATGTCGGCGATGGCCGCCTTCTTCTCCTGCTCGATGGCCGCCTTGGCGTCTTCCAGCAGTCGGGCGCCCTCCTCGCGGGCCTTCACCTGGGCTTTCTCTACGATGGCGTCGCGGGTCTCGGCAGCCTCCTTCAGTATCTGAGCCTGCTTCTCGCGAGCCTCCTGCAAGATGGATTCACTTTCCTTCTGTATATTGGCCAGACGCTCGTTTGCCTCGTGAGCCTTGCGCAGCGAGTCATCGATGAAAGCCTTGCGCTCTGCCACCATGGTGGTGATGACAGGGAAACCAAACTTCCACAGGATGAACAGCACTACGAAGAACGTCAGAGACATCCAAAACAGTAGGCCAGTATTCGGAATCAATAAATCCATACGCTGAACTTTCTACGTTGGTTTGTGGATTATACTCTTTATTATTAAGAGAGACACATGAAGGCGATCACGGCTGCGAACAGAGCCACACCCTCAATCAGAGCGGCGGCGATAATCATGTTGGTCATCAACTTGCTGATTACCTCGGGCTGACGGGCCATAGCGTCCATGGCCGAACCGCCAATCTTACCAATACCAATACCTGCGCCAATAGCAGCGAGACCTGCGCCTACAGCGGCGCCAAACTGTGCAACACCAGTGATGTCCATTAATAATGATGTAATCATAATTGTTTGTTTTTTTAGATTGTTATTATTATTGTTCTTAATTCTTAACTCTTAATTCCTAATCGCCGAAGGCGACAACTCTTAACTCTTAATTCTTAACTCTTAACTCCTAAGAATGTCCCTCAGGCACGGCGCGGGCCATACCGATGAACACTGACGAGAGCAGGGTGAAAACCATGGCCTGGATGAAGCAGACCAGACACTCGAGGCACATCATGAAGATGGCCATCACCACGCTCACGGCACTCATGCTGTAGAACACGCCGGCCGACATCGTGGCCACCAGGAAGATGATGCACGGCATGGCCACGGCAATGGCATGACCGGCCATCATGTTGGCGAAGAGACGGATCATCAGCGCGAAGGGCTTGGTGAAGATACCCACAAACTCGATGACGGGCATCAGGGGCACGGGACACTTCAGCAGCAGGGGCACATCGGGCCAGAAGATGTCCTTCCAGTAGTGCTTGCTACCCGAGAACTGAACCACCACGAAGGTGCACAGAGCCAGGAAGAAGGTGACGGCAATGTTGCCAGTCACGTTGCCACTGCCGGGAGGGAACGGAATGAGGCCCATCACGTTGCAGGTGAAGATGAAGAAGAAGCAGGTGAGCAGGTAGGGCACATACTTCTCGTAGCCCTTGCCAATGCCCGGCTTGATGATATCATCCACCACATACATGACCAGCATTTCCACCAGGCCCACGAAGCCGCCAGGGGCAGCGTCGGAGGCCTTGCGCTTCTTGTACCAGCGTGCACTGAGCAGGATGCAGCACAAGAGCAGGGCCACGTTGATGAACATCACGGCCACGGTCTTCGTGATGGAGAAGTCGAGCACGGGCTGACCCTCCTCGACTATCTTACCTGCATGTTCACCCTCTGTGGCAATGGCCAGGTTGTAGGGTCCCGTGCGCAGTCCGTCGGCATCGGCATGATGCTCGAACTGTGACGAGCAGAACACGTGCCAACCCGTTGAACTATGCACGATGATGGGCAGCGGTATGGCCAGGCCCACCGTGTCGCCATCAGCATTCACATAGTCGGTCACATGCCAGTCGTGAGCGTCCTGAATATGCTCCAGCACCACCTCCTTGGCATTGAATCCGGCAGCCTTTGCTCCCGTTGTCAGTGCCATGAGCATCAGTGCCATGCAAAGCAGTCGTTTCATGTGATACATTATCAAATGTTTATTCTTTTTTTTAGTTTATTCCTTAATGTCTCAGAGAGAGCGTCACCGTCATCATCACCACATACATTATTATATATACGATGGCGAACCGGGTGGTTTCTTCTCTGGTTTCGCTGAAGAACACGCTTATCGCGAAGAGCGTGACCAGCAGCAGGAAGCGTATGGCAGCCATCAGCAGGCAGAACTGGGGCAGGCGGTCGGGCGAATGACGCTTCACGAGGTCAAAGCCCTTCACATAGGCCACGCCCAGCAGCGTGATGAGCAGTGCGGCAACGATGTAGATCACTCCGATTTCTCTACACAGAGTGACACCTCGTTCTTCTGCACTTCGACGAAGCCGCCCAGGATCTCCAGTTGCTGTCCGTCGTACTCCACGATGCCTTTCTGCAGTGTCGAGATGATGGGCGCGTGGTCCTTCAGAATCTCGAACTGTCCCTGCGTGCCAGGTACCCTCACCCGCTCCACTTCGCCGGTGAACTCTATCCTCTCAGGAGAAACTATCTTCAACTTAAGCATAATTTAAAAATTAAATAATGTAACAATGTAATAATTGGCTTTCGCGAACATTTTACATTTTATCATTTTTACATTGCGCTAAGCGTTGGCGGCCTCCAGCAGTTTCTTGGCTTTCTCCTTGGCCTCTTCGATAGTGCCCACGTTGAGGAAGGCCTGCTCAGGCAGGTCGTCCACCTCGCCGTCGAGGATGGCATTGAAGCCCTTGATGGTCTCTTCGATGGGAACCATCACGCCGGGCAGACCCGTGAACTGGGAAGCCACGGTGAACGGCTGCGACAGGAAGCGCTGCACACGGCGGGCACGGTTCACTGTCAGTTTGTCCTCGTCGGAGAGTTCGTCCATACCCAGGATGGCGATGATGTCCTGCAACTCGTTGTAGCGCTGCAGAATCTCCTTCACGCGCTGAGCACAGTCGTAGTGCTCCTTGCCCACGATCAGCGGGTCGAGGATACGCGAGGTAGAAGCCAGCGGGTCCACGGCGGGATAGATGCCCAGACCGGCAATCTTACGGTCGAGCACAGTGGTGGCATCCAGGTGGGTGAACGTGGTGGCAGGTGCGGGGTCAGTCAAGTCGTCGGCAGGCACATAGACAGCCTGCACAGACGTGATACTGCCCTTCTTCGTCGAGGTGATGCGCTCCTGCATGGCACCCATCTCTGAGGCCAGCGTCGGCTGATAGCCCACGGCAGAAGGCATACGGCCCAGCAGGGCAGACACCTCGGAACCGGCCTGAGTGAAACGGAAGATATTGTCGATGAAGAACAGGATATCGGCTGCTCCGCCATCCTTGCCGCCGCCATCGCGGAAGCCCTCGGCCACCGTCAGACCGCTCAGGGCCACAGAGGCACGTGCACCGGGCGGCTCGTTCATCTGGCCATAGACCAGCGTGGCCTGGCTCTTCTTCAACTCTTCGGGGTCTACCAGCGAGAGGTCCCACTTGCCCTCGTCCATGGCCTTGCGGAACTTGTCGCCATAGCGGATCACACCGCTCTCAATCATCTCGCGGATCAGGTCGTTACCCTCACGGGTGCGCTCTCCCACTCCAGCGAACACCGAGAAGCCGTTGTGGCCCTTGGCAATGTTGTTGATCAACTCCATGATGAGCACCGTCTTGCCCACACCGGCACCACCGAACAGACCGATCTTACCACCCTTCATGTAGGGCTCCAGCAGGTCGATCACCTTGATACCCGTGGCCAGAATCTCCTTCTTCGTCGAGAGTTCCTCGAACGTAGGAGCCTCGCGGTGGATGGGATAGGCACCCTCCATGTCGAGTTGTTTCATACCGTCGATAGGCTGGCCTATCACGTTGAGCATACGGCCCTTGATCTGGTCGCCGGCAGGCATCACGATGGGCGACCCCATGGGGATAGCCTCCAGTCCGCGCTGCAGACCGTCGGTGTTGTCCATGGCCACGCAGCGCACGGTATCCTCACCGATGTGCTGCTGTACCTCGACAACGAGCGTCTGTCCGTTACCGCGATCGATACGCAGGGCTTCATGAATTTTGGGCAGCACTTTCTCTGCATCGAGTCCCTTCGTGTCGAAATACACGTCAATGACGGGACCGATAATCTGGGAAATGCGTCCTGTAATCTGTGACATAAGCGTAAAATAGTATTTGTTTTTAATTATTGTTTTTTCAAAACCAGTTGCAAAGTTAATGCTTTTTTTCGGAACTTCCAAACAAATCCCGACTTTTAATGCTAAAAAAATATCTCTATGCCGTAGCGGTTCAGGGCCGAGCGCACCAGTCGCTCGTAGACCAGCCCCAACTCCGAGAACCGGATAACTGACTGCATGGCAGCCTTTTTCAGGGAAACATTCTCGCTTTGCAGGGCCACCAGTGCTTGGTCTATGAACTCGTTGATGCCACGCTCGTTGGGCTCTTGCCCTTGCATAAAAAGGCGACTGAGCACGTGGTAGCCGCATATCTGGGGCAGGTCGTCGGGGGACGCCAGCCACTGGTAGGCCTTGTCGGCCGCATACGGCAGATGCTGATACAGATTGAAGGCGGCCTGCTCGGCTATCTCGACGGTAGGCGTTTGCTCCATCCAGATGTCTACGACCTCAGGCAGCACCTCATCGGGCGGCATCAGCATGGTGGCCAGGATCTTGCACTCGCGCACATTCTCCTTCCAGAGAGCGATGGCCAGATCATAGTCCTGCCCTATTTCGTCAGCCTTCTCGCGCAGTCGGGGTAGCGTGGCACCCCAGTTCAGGTGATAATCCAGCCCTTTGCTGCGCATCGACTGAGCCACCGCACCATCCATCATCAGCCGAAACGACTGCTTGATCTGCTTCACCTGCTCTTCCGTTGTCATATCAGCGTGGCATATTCGCTGCTGTAGCGCAGCATCTGGTGAGAGTAGGATTCCGAGTAGTTGACCTGTATATCCACTATTTCGCCATCCTCATAGACAGGCAGCAGCCAGGGATTGATGAAGCCCTTGTAGGGTGCCAGGTCAAGTTTCTTGTAGCGCCGGAGCACCTCGGCATGCAGGTCGGGGTCTATGTTCACGGCATATTCCTCCACCAACCGGCGGGCAGCCTCGTAGTCACCCTCGCTCTTGATGCGCTGAATCTCTGCCAACAAGCGGGCAAAGAGGGCGCGCAGTTCGGTGAACGAGGTGATGGTGAGCCGATACTCGCCCTCATGCCGTCCAAAGACGATGCAATGGCCGTTGGCCAGACACCAGCGGGCTATCAGGGCTCGGTTGCGCATGTGTGCCTCCTCTATCTTGCGGCCCGGCTCGATGCGAACAAGTTGGGTCATCAACCCATTCAAAAGATAGGTATAGTAATGCGACTTGTACGCCTCCGCATCAGGCAGCAATCCCAGTTCCACAAGTTTGGGGTCAGCCATATAGTAGAGCCCGAACAGGTCGGCCCTGGCCTCCTCTATCGTGTTGCCGTAGTTCTTCAGCGCATCCGGATCTACACCCGGCAGCAGTTGGCCGCTGCCGTGGCCCAGACACTCATGCAGGTCGGTGTGCAGGTCATCGCAGGCATCGCCGTATTTCTCAACCAGCGCCAGCATCTGCTCGTCCTTGATGAACTCCTCGCGGAAGCCGTTGCCGTGGGCTGCCTTGTTGTAGGCGTCGGTGATGTTGCTGATGGTGATGCTCTTCGAGCCATGCTGCGCCCTAATCCAGTCGGCATTGGGCAGGTTGATGCCGATGGCCGTCGAGGGATATTCCTCGCCGCCGAGCATGGCCGCACAGATCACATTGGCCGACACGCCCTTCACCACTGATTTGCGGAAGCGCGGATCAACGGGCGAATGATCCTCAAACCACTGGGCATTCCTACTGATGGTCTGAGTGCGATGGGTGGCCTCTTCGTCCACATATTCCACCAGTCCCTCCCAGGAACCTTTCAGCCCCAGAGGATCACCATAGACCTCAATGAAACCATTGATAAAATCAATCTTCGTGCCCAGGCATTTTACCCATTGAATGGAATATTCATCAAACTTGCGCAAATCGCCTGTCTGATAATAGGTTATCAATAATTCGATAACGCGCTTTTGCTGTTCATTCTCAGCCACTTCGGCAGCCTTCTGCAACCAAGACACAATCTGCCGGATGGCTTCACCGTAACGACCGTCGGCACGCCACACCTGCTCCTGCACCACCCCATCCCGCTTGACCAGTGTGGAGTTGAGTCCGTAGGATGGCGGACAGTCAGACGTCTCTGCCTTCTTGGCTGCATAGAAGGCCTCAGCCTCCTGCTGGGTGACGTGCTGGTAGAAGTTGCAGGCCGAAGTGGCTATCAGGTCTTCGCCGTCGGCCTTGTTGACGCGCTTGGGCAACACCTCGGGGTCGAAGATGACGGGGAACAGTTCATGGCAAAGTTCTTCCACCGTCTGACCGTCGGCCAGTGGCAACTTGCGGGCATCGACGCTCAGCATGGCCCGCCGCAGATAGTCCTCGCTGAAGCCTGGCACAAACTTGTCGCAGGCATAGTGATGATAGATGCCGCTGGAGAACCACACCCGCTTGAGGTAGGTCTCCAGGGCGCGGAACTCATCGCTCCGGTCGGTCAGGCGCAACGCTTGCCACACCACCTCCAGCACCCGCCGGATGCGCAGGTTGTATTCACCATACTGGTCGAAAGTGATGTCGCGGCCGTAGAGCGTGGCCTGAGAGAGGTAGTAGATGAGGCGCTTCTGCTGAATGGTGAGTTGCTCGAAGCCGTTGAGACGATACCTGAGCATCCGCAGATCAGCAAACCGCTCATCCGAATAGTTGAAATGATCCGATACAGTCATGCCTCAGACTTACTTTTTCTTGTTCTTGGCCAACATGGCAGTGTGCTGAAGGCGGTATTCGCGGGGAGTGATGCCGGTGAGCCTGTAGAACGAGGCGTAGAACGACTGGCGGTTGGAGAAGCCCACCATGTCGCTGACTTCCTCGATGCGCAGTTTCTGATAGCGCTTATCCACCAGGATGGACATAGCCTCCTCGATGCGGTACTTGTTCACGAACGATGTGTAGTTCATGTGGAACTTCACATTGACCACTGCCGAGATGTAGCGCGTGTTTGTGCCCAGTTCCTCGGCCAGCCGCCTGGCGGAAAAGTCCTTGTCCTTGTACTTCTTCTGCATAACAATGACGGTGAGGATCTTCTCCTTCAGTTCATCCATCAGCGCAGGACTGACCAGCGACCTGTAGACGGCCTCTTTTTCCTTCTTCTCAGTGATGTTGTACTTTGCCATGATTAAGTGACTTTATGGTTGTTACTGGAATATTTTTTGCAAATATACAACTTTTTTTCTAAAAACGGAACAACTTTCAAAGAAAATTATCAAAAAAGTCGATAATTAGCCCTTAAACCGAATATTTTTTGTACCTTTGCACGTTGAAACAGAGAATAAAGTAAAGAAATGAAACCAACAGCCATTTTGCTTCTGCATTGTCCTGACCAACAGGGCATCATCTCAGAAGTGACCAAGTTTATCACGGATAACCAGGGCAACATTGTCTATCTGGACCAATATGTTGACCGCCAGGACGGTATGTTCTTCATGCGCATCCAATGGGAACTGGACACCTTCGTCATTCCCCGCGACAAGATCAAGGAATACATCGAGACGCTCTATGCCCAGCGCTATCACATGGAGTTCAATCTCTACTTCAGCGACCAGCGTCCGCGCATGGCCATATTCGTGTCGAAGATGAGTCACTGTCTCTACGACCTGCTGGCCCGCTGGAAGGCTGGCGAATACGATGTGGACATCCCCTGCATCGTGAGCAATCACGAGGACCTGCGCTACGTGGCCGACCAGTTCGGCATCCCCTACTACGTGTGGTCTATCAAGAAAGACCACTCCAACAAGGCCGAGGTGGAACAGGCCGAGATGGACCTGCTGCGCAAGGAGAAGGTGACGTTCATCGTGCTGGCCCGCTACATGCAGATCATCAGCGACGAGATGATTGCCGCCTATCCGCACCATATTATCAACATCCACCACTCGTTCCTGCCGGCCTTCGTGGGCGCCAAGCCCTATCATCAGGCCTGGGAGCGCGGCGTGAAGATCATCGGTGCCACGAGCCACTATGTGACGGCTGAGTTGGATGCCGGCCCCATCATCGAGCAGGATGTGACGCGCATCACCCACAAGGACACGCCCGAGAGTCTGGTGCTGAAGGGCAAGGACCTGGAGAAGATTGTGCTTTCGCGTGCTGTGAGCAAGCACATCCAGCGCAAGATACTGACCTACAAGAACAAGACGATCATCTTCAGTTAATGCTAAATGAGTGATGCAAGTAGCAGTTGTAAAATATAATGCAGGCAATATCTTTTCGGTGATGAACGCACTGAAAAGACTGGGCGTGGAGCCGTTGCTGACCGACGATGCCGGCGAACTGCGGCGGGCCGACCGCGTGCTGTTCCCCGGTCAGGGCGAAGCCAGCGGGGCGATGGCCTATCTGCATGAGCGGGGACTCGACGACGTGATCCGCTCGCTGACGCAGCCAGTGCTGGGCATCTGCATCGGCCAGCAGTTGATGTGCCGCCACTCCGAGGAGGGCGATACCGACTGTCTGGGCATCTTCGATGTCGACGTGAAGCGCTTCAGCCCCACCCGCCATGAGGACAAGGTGCCCTGCATGGGGTGGAACGACCTCCGCGACACATCCACACCACTGCTTGCTGGCCTGGAACGCAAGTTCGTCTACTTCGTCCACAGTTTCTACGTGCCGCTCTGCAGCGAGACGATAGCCACCGCAGACTATATCCTGCCCTACAGCGCGGCCCTGCATAAGGACAACTTCTACGCCACGCAGTTCCATCCCGAGAAGAGCGGTGCTGCTGGCGAACGAATCATCAAGAATTTCCTGGAACTATGATAGAACTCATCCCTGCCATCGACATCATCGACGGACGTTGTGTCCGTCTGACCAAAGGCGACTACGACCGTAAGACCGTCTATGGCGACCCGCTGGAGATGGCCATCCAGTTTGAAGAGATAGGCTTCCGCCGGCTGCACATGGTCGACCTGGACGGTGCCAAGTCGAAGCATATCGTCAATAGCGACGTGCTCCGCCAGGTGACCACCAGCACCAACCTCATTGTCGACTTCGGCGGTGGCATCAAGACCGACGATGACATCAAGACGGCCTTCGATGCCGGTGCCTCGATGGTGACCGTCGGTTCGGTGGCCGTCACACGGCCCGACCTGTTCGGACAGTGGCTGCAGCGCTATGGTGCCGACCGCATCATCCTGGGAGCCGACGTGCGCAACGGACTCATCAGCATCAATGGCTGGAAGGAGGACTCCACCGAGAGCCTGCTGCCCTTCCTCGAGCGCTACGTGGCGATGGGCGTCAAGCATGTGCTCTGCACAGAGATATCTAAAGACGGCACGCTGCAAGGGCCTGCCACAGCATTATACGAAGAAGTGATGGCCGCCTACCCCCACCTGCACCTCATCGCCAGCGGCGGTGTGAGCAGTCTGGACGACATCCGCCGCCTCGATGCCGCTGGCATTCCGGCCGTGGTGTTCGGCAAGGCCATCTACGAAGGAAAAATAAACCTGAAGGAACTATGGGACTGGCAAAGCGAATCATCCCCTGCTTAGACGTCAAGAATGGCGAGACGGTGAAAGGTGTCAACTTCGTAGGACTGCGGAGTGCCGGTGACCCTGTGGAACTGGGCAAGGCCTATAGCGATGCCGGTGCCGACGAACTGGTGTTCCTCGACATCACTGCCAGTTTCGAGGGTCGCAAGACCTTCACCGAGATGGTCACCAAGGTGGCCCGCCAACTGAGCATCCCCTTCACCGTGGGCGGAGGCATCAACGAATTGGCCGACGTGGAGCGGATGCTCTATGCCGGTGCCGACAAGGTGAGCATCAACAGTGCTGCCCTGCGCCGTCCGCAACTCATTGAGGAGGTGGCCACCCGCTTCGGCAGTCAGGTCTGCGTGGTTGCCATCGATACCCGCAACGATGCCGACTGCATTCCCGCTGACGCGCCTACCCGTAGCCTTTGGCACTGTTATCTCAAAGGAGGAAGGGAGCGCACCGAGCGCGGCCTCTTCGAGTGGGCCCACGAGGCTCAGGAGCGCGGTGCCGGCGAGATACTCTTCACCAGCATGGACCACGACGGCGTGAAGACCGGCTATGCCAACGAGGCGCTGGCCCGGCTGGCCGATGACCTCAGCATCCCCATCATCGCCAGCGGCGGTGCAGGCCGGATGGAGCACTTCCGCGATGCCTTCACCCTGGGCCATGCCGACGCTGCCCTGGCCGCCAGCGTGTTCCACTTTGGCGAGATAGCCATCCCCGATCTGAAGCAATATCTGAAGAATGAAGGAATAAACGTAAGATTATGACAATAGACTTCGAGAAAATGGGCGGACTCGTGCCCGCCATCATACAAGATGCTGACACGAAGAACGTGCTGATGCTGGGCTTCATGAACGAAGAGGCCTACCGCAAGACCTTAGACACCGGCAAGGTGACCTTCTGGAGCCGCACCCGCCAGACGCTCTGGACGAAGGGCGAGACCAGCGGCCACTACCTCCACCTGGTGAGCATGAGCATCGATTGCGACAACGACACACTGCTGGTCAAGGTGCACCCCGACGGGCCCACCTGCCACACTGGCACCGACACCTGCTGGGGCGAGGAGAACACCGCCGAGCCGCTGCTCTTCCTGAAGGAACTGCAGGACTTCATCTACCGGCGTCACGAGGAGATGCCCGAGGGCAGTTACACCACTAAACTCTTCCGCGACGGTGTGAACAAGATGGCCCAGAAGGTGGGCGAAGAGGCCTTGGAGACCGTCATCGAAGCCACCAACGGCACCAGCGAGCACCTGGTCTACGAGGCTTCCGATATGCTCTACCACCTGCTGGTGCTGCTCACCAGCAAGGGCCTGCGCATAGAAGACCTGGCCGAGGAACTGCATCGCCGCCACGACCCCGAATGGGACAAGAAACGCCGTCAGGCCAAGGCCAACGGCACGATGAATTAATCACAAGTAACACAAGATACTGCAATGGTGCTGATAGATTACAAGAACGTAACGGTCCGCCAGGCCCACGGCATTGAGGTGCTCAGCCACGTCGACTTCACTGTCGAGGAGGGTGAGTTTGTCTATATCATTGGTCGCGTGGGTGCCGGCAAGAGCAGTCTGCTGAAGACCATCTACAACGAACTGGACATCGAGGAGGCCGACACCGCCATGGTGCTCGACAATGATATGCTGACGCTGCGCCGCCGCGATGTGCCCGCCCTGCGCCGTCAGATGGGCATCGTGTTCCAGGACTTCCAGTTGCTGGCCGACAAGACAGTGGCCAAGAATCTGCGCTTCGTGCTGAAGGCCACGGGCTGGAAGAAGAAAGACGAGATAGAGGCGCGCATCGACGAGGTGCTCGACCTGGTGGGCATGACCGAGAAGAAGGACAAAATGCCCCACGAACTATCGGGAGGCGAGCAGCAGCGCGTGGCCATCGCCCGTGCCATACTCAACTCGCCCAAACTGATCGTGGCCGATGAGCCTACGGGCAACCTGGATCCCGTCACCGTGAAGGGCATCATGGACCTGCTGCGCGGCATCTCCGAGTCGGGCACGGCCGTGGTCATGTCGACCCACAACATCCCCGTCATCGAACAGTATCCCGGCACCGTGTATCGCTGCCATGACGGTCTCTTCGAGAAAGTAGAGGAAGGGACGGCGAAGGAAGAAACGGAAAATCAAGAATAAAAAAACAAACATACGACTATGAAAGTAATGAAGTTCGGCGGTACCTCCGTAGGTACGCCAAAGAGAATGCAAGAGGTGACGCGTCTGGTCACCAAGTCGGGCGAACCCGTCTTCGTCGTGCTGTCGGCCATGTCGGGCACCACCAACTCGCTGGTCGAGATTTCCGACTATCTGTACAAGAAGAATCCCGACGGCGCCAACGAGGTGATCAACGCCCTGGAGAAGAAGTACCTGCGTCACATCGAGGAACTCTATTCCACCGACCAGTATAAGACCACGACACGCGACTTCCTGCGCGAGGAGTTCGACTATCTGCGCTCGTTCACCAAGGAACTCTTCACCTCGTTCGAAGAGAAGAGCATCGTGGCCCAGGGCGAGATGATGTCGACCAACATGGTGGCCAACTACATGAAGGAGCAGGGCATCAACGCAGTGCTGCTGAATGCCCTCGACTTTATGCGCACCGACAAGAACGCCGAGCCCGATCCCGTCTACATCAAGGAGAAACTGGCTGCCATCATGGAGCAGAACCAGGGGGCCCAGGTCTACATCACCCAGGGCTTCATCTGCCGCAATGCCTACGGCGAGGTGGACAACCTGCAGCGCGGCGGTTCCGACTATACCGCTTCGCTTATCGGTGCTGCCCTCGGTGCTGAGGAGATTCAGATCTGGACCGATATCGACGGTATGCACAACAACGACCCGCGCATCGTCGACAAGACCCAGCCCGTGCACCAACTGCAGTTCGAAGAGGCTGCCGAGTTGGCCTACTTCGGTGCCAAGATCCTCCACCCCACCTGCGTGCAGCCCGCCAAGTATGCCGGCATCCCCGTGCGTCTGTTGAACACCATGGACCCCGATGCCGAGGGAACCACCATCAGCAATACCACCGAGTATGGCAAGATCAAGGCCGTGGCCGCCAAGGACAACATCACGGCCATCAAGATCAAGTCCAGCCGTATGCTGCTGGCCACGGGCTTCCTGCGCAAGGTCTTCGAGATCTTCGAGTCCTACCAGACGCCTATCGACATGGTGTGCACCTCCGAGGTGGGCGTGTCGATGTCCATCGACAACTCGTCGCACCTGGGTGAGATCATGGACGAACTGAAGAAGTACGGCACCGTGACCGTCGACACCTCGATGTGCATCATCTGCGTCGTGGGCGACCTCGACTGGTCGAACATCGGGTTCGAGACCAAGGTGATGGATGCCATGAAGGACATCCCTGTGCGCATGATCTCGTATGGCGGCTCCAACTACAACATCTCGTTCCTCATCCGCGAGGAGGACAAGAAGCGTGCCCTGCAGAACCTGAGCGACCAACTGTTCAACTAAGCCACAACTCAACACACAACACAAGCATGAAAGGAACATTCCCCGTAGAGAAGTTCGCTCAGATGCGGACACCCTTCTACTACTATGACATGGATCTGCTGCGCCAGACGCTGCGCACCATCACCGACGAGGCCGGACGCTACGAGGCCTTCTGCGTACACTATGCCGTGAAGGCCAATGCCAACCCCAAGGTGCTCCAGGCCATCCGCCAGGCCGGCCTGGGTGCCGACTGCGTGAGCGGCGGCGAGATCGAGGCAGCCCTGAAGGCCGGCTTCCCGGCCTCTAAGATTGTCTTCGCCGGTGTGGGCAAGAGCGACTGGGAGATCAACCTGGGCCTCGATGCCGGCATCCAGTGCTTCAACGTGGAGAGCGTGCCCGAACTGGAGATCATCAACCAGTTGGCCGAGGCCAAGGACACGGTGGCCCGCGTGGCCTTCCGCATCAATCCCGACGTAGGAGCCCATACGCATGCCAACATCACCACCGGCCTGGCCGAAAACAAGTTCGGCATCGCCATGCGCGACATGGAGGGCATCATCGAGCGGGCACAGGCCATGAAGCATGTCCGCTTCGTGGGCCTTCACTTCCACATCGGCTCGCAGATTCTCGACATGGGCGACTTCCAGGCACTCTGCAACCGCATCAACGACCTGCAGAACCAACTGGAGGCCCACCGCATCGTGGTGGAGAGCATCAACGTGGGCGGCGGCCTGGGCATCGACTACCAGCACCCCAACCGTGTTCCTGTTCCTGACTTCAAGGCTTACTTCGACACCTACGCCAAACGCCTACGCCTGCGCCCCGGTCAGACGCTCCACTTCGAACTGGGCCGTGCCGTGGTGGCACAGATGGGCACCCTCATCGCGCGCGCGTTATATATTAAGGTGGGCGCCAAGAAGAAGTTCTGCATTATCGATGCCGGCATGACCGACCTCATCCGTCCGGCCCTCTACCAGGCTTACCACAAGATTGAAAATATCAGCAGCGACGGCCCAACTGAAGCCTACGACGTGGTGGGTCCCATCTGCGAGTCGAGCGATGTCTTCGCCAAGCAGATCGACCTCAACCAGGCCAACCGCGGCGACCTGATAGCCATCCGCTCGGCAGGCGCCTACGGCGAAATCATGGCCTCGCAGTACAACTGCCGGCCGCTGCCCAAGGGTTATACAAGTGACGAACTATGACCAAGGTACTGCACATCTATCCGAAAGACCAGGCACTGACAGCCCGCTATGTCAGACTGCTGGGTGAAGCCGCAGGCTCAGCGATGGACCTGCGCGCCATGGAACAGTCGGCCGAGGCCTGGAAGATGTGCAAGGACTGGCGCCCCGACATCGTACACCTCTTCGGTCAGGCCACCGTTCACAGCGGTCCCTTCCGCTGCGTCGTGTCGCCCTGCGGCACCGATGTCAACACCAGCGACTGCTTTGCCGTCATCGCCCGCAGCCACATCGAGGCCCAGCGGCTGAGCGAACAGGGGGCACGCCGCGTAGAGGTGGTGCTCAATCCCCTCATCACCAAGACCACCGACTTCGCCGCTGCCGCCCGCAGCACCCTTGCCGTCTACCAGAAGGTGATGGACTCCGATCCGCTCCCCCTGATGAACGACGACACCCGCCGCCTGCTGGCCGTGGCGCTCAAGGCCGCCATCTGTGGCGACCGCCGATGGGTGGGCGACGCAGCGCAGGACCTGCCCGGCACGGCCGATTTCCGTCTGCTCTACATCTACGCCTCTCTCGAGGGCGTGCTCCCGCTGGTGGAGAAAGGGCTGCGCTTGCTGGACATCAGCGCCCCACAGCACGAGCCTTCAGAGAGTTACCTGCCCGAGGGCTACCGCAAGCCGGAGTCGATGGCCTTCAAGACGCTGACCGAACAACTGCAGGACATCCGCTCCGCCGGCCCCTCGCTGCTCCGGCTCACCGAGATACACCAGGGCCTGCTCAACCCGCGGCTCAACGAAGACCTGCTGTGCCAGTCGTTAGACGAAAAGGGCATGCTGCCGCTCTTCGCCAGCGTGCTGCAACTGCTCCGCGAGCAGACCCTGCTGGACGAGGGCTTCTGTCCGTGCCCGCCCGACGACAATGGCGTAACCAAAAGCCTTAGAACGAAACTGAAAAAACACCTACAACTATGAATACCGACATACGCTACCTGCATCTACTATCCAACACCTACCCCACCGTGGCCGATGCCGCCAGCGAGATTATCAACCTGGAGGCCATCCTCAATCTGCCCAAGGGCACGGAGCACTTCCTGGCCGACCTGCACGGCGAGCACCAGGCCTTCATCCACGTGCTGAAGAACGCCTCGGGCAACATCAAGCGCAAGGTGTCGGAGATATTCGGAAACACCATCCGCGAGAGCGAGAAGAAGGAATTGTGCACCCTGATCTACTACCCTGAACAGAAACTGGAACTCATCAAGGCCGCCGAGAGCGAACTCGACGACTGGTATCGCATCACCATCCACCAGTTGGTGCGCGTCTGCCGCGATGTGTCGAGCAAGTACACCCGCTCCAAGGTGCGCAAGAACCTGCCCGAGGAGTTCTCTTATATCATCGAGGAACTGCTGCACGAGCGCACCGACGATCAGGACAAGGCCGCCTATGTGGCCGTCATCGTCGATACCATCATCTCTACCGGTCGGGCTGACGACTTCATCGTGGCCATCTGCAATGTCATCCAGCGGCTGGCCATCGACGAACTCCACATCCTGGGCGACATCTTCGACCGTGGCCCGGGGGCCCACGTCATCCTCGACACCCTGCGCCAGTACCACTCGTGGGACATCCAGTGGGGCAACCACGACATTCTGTGGATGGGTGCCGCCGCCGGCAACGATGCCTGCATCTGCAATGTGCTGCGCCTCTCGCTGCGCTATGCCAACCTGGCCACGCTCGAAGAGGGCTACGGCATCAACCTGGTGCCACTGGCCACCTTCGCCCTCGAGGTCTATGGCGACGATCCCTGCAGCGAGTTCATGCCCAAACTGATGCCCGGCAACCAGATGGACGAAAAGACCCAACTGCTGACGGCCAAGATGCACAAGGCCATCGCTGTGCTGCAGTTCAAGAAGGAGGCCGAGATTTTCCACCGTCATCCGGAGTGGCAGATGGAAGACCGCACCCAGATAGAGTGCATCGACTTCAGCCGTCAGGTGTGCACCATCGACGGCCACGACTACCAGATGAAGTCGTGCCACTTCCCCACCCTCAACTCATCACTTATCACTCCTCACTCATCACTCACCCCCGAGGAGTCCGACCTGATGCAGAAACTGCACCACTCGTTCCGCGTCAGCGAGAAACTGCACAAGCACATCCGCACCCTGCTCTCCCACGGCTGCATGTACGCCATCCACAACTCAAACCTGCTCTTCCACGCCAGTTGTCCCCTCGAGGCTGACGGCTCGCTGAAGGAGGTGGAGATATACCCCGGCCGGCGCTATAGCGGCAAGGACCTGATGCACTACATTGGCATGATGGTGCGCTCAGCCTTCCAGAACACCGGCGAATTTCCCAAGGACTACGCCCGCGACTATTTCCTCTACCTCTGGTGCGGCAAGGACTCGCCCCTCTTCGACAAGTCGAAGATGGCCACCTTCGAACGCTACTTCCTGGCTGACCGCGAGACCTACAAGGAGGAGAAGGGCAACTACTTCCGTCTGCGCGACTCGGCCGAGGTATGCGACCGCATACTCGATGCCTTCGGCGTGGAGGGAGAGAACCGCCACATCATCAACGGCCATGTGCCCGTGCATGCCGGCTCTGGCGAAAATCCCATCAAGGCCGGCGGCCGACTGATGGTCATCGACGGTGGTTTCTCAGAGGCCTACCACAAGGAGACGGGCATCGCCGGCTATACGCTCGTTTACCACAGCCGCGGCTTCCAACTGGTTCAGCACGAACCATTTACGAGTACCCAGGACGCCATCCTGCGGGGCACCGACATCAAGTCGACCACACAGATTGTCGAGATGTCCACCCACCGCATGCTGGTGGCCGATACCGACAAGGGCAACGAACTGCGCACGCAGATCGACGAACTGAAGGATCTGCTCTACGCCTACCGCCACGGCATTATCAAGGAGAAAAGAAACTGAAAACAACAATAAAATAACTAAAACCTGAAATTCTATGATTACACTCACCATGATCATCCAACTGCTCATCGTGCTGGGCGCACTTTGGGTAGGTTCGCGCTACGGCTCGCTGGCCCTCGGCGCCATCTCAGGCATCGGCCTGGCACTCCTCGTCTTCGGTTTCGGGCTGAAGCCCGGCAATCCGCCTACCGACGTCATCTACATCATCATCGCCGCCGTCACCTGTGCCGGCATCATGCAGGCCTCGGGCGGCATGGACTGGCTCATCCAGATTGCCGAGAAACTACTCAGGAAGCATCCCGACCGCATCACCTTCCTGGCACCGCTCTGCACGTTCTTCCTGACCGTGCTCGTTGGCACCGGCCACGTGGTCTACACCCTGATGCCCATCATCTGCGACATCGCCCTGAAGAAAGGCATCCGTCCCGAGCGTCCTTGCGGTGTGGCCTCCATCGCCAGCCAGGTGGGCATCACCTGCTCCCCCATCGCCGCTGCCGTCGTGGCCTTTGTCACCATCTCCAATGCCAATGGCTTCGATGTCACCATTCCTGAAGTGCTGATGGTCTCCATCCCCGCCTGTCTGTGCGGCCTGATGGCAGCAGCCGTCGCATCTTTCAAGCGCGGCAAGGATCTCGACAAGGATCCCGTCTTCCAGGCCAAATTGAAAGACCCCGAGCAATATAAGTATATCTATGGTAGTTCTGCCACGACCCTCGACAAAAAGATTGCCCCAGAGAGCAAGCGCGCAGTCTTCATCTTCCTGGGTGCACTGGCCGTCATCGTCATCATCGCCTTGGCATCGGTCTTCAAGATCAACCTCCTGCCGAGTTACAACACGGTGGTTGCCCTCGACAACGGCAAGCAGGCCGTGCTGGTGACCAAGAGTGCCGACACCACACAGGTGGTTACCGAGACCGTCAACGGCGAGACCATCCATCGCCTGGACACCGTGACCTATCTCTTCCCGACCGAAGAAGCCAAGGACATCACCGTGAAGAGTGACAAACTTGTGAAGGGCGGCATCGTGGTTGACCATGTCACCGAGAAGAAAGACAAGCCCCTGGCCATGAATCTGGTCATCCAGATTGTGATGATCGCGGCTGCGGCCCTGATGATTATCTTCTGCAAGGCATCGCCGAAGAAGGCTGTGGCCGGTGCTGTGTGGCAGAGCGGCATGGTGGCCGTTGTAGCCATTTATGGCATTGCCTGGCTGGCCGACACTTTCTTCTCTAACTACAAGGAGGCGATGGAACTGATGCTTGCCGGTGTCGTGACAGACTATCCATGGTCCATCGCACTGGTCTTCTTCGCCGTGTCCGTGCTCATCAACTCCCAGGGAGCCGTGGTAGTCTCCATGCTGCCCCTGGCATATTCGCTGGGCATCGATGGCGTCATACTGCTAGGCGTGTTGCCGAGTGTCTATGGCTACTTCTTCATCCCCAACTACCCCTCCGACATCGCCACGGTGAACTTCGACCGAAGCGGCACCACCGTCATCGGCAAGTACCTGCTGAACCACTCGTTCATGATGCCCGGCCTGATCTGCGTCACCGTCTCCACGCTGGTGGCCTACGGCCTCTCCATGCTGTTCTTCTAAGCGGAAAAATGCACGCCATTAACATACTTTAAGGGGGGGTAACGGATATTAACCAAATTCTGATTATCTTTGCAGTCGAAATCTCATAGAGACTGACCATAGATTATTAACTCACCAAATAAATACTAAAGCAATGTTGAAAGGTAATCAG
>JAFUUL010000069.1 GCA_017483805.1 Prevotella sp.
CCATGAACACAAGTTATTGGACACGTCTGCAAGGCACGCCCACAGTGAATACATGGCTTGGGCTTGCTTATGAACGTGTCTGTATGGCCCATGTATCGCAGATAAAGAGAGCCTTGGGTATTGGCAGTGTCGTGACGGAAGCTTATTCATGGCGTAGCAAAGACTCGGAGCATCCTGCTCAAATCGACTTATTGATAGAACGTGCTGACAAGATGATCAATCTCTGTGAGATTAAGTACAGCGAAACAGAATACAGTCTTTCGCAGGAAGAATATCTGAACATTGGTCGAAGGGTTGAAAGTTTCAGAACTGCCATACAGACACATTACGGCATCGTCCCCACACTCATCACTACCTTTGGCCTGTCAAGGGGAATGTATGCAGACTCCATCCATGCCTCGGTGGTTTTGGATGACCTCTATTCTGAGTGATGAATGCAAAATGAACTATTGCTTGACAGAGAGTGGCAGCACATGGAAATCTTAAAAATCGGTGAGTTAACTCGATTTGTCGTTTGAGTAAACTCGATAGGAGTTTTGAATTAACTCAGGGATTTTTTCGGGGTCATTAATGAATTGGACTGATTTCATTAATGAATTGGATTGATTTCATTAATGAATTGGATTGATTTCATTAATGAAAGTATCCCCAGCCACTTCTGATGAGTGACTGGGGATTTGCTTGTGTCTGACTTTCTGGGAATTCAGAGGTGGATGTTCACATCCATTCCCAACTGGATGGGGTTCGCCTGCTGGGCAAAGTAATGCTGTCCTCCAGCAGCACTGGAGGCGACGGCGAACGTATTGTAGTGTGTGTTGGTCAGATTGCGGCCCCAAAGGGTGACGATGACAGGACCGAAGTCGTAGTCGGCATGGGCCCCCAGCAGGGCATAGAACTTCTGGGCAAAGGTATTGGCCTCGTCCCACCAGGTCTTACCCTGTCCTGAGACGTTGGCACCGATGGTGAACTTGCCGATGTGATAGTCGGCCATCAGGCTCATCGTATGCTTCGGCACGTATGGCACGTAGTTGTCCTTATAAGAAACAAGTGGCGCATAGCCTGTACCATGACTGTTCACGTTCATTGTGTTAGCATCGTACTCATCGAACTTCGCATTGGTGAGGCTGTAGGTCAGGCCCCAGTCGAGACGGTTGTCGATGGCACGACCGCGCAAGGTTGCTTCCAGACCGTAGGAGTGGCTCTTACCGGCATTGGTCATGATACGTCCGTAGTTGGAGATGGGCGACATGATGGAGAGCTGCTGGTTGCGTATCTTCATGTAGTAGAGAGCGAGGTCGAAGTGCAGACGGCTGTCGAAGAGGTTCAGATGGGTGCCAAGCTCAAAGTTCCACGACTCCTCCGGCTTGTAGGCGATCGTCTCTTCAATATTATCGTAATCTTGTGTTGTATGCTCCACGTCATAGTCGCCACGCATAGCACTCTGCTGGTTGGCGTTGAGGTCGGTCTGCAGGATCTCAGAGAACATCTGGATGTTGTAGCCGCCGGCACGGTAGCCTTTCGACACGAGAGCGTAGATATTGCCTAACTGCTCGTCGAAGGTATAGGTCAGGGCAAACTTCGGCAGCAGCTGTGTGTGCGACTTCGAGCGGCTGTCCTGCACATGCGACGTAAGGTGATAGGTGGCCTGACGCTCAGCGGTGCCGCCCGTCATATTCATATAGGCCAGGGCATCGTACTGGATCTTCGTCCAGTCGTAGTTCAGACGGAGACCAAGGGTGAGCTTCAGCTGGTCGGTAAGCAGCAGGTTGGACTCATGGTAGAGACCAAGGTTGAGCTGCGGCGTGCGGTAGTTGGAGGGCACAGCCATCTCGGCGCTCATCGAGACACCATCGAGGGCCTTCTGGACAGCAGCCTGGGCAGCAGCCTCAGCCATAGGAGCGGCCATCTCCTCGCGCATGCCCTGGGCTATCATCTGCTCGAGCATCTGCTGATACATACGCGGATACATCGACTTCTGCATGGCACCACGCATCGCATTGGTGATAGCTTCGCCGATAGGACCCGTGATGGCATCGCCGAAGAAGACGGGGGCATCGGTGCGGAGCCACTGGTAAGAGCCGAAGAGGCCTGTCGTATGCTGCCAACGGCCTGTGTCGTGGGAACGCAGCACGAACTCCTGCGTGAGCGCATTCATCTTCTGGCGCTGCTCGAGGCGCAGGTAGTCGGGTGTCATATAGTCCTGGTCCATCAGCATCTCGTCGTTCAGGAACTGATAGCTGGTGGTGGAGGTGAAGAGCAGCTGCTCCGTCTCGTAGCCGATGGAGACACCCGTATTGAACATATTACGCTTATAGCCGTTCATGATGGTGGTGGCAGGGTCCATCACATCCGTGAATTTCGTAAACGGATCTGAACCTGGGAAGCCTGTGTCATACCAAGCATGGCCAAATTCCCCATAGCCGAAGCCGTTCTGATTGACATACTGATAATCGGCTGTCCAATCGAACTTCAGCTTCGTCGTAGGCTGGAAGATGAGGCGCAGCTTACCGCCGGCCTCGTTGCTCTTGTCATTCTTCTCTGAGAAGTTATCATTGTTGATAAAGCCCTTCAGACCGCTGTAGAAACCAGCCACAGAGAAGGCGAGCTTGTCGCTGGGACGATGATAGTGAGCCACCTCGATATTCGAATAGAGGCCCGTGCCGATGCCCAGACGGATATCCGTACCCTGATAGTTCATCGGGTTCTTGGAGTAGATACGCACGAGTCCACCCTCGGTGTTCTGACCATAGAGCGTGCCCTGCGGCCCACGCAGGATATCCACACGGTCGAGCATATAGAAATGATTATTGAAGGCCGCCTTCGACATCAGGGGGATGTTGTCGTAGTAGATGCCGACAGCGGGACTGTTGACGCGCGAACCTATACCTCTGACATACATCGAGGAGGTAAGACGCGAACCGTAGGCAGGCATCGTGAAGGCAGGCACGTACTGCGAGAGCTGCGTGAGGTCGCGCACGTTGAGCTGCTGGAGCTGTTCGCTGCCAAAGACATTACTGCTAACAGGTTGGAGGCGGAGGCGCACAGGCTCCTTGGGCTGTGCTACCACCACCACCTCGTCTAAATCAACAACTTTACTGGTATCTGCGATAGCCTCATCCGTGAGGTCATTAAGAGGGGTTGCCAGGCCTGAAAGCTGGCAGCCCAGTGCGAAAAGCACGATCAAATTCTTATTCTTCATATACATATTATCCTAAATCGGGTGCAAAGGTACGGCTTTTCCCCCACTCCTGCAATCCCCATTTATATGGATTTTCATCAAATGGCTGACGATTTGTCTGATTTTCTGACAAAATGGCGCAAGAACGGCCTGCGGCACAAGTCTTGAAGGAGGAAGAGTAGAAATACAAAACAAAAATAGGAAGAAACGAATATGACATTAGACAAATTTACAATCAAGGCTCAGGAAGCCGTGCAGCAGGCCGTGAACACGGCACAGCTGAGCGGGCAGCAGGTAATAGAGCCTGTGCATATCCTGAAAGGGGTGATGGAGAAGGCGAAGGACGTCGTGAACTTCATCTTCCAGAAACTCGGCGTGAATACACAGCAGATTGACCTGCTGGTGTCGCAGGAGATTCAGCATCTGCCAAGGGTACAAGGCGGACAGCCATATCTCTCTAACGAAAGTAATAATGTACTCGTGCGCGCACAAGAGACGGCCCAGAAGATGGGTGACGAGTTTGTCAGCGTGGAACCGATCCTGCTGGCGCTGCTGCAAGTGAACTCAACGGCAGCGCGCATCCTGAAGGACGCAGGCTGCACAGAGAAGGAAATGCTGAAGGCCATCCAGGAACTGCGCCAGGGGCAGAAGGTGCAAAGCCAGAGTGCCGACGACAACTACCAGAGTCTGGAGAAGTTCGCCAAGAACCTCGTGGATCTGGCGCGTCAGGGTAAGCTCGACCCGGTCATCGGCCGTGATGACGAGATACGCCGCGTGTTGCAGATCCTGTCGCGACGCACGAAGAACAATCCTATCCTGATAGGTGAGCCTGGTACGGGTAAGACGGCCATCGTCGAAGGACTGGCACAACGTATCATGCGCGGTGACGTTCCTGAGAACCTGAAAGACAAACAGCTCTACTCACTCGACATGGGTGCGCTGGTGGCTGGTGCCAAGTATAAGGGCGAGTTTGAGGAGCGACTGAAGAGCGTCATCAACGAGGTGACCGCCGCCGAGGGGCGCATCATCCTCTTCATCGACGAGATACACACCCTCGTGGGTGCCGGCAAGGGCGAGGGGGCTATGGATGCCGCCAACATTCTGAAGCCCGCACTGGCACGCGGCGAACTGCGCAGCATTGGTGCCACGACGCTCAACGAATACCAGAAGTACTTCGAGAAGGACAAGGCACTGGAGCGCCGCTTCCAGACCGTGATGGTCGACGAGCCTGACGAACTGTCGGCCATCTCCATTCTGCGCGGCCTGAAGGAGCGCTACGAGAACCACCACAAGGTGCGCATACAGGACGATGCCTGCATAGCCGCCGTCAGGCTCTCAGAGCGCTACATCACCGAGCGATTCCTGCCCGACAAGGCCATCGACCTGATGGACGAGGCTGCCGCCAAACTGCGCATGGAGCGCGACTCGGTGCCTGAGGAACTGGACGAGATCACCCGCAAGCGGGCACAACTGGAGATAGAGCGGGAAGCCATCAAGCGCGAAGGCGACGAACCTAAGATTGCCCAGTTGGACAAGGAGATAGCCGAACTGAAGGAGCAGGAGACGCAGTTCCGTGCCAAGTGGGAGGGCGAAAGACAACTGGTGAACCAGATACAGCAGGACAAGCAGCAGATGGAGACGCTGAAATATGAAGCCGAGAGGGCCGAGCGCGAGGGCAACTACGGCCGCGTGGCCGAGATACGCTACGGCAAGATGAAGGAACTGGAGGCCCACATCGCCCAGGTGCAGCAGACGCTCAACACAAACAATGCCAGCAAACTTGTGCGCGAGGAGGTCACCGCCGACGACATAGCCGAGGTGGTCAGCCGCTGGACGGGCATACCCGTCACCCGCATGATGCAGAGCGAACGCGAAAAACTGCTCCACCTCGAGGAGGAACTGCACCGCCGCGTCGTAGGCCAGCAGGAGGCCATCACGGCCGTCAGCGACGCCGTCAGAAGGAGTCGCGCCGGACTGCAAGACCCCAAGCGCCCCATCGCCTCGTTCATCTTCCTGGGCACCACGGGCGTCGGCAAGACGGAACTGGCAAAGACGCTGGCCGAATACCTCTTCAACGACGAGACGATGATGACCCGCATCGACATGTCGGAGTATCAGGAGAAGCACACCGTCAGCCGACTCATCGGCGCACCTCCGGGCTACGTGGGCTACGACGAGGGCGGACAACTGACCGAGGCCGTGCGCCGCAAGCCCTACTCCGTGGTGCTGTTCGACGAGATTGAGAAGGCCCACCCCGACGTCTTCAACATCCTCTTGCAGGTGCTCGACGATGGCCGCCTGACCGACAATAAGGGCCGCACCGCCGACTTCAAGAACACCATCATCATCATGACCTCGAACGCCACCCGCGAGCAACTGCGCCAGACCATGCGCCCCGAGTTCCTCAACCGCATCGACGAGGTGATCACCTTCCAGCCGCTCTCGAAGGAGGAGATAGCCCAGGTGGTGCGCCTGCAACTGGAGCGCGTGAAAGAGATGCTCGCCCCGCAGGGCTTCACGCTCGAGGTCACCCCTCAGGCCGTCGACTTCCTGGCCCAGGAGGGCTACGATCCCGACTTCGGTGCCCGCCCCGTGAAGCGTGCCATCCAGCAGCACCTGCTCAACGACCTGTCGAAGCGCCTGCTGGCCAACCAGGTGACGCCCGAAAAGCCTATCATCGTCGACTCCTTCGGCGACTCACTGGTGTTCCGCAACTAACCTGAATACGCCCATCAATTAAGCAGCCCCCAGGACTATCCCAGGGGCTGCTTTTGATTTCATCTCACCACTTCGTGATTGTCAGCATACCGCTCACATAAGAGTTGTTAGTATTCTTCTCACTTCCTTTCTTGTTCACAATTGTAGCAGTTGTAGTTCGTGTGCACTATTGCGGGCAAAGTTAAAACGAAACTGCAACCGCTACAACGTATATCTTATCGTATCGGATGCTTACCTTGTCATAAAGTGGATCAGGAGAACCATTACGCATTTACTTTGGAACTGGTTTTTAATTCCTTTCGAAGAATCAAAAACCAGTTCCATTATCCCTTATTATATTTGGGAAATGTCATAGCACAAACTCCATATTACAATGGGCAAAATCAGTGCAAAGGCAACAGTACGTTGTTTTTGTTTGTTGATGCATAAAGGAATCGCAATTAAGGCAATATCCCCAATGCAATTAATTATACCCTCAATGATGGATGATGAAGTGTCATAAAAGTAGAAACCACGTATTTCATACACAGAATTGGTAACAACACAATAGACAGAATGGAAGATTTGTAAGAGACAGATGAAAGATACAATGCCAGTCAATAGTTGGCTAGTAGTGAGACGGGCTTGTTTGAGAATGTCAATATCATCCAAGTCTGTTTCTTTTTTGTAGCCCTGAGCCAAGAAGAGGAAAAATGCCGTGGCAATGAGAGCACATAAGATAGCGATGATTGATACAGTTACCATTTCGTCCTGCCTAAGGAGGTGGATTAAGTTTCCAGAAATGATGGATAACACTATAAAACAAAATGCGGCAACTCTGAGTTTTACATTGCGAATAGCCATAGGTATTAATAAGAAGGAAAGGCTACTGAGACCACTAATGGTATATCTAAGGTAGAATGTTTGCGTACGATCATACCATTCTACGCTTGAATAAAATCCATAAAATCCATAAAAAGAGTGCATTTGTAGAATAAAGAACAAAATAGCCCAAATGAGCAGGATCCTAGAAGGCGAAATGCCTCCCACTTGTTTGCGCATAATGCTGACCACATAGATGACATATGCAAACGTGGCTGTTGTATATAGTGCACATAGAGGATAAACAAGTAAAGACATGGATCGGACTGGATAAATCCCATAGAATAGAATATACAGTACAAAATAGGTTACGAATAAAGTGATACTTGCAAATGCCAGTTTCTGTTTGTAGTCATATTCTTTCATAACAAGGCCGGCTTTACTTTTTCCTTTCTCACTTTTTCTGTCTCTATATGAGAAGATGGCTCCAGCCAATAGAAAGCATATTGCGAATATGTCCAGATATCTTCCGAATAAGCCAAGAATGTCTGGTGAGGATTTTCCTTCTGAAAGTGCATAGCCAAGGAATCCAAAGATTGAATATACAAGAATGATGATGGTCAATTCACTTGTATGTCGATATACCTTGACAAACATATTTACGATACTGATTGAAATTATTATCAGGAAAGTTATTTGAGGGAAGGCATTTTCATTTGGGAACTTAGATGATACTAGAGAACTGTCTTTCTCAAAGACAATACAAGATACAGATGAAAAGAGGGTGTGAATTGTTTTATCAAAAGAAGTAGTATTGCTGATTCCCAAATATCCCCATGACATGATAAGCCCCAAAAGGACGATAGCAGTTCCGATAATCTCTAATGAAGCACCTAAGGTTAAAGAATATTTCGGTACATAATAATTCTTTCCAAGTGTAGCAATAACCCCGATAAAAAGGCCAAAAGTAGCCATTAATGTTACATAAACGCCAAAACCCCAATATTTGATTGTCTCAAAGAATTGGCCGTCTAATGAGTATGCAGCATACCCAAGCCCCATCAGTGCATAACAAATCAGTAGGACTGAAATTGTTTTGTAGTCATTCCTAAATGGCAAAACAGCAATGTTTGCGAAACTAAGAATAATTAATCCTTGCACATAAAGATTCAATACTGGCTGGTTTACCATTTTCATCAAGTCGTAAAGACTCATGCTTGCATCATAGAACTTTACGTATGGAAGTGCGACTACACTCCCCAATAGGGCTATTGAACAGAGTATGTTTATGAGCAGAACAGAGGAAGAAGAATCATAACGAACAGTATTCATGCCCGTTTCAGAAGATTGCTGAGGAGATTGTTGTTTCTCCATGTTGTTATATTTTTCCATAATCCAAACTATTGATGATCAATGATAGTGGGCCTTAAGATCGGAACTTCTATGTCTTCTGTCGCATTGTCAAATTCGTTTTCATTGATACTTTCCGCATCAAAGTATCCGAAGAAAACTGCAATACGACTCCCTGACCAGTAGGCATAGTAGTAGAGGCCGTCGCTTACTTGGACAACAACGGCATTCTCGCCACTTTTAACAACATTGCCGAGCGACTTTATTTTGTCAGACAACTGTACGTAAAGATCGCGCATTCTGCCAGCCAACTGAGGGGTGTCCTTCAGTTCGAAGTAGATATTGTAACAGGGTACAGTCTTGTTGCTCCATGAGTATTCGGTCGATGACCACCACCCGTTGTTCGAAACTGTCTCATTGACTAAGCCTGCAATGTTTGCCTCTACGACGGTGGTCAGTTTGTGTGTCTTCACTTTCGTCCAAACATAGCCGTTTTGCTTATAACCTTTTGCATCTGTACCTAAAAAATTCTGCACGCCAGGGATATTGTTAATTGCCAAAAGGGCCTGGTCACCTTTTAAGTCTGTTGTAAGCCCGAGGAATCCGACCTTAGTCATCTTCAGATTGTCTACCAAATCAGCGAAGTCTACATAATCGCTTTCAAAAGAATTGTCAGCATAAGACAGCCCAATCTTGTAAATATCTGCGCTTAGTTTCAACTCCTCGCCCTTTTTATTGATGAGTACATAATCGTGGTCGCTAACCTCTGCAAAGGCATGCTCTGCATCGAAAAAGAGCATGGGGGACTTGATTGCTTCATTTCCAAGTTTTTCGCCTTCTAGAGTGTATAGCATAAATCCATCACCCTTTGACTTTTCTCCACATAGCACATCGTTATCTAAGAACCATAAGATATTAAACTTGGGGCGGATCAGTTCTTTGCCAGTTATGTCCATTAGGCCCCACTTCTCACCATCAGAGAATATGATCTTATCCTTGCGAATGGCAAAGACTTGTTTGACTTTGGAAGAAGGCCTCATTATCCACTCGCCGTCTAACCCCAGGATGCCAGGAAGTTGTTCTTTTTCTTTCTTTACCATAGGAATTACAGCATCATCAAGTACATAATCACGATGGAGATAGTTTGTGTAAATAGTGAGTAGTGTTTCATATTTAGACATCTTGATACTACTGAGTCCTTGACCATTGCGGCTAAGCACGGTGAACACTTTGTCTGGAAAGTCTTTATCGCGATACTTTTCTTCTGATACGAGCATATTTCCATTCTTGGAAATATCCATAAAGTAGTATTTGGGCTCGATAATCAGTCTGCCACTTGTGTCAACTGCTCCCCACAGTCCATCTATCTTTACTGCCATTAATCCACCACAATAGTTCTTGCACTCAGACACAGTCTTGCCATTGATCTTGTCGAGTGTCGCTTTCACGTTTCCATCCTTGTCAATTAACTGGATGGGCTTCCCTTTCTCTACCACAGGGGCCACATCCTCGTAAAACATACCGGCCTGACAATATTCACCACCAATCTTTTTGGGGGTGGACTCTGCGGTATAGTATTCCCATAAATCATCAGAGTTTTTCACTAGGAAACGTCCGTTAATAACCCATGTCGGCTGGTTCTTGAATTCCTCAGAAAAAAGCACAGTACCATCAGTGCCGATCATTCCCCAGTATCCATCCTCCGACTCTTGGAACGGGAGACACTCTACTTCGTGATCCTGATCCTTACTGTTGCATGCAGACAACATAAGTATCCAACCACATAAGATAATCCACATACTGTAGTAGTCCAGGCTACAAACGCTTTCTTTACATTTACGTTTCATCGTAATATTTTGTTTTGGTTAGTTTGTTTATTATTACATATCGTCAGGCAAATCCCATCCCTGATCCTCAACATCATCTTGAAATACAATAAACTCAGGAGTGGAACTGCCAATGATTTTTGGTTGAAGATAGGGTATGTATCCACCCTCGATTGCTCCGTCAAAGGCTGTGATATCCATTTCTGGAATGTCGTATCTGCCATAGTATAAGTGTAACTCACCACCAGTGCAACATACAAAATAAACTTTGTCATCATCCACTCTGACTATGGCTGCTTTCTTACCCTCCTTCTCAACATTGCCGACGTTTTTAATGGCAGCAATCAGTTTCTCTGTGAGTTCATCCATTTTTCCTCTAAGTTTGTCAGAATAGACAGCACCCATGGAGGCATAGTATCCTTGAACTTTGTTTCCTGTCCACTGAATGCCGTTGCTTTCGTCAAGTATGCCATACTTGGCAAAACAGAGATTTATGTCATATTGTTGATATGAAAGAACAATAGCCACCTGGCAGCCCCAACAGTCATATGTACTTGCTTCACGACTCATGTTTGCATCAGGCTTCTCGCGATTTATAACGTCAACAGCCTCAGGACCAGTAACTTCGAGAGTTAAGCCGTAAAATCCGTCCTTGGTGATTTTCAATGTGCCTATAATTTCATCTATATCCATGTAATCACTAGAGAACTCAACATCTCCATTCTGGAAAATCACATTTGCCACATCTGTCTTTGGCCTTATCTCTTGTCCCCTGCCATCTAAAATAACATATTCGTTGGCTGTTACTCTTGCAAACATATGTTGTCCATCGTAGGAACGTAGAATTTGCTCATATTCATCATCAGAGATCTTTTCATCATCCACAGAATAAAGACTATACCCTTTCTTGTTTGACTTCTTGCCAATCAGCGCATTGTCAGTGCCGAACATGAGCATATCATATTTGGGCCTTATAAGTTCCTCACTCTCTATATTTACCAAACCATACTCGCCGTGACCATTGTGATAGATAACTCTGCCACTGCGATATTCGCAAAAGAAATACGTCTTGGTTGCAGAAGGCTTCATAATCCACTCTCCGTCGAATCCTATGATGCCTCTTGTCATACTGTTGTCACCTTTTGGCGCAGCAACGACGCCATCGCCGGCAAAATAAGAACCGCTATAAGCAGAAGTGTTCACCAGATCTATTGCGGCAAACTTTAACCCACATTGCAATTCTCCCAATGTTGTTCCGTCCGGGCCGAATATAGTATATACTGGTTTGCCACTAGCAGAATCGTCAATGTTTGTTTCCTTTGTGACGATTGCCTTACCATCGTCAGATAAGGTTATTGTGCTGTATTTGGCTTCTATCACCAACTCACCTCTCGTGTTAATAGCCCCCCACAAACCATTTATCTTCACTTTTGCGAGTCCGCCCATGAAATTGCTGCAATCGGTCACTACCTGTCCTCCAATCTTGTCAAGTGTCACCATAACATTGCCATCCCTGTCTATTAGTTGTATAGGTTTACCTTTCTCAACAACAGGTGCAACCTCTTCAAAGAACAAACCTGCCTGCAAATATTCGCCGCCCACCTTTTGCGGTTTCTCTTCAGCAGTGAATATCTCCCATAGCCCATCTGAATTCTTCACCATGAAGCGTCCTCCCACAGCAGCAGTTGGCACCTCAGTGAACTCTTCTGTAAATAGCACTTCGCCTGACGGACTTATAAGTCCCCAACTGCCATCACGTGATTCTTGAAATGGCAGATAGTCTACATGGTTCTTGCCTCCCTTTCCGCATGACACAGAAAGGAGCATCAACACAGAAACAATTGATAACAAAATAGTTTTCTTCAGCATATTTATGTATCTATTAGTTAATTCAACGTAAAGACGTGGGAATCATAACGAACTATATGTTATTGCTTTACTATTTTCCTAACTACTGTTCCGACTTTGACAATATACACTCCTGCTTTAATAGGTATTCGTGTATCTGCCGTTATCTTCTTACGATAGACTATACTACCAGAAAGATTTGTGATAGTCACTTCTGTTGCTTGATGCACATTACATATAGTCAGACAGTCATTACTTTTCTTCACAATAGGATTATTGTTATCTGAACGAGATAGTCCAAATACATCTGTCGTATTATATGGATTCACATGGATATCCATAGTACCTGACACCTCCGATCCATCAATAGCACGTGCTTGTACAGTGGCAAAACCACCATCTTCATTATCCTTAATTCTCAAGATGCCATTCTTGTCGATTTCAGCCAAATCTTCACCTGTGATAATGCTCCATTCAACACGACCTAATGTGGCAAGAGATGGAGTTACGACGGCCTGCATATGCAACTCTATTCTTTCATCATTTAACGAATTGTAGCCATCCTTCTCATTAACTTGAATGTTCTGAACTCTAAGCACATTATATGCCTCATCACTGCAAATGACATTCGACAACGCTTTAACATTGGAACTAACAGAACGCTGTAAGCCTCTTGCTTTTGAATCCAACTCATTCATAAGAGTATAGCCAATTGCATAATAGATAGGTTCATCGCTATTGCGATGGTGAACGTAACTCTGCGTATTGCCTGATACCTCATCAATTATCTGGAGATTGTTGCGAGAAGTTCCTGAATAAATAGTATAGGATGCCACTTGCGCCCCAACATAACCGTTCCAGTGCAGATTGATATTGTTTCCAAGACCATGGTTAGCCATCAACAACACCGTACCATGTACACGACTGCTCAGACTCTCGCTGCCATAGGTTGTAGGAAGTGTTATCAGATAACGGCAACTCTTCACATCATGATGGGCTGTCCGATCTGTAAACTCGCCTTCACTTACAGCGACCTGCCCTATTAATTCATATTTTCCTGAAACTGAGGTTTCACGATAAATATTGACTTGGCCTGTTATCAAGTTCCCAAGGCCCGCGCCCAAGTAATTAGGCCACGTAATATGGCATCCATCGTCAGTTGCACTTACACGGGATATTTCTGGCACAAAATCAACAACCTCAGTTGTTCGTGTTTCGGTTATCGTGCCAAAAACATCGTCAATATAGGTTATGCTGATGTCGTAGTGACCAGCACTTTCGGGCATTATCGCCAATCCCTTACCATCTACGACGGTACAGTTTACGTCACGACTTCCCGTCAATGTGGTGACGGCATCACTCCTTGACCAATCCGCAGGCAACTCCACATGCACTATACTGCCTGCAAGTGTCTGCTCTGGTATTGTGAAATTCAAATCAGGACGAGCAACTATTTGGATCTGACGCGTACTCATTGTGTTGCCAGACGTTACGCAAACCGTCTTTATGCCTGCTGACGACCATGTAATAGAGTTGTCGTTTATCACACCGTCATCAGCGGTAATGGTAACTTTTGTACCGCTATTTTCTTTAAGCGTGAAAGTCACGGGCTGTCCTACGCCCGCCTTTTCCGGCATAGTGAAAAGTACTTGTGCTGTAGGCGTAAACTCAACCACTTTAGAGAAAGGTGAGTGCTCACACCAGCCGTCAATAGTCTGAACTTGTACTTCGTAAGTCTTGCCGACAGTAAACCGATTAAATGGTATCGGGAAACGTGTAGCATATCGGTATTGCATCGTTCCATTATCAATGGTTTTAGCCTCGTCCTTAGTCTGATTAAGGGGCGATATAATGTAACTGCCGTCACCCTTCTTACCCTTCTCCTTCACGCTCAAGTTGTATCGCAGGGCCATACCCGGTGTTTCCTTGTCTGCCGCTCCACTCCAAGACACGACAACAAAATCATCATCTTGAGTAACCGTTACCTGGGAAGGAGCAGTTGGGGCAGAGTTCTTGAAGGCAGATTGAAGTATCCACTGAGAGGAATGTTCTCCTGAAATATCTGGTTTACCATCATTATTCATGTCATGCAGCATGCTCTTCATAAAACTTGAATATACATCAAAATGGGAACAGGCCATTGTGGTATAACCATCTGCTTCGCCCATTACGAAATCATAATCACCCTGATAATTATATGAGTCGCTTCCGACCAAGTAATCCACATATCCATTGTTGTCAATGTCGACATGCATCAGTTGGCCGGGAATTTCTATCCTTTCGATGTAGGTCATCTCTTTACTGCCCAAATAGGCATAAGTCCGATAATCTGGAGCATTTCTATAGTCTATCACACTATAAGAACGTACGATATAGTCTGGATAGCCATCACCATTAACATCGTTAACCTGAGATTGATAAACTTCAAACTCTCTGTTTTCCCCATCTTCAAGTGCTACTGTTGATTTTTGTTCGAATACATTATTACCCATATTCTGATATATGGTGAATGTAGAGTTTCCATCATTACGGTCGTAAGTAATAATATCTATCAACCCATCCCTGTCAAGATCAGCAAATAAACTTCTAACAAAATAATGCTTCTCGAAGTTTTCATAATCACCACTATTTATAAATAGAATGTTATATCGGGAAAAATCCATGTATCCATCATTATTAATATCAAGATAACAATCACTCTCACTATTACCACTTGAAGGACCATTTTCAATTTCAAAATCCATGTTGCCGCGATTAATCAACCAACGATACCATGTGTTGTTTTTAAGAATTCCGCCACGATCATCATTTCCTCCATAGATGTCAGCCAATCCATTCATAGTCCGGTCCATGAACACAGCATCATAGTAGAAACGTGAAAGATCGCTGTTGAACAATGTTGGCAATTTCTTATAGCACTCACCATCAAACACATAAATACCCTGAGAATTATTATTACTATCGCCAATTCCATCAGAAATACCATCACCGTCAAGGTCTACATATTGTCCTGGAAAGATCTGTGGGGAAATAGATATCGGTTTTATCGGCATCACTGTGCATGTATGCGTCACTTGACCACTCCCATTAATAGAAGCCGTAATGCTTTTTTCACCATAGTTGCTGAACATTATATAGGCAGAATCGCCTTGCTGCATGATAATCTTACCGTCATCAGGTAGTGTATAGGTAAGTGCCTTGCCATTGAGTGAGTGCACAACTAACGTATCAATCGTTGAGAAATAGTAGGCATCATAATCCTTATTTCGAAGAGTAAACTCTGCTGATTGTGTTTCCACCTCGAATGTGGCGGCAGGACTCCATTCTCCACATTTCCCGTTAGCATCTGTTGCGCGAACCGATACAAAGACCTTTCCTGTCTCCCACGTATCTGTATTGGCCACACAATAAGTACTTGTGCCAGCATCATAAAGCATCAAGTCTTGTCTTTCTTCTGCTGTCCCCATTTTAACTGTGTAGGTCAGGTCACATGCTGAGGTTTCTGCATCTGAGCCCATATTCCATTCCACTTTAGCCTTTCCACTCTGTTTGTCATAGATGATGTTAGGTGTATCCATCTGCTTTGGGGCCGTGTTAGGGGAAGGAGTATAAGGAGAGAAGATACATGCTTCATATCTATCATCTGTATAGAAATAATCCCTTGTAATTCCTGTATGACACAAAATGTCAAGAATACCATCACCGTCAAAATCAGCAATCTTGAGGTTTGACAGATATGATTCTAAATAATAGTCATATTTATAAGATATATATAGAATAGTGTCATTATATGTGAGAGGCATTGCCGTTAGATTGAACGTATCATTCCAAGTAAGGTGCTCCAGGGGCGTTTTACGACTATCTTCTCCACCGTCGACCTTGAAAGCAATAAGTGAAGCCTTGCCATTATTCTGAAAGTCGGAAGGTCTACTGAACTGATACCATCCGGTTAGCATATTCTCCTTCTTTGTAAACTCACCATCTCCATTATTTATGAAAAATACCACAAAGGAATAGTTGTCGGAATATTTGTTGTTTGTCGCTGCCTGTAGCATAATGTCAACTAATCCGTCACTATTGAAGTCTTGACAATACATTGCAGAAATACTGCCATTGTCTATTAGTTTGTATTCGTTGTACCCGCCACCAGGTTGACTTAGATAGAGGAATACTGCTTTCTTGCTAGTATTGAACATTAAAATGTCTTTCAACCCATCACTATTGATGTCGGCCAAGATCACTTTTCCATTCAAACTACCCGCATAATAACGACCATCAGGAAGAGACAAAAGAGTAGGATATTTATTTGAGATAACATCGAGATATCCATCATTGTTGATATCTGCGACCATAATGTCACTAAGATGTTCTTCGCCCAAAGATGAGGTTCGTCTCGAGGGAAATTCAGGATTTTCAAATTGAGGCGCGAATGCCCACATTCCATTCGCCATTGTTATCATACCTACTCCCCCCGTCACCGTATATGAGCCATTGCCCCCCGTACTGAAGTCTACACCTTCCAACTCTGCCTCGTCGGTCACAACGTCTAATTTCTCATAGATAAATTCGCTGTTAGAAGTCTGAATAAGTGCCGCAGGTATATTGTTGTGATAAAAAACGACATCTTTTCTTCCGTCGTGATTAATGTCTACTACGCAAGGACTAAAGTATTTGTGATACCATTTACTTGGCATTTTGATAGATTCATATTTTCCGTTATCACTTATATATAATCCCAATGTCTCACTATCCAAACTAACAAAATCAACAATATCGTCACCATTAATATCCTCCATGATTGGACAGTAAGATGGGTTTGGCAGACTTGACTCTTCCATGACAACATTCCCATCGAGATCAATCCATCCTATAGATACAAGTACTTCTAGATTCTCATCTCCATTAACATCTTTATAATAATAAAAATTGCCATTATCATATCGGTAATAAACATTTCCGTCCAAATAATAGAAAGGTCTAAAACCATAAGCACTGCTTACTCTAGTCAACTTCTGCGCCAGGCAATCATTCGTTGTCAACCATGACAGCATAGCCACAGCCATCAAAAAAAACATTGTTTTACTTTTCATATTTATAGTTTTTTAGTTCTCTTCATTCCATAGCAGAAGCGCGGGACTGCTTTTGCCAGTTCCGAGTGAAGGTCCTAGGAAAACCTGAATAAAGAAAATGGTGCACAGCCCCACGCAATGCGTGGAAGCCGTTCTGCCCTCCTGCTTTATTCAGCCTTGCTTTGAAAATTTCCTAGGTTTTCACTCGCAAGTTTGGAGCATAACGCTTCTTCTGCCAGAGCGGATCCTTCTTCGACTGGCGAAGCGTCCTCACAAGGACGATGATCCACTCTCGGCTGCAAAGATAAGACAAAAAATCCGAACCGCCAAGCGATTCGGAGAGAAATTTGTAGAATAATGATTCTGCGTCTATTGGATCAGAACACACAGGCCCATCCGAACTTCCTGACAAGGACATTAAGCAGATTACGCTCTTTAGTGGGAATGGTTATTGTGACATTTTCACGCTCTGATTCGTGCGCAGCCATCTCTACCTGCTCCAGGTTCTTTTCCAGATTCACATTGTCGTAAAGACTGCGCAACTCATCAGCAATCTCCGAAGGAGGATTGCCTGCCAGTCCCATACAGATGAGGCGCTCTGCCTCACGATACTCGCCGATGGTGTACGCCAGTGAGGCTGCGCTACGAAACAGCACGCTCTCAGTCGGCTCACCAATTTGCTCTGCATGAGCCGTCATAGCCGCTTGTCTTTCCGCTTCGAGCGACAATCGATAAATAGGCATTGCTTCGTCTTGCCTTCCTTGCCTCTTGAGTAAATCAGCCTGATCTGCCAGTTCCATGGCTTTGTTATGTAAATTCTGTATTTCCATGAGATTTCTACTTTTTGGTGAACAATGCTTTCGGTGAACCAAATTCTACAACAGAAATATATGCAGGTAGTGCTGAGTTATCTGACACAGATGTCTGCTCCACTTTCAATGCATGGCGTTTCTTCAGAGCAACATCATCGCCTTTCAGAATTCCAGACACTTCTAATCTCGCCTTTCTTTGGAACAGAACCGAATCTTTGTCCCCCAACCAATAATCAATTCCTGTGCCTTTTCGTGATCTCTCAATAATAGTATAAGGTGTGAGGTGAACAGCGAGTAACACAGAAAGACAAACAGCAGCATGCTCGGTGGTATATTGCATATCAGCATACGTTCGCGCTTTCTGGTCGTTAAAGTCATCTATCCATTGAATACAAATGGATTCGTCTGTCATTCCCATCATTGCCAAAGTGGCGTTCTCCTGATGACCAGACAGATGCATACATACCTCGAATGCCTCATACAACTGCATCGCTGCAACTGGTGAGATTCCCGGTAGTCCTTGCTTTATGTCCGTAACATCGATTCTCATTTCCATTCAATATCATTATGAACGACGCTGCAAAGATAAGACAAAAAATCCGAACCGCCAAGCGATTCGGAGAGAAATTCATAACAACAATTTGGTTTGGAGCCTCCATTCACACCGTTTGGAGGCTCCATTCACCTCGTTTGGAGGCTCCAAACGATGGCTAATCAGCATTCTTGTGACGTCTCGGGATTTCCCGATACCCTCCCTTGATGCAGACTCTGCAAATAATATACCAAAAAGAGATGCCGCGCGCTCGCGACATCTCTTTTGTTCTGTATCCTGACATTAGACTTAAGGTAGCATAGATTGGTTTAGTCATTTTATTGCCACAAAGTTAAGCCTTTTTGTCGACACTGCCAAACTTTTCTTGACTTTTTTTGCCTCTCCACCTCAAATTATTTTTTGTTTACGAGCACAACCGTCACGCCTCGGGCTGCCTGCGCCCCATAGACCAGCGCGCCCTCGATGTCGGCCGTCTTGCTGGGGCCGCTGATGAAGGTGCCGAAGGGATAGGGATGGAAGTAGTCGGCCGACGATGCGATGCGGGCGTATGCCTCGTGCATGTTGCTGACGATGGCGTCGGCACGAAGCACGATGACCAGTTGCTCGGAGGCGAAGCAGAGGGCTCGCTCGCGCATGGTCTGCGGAATCCAGATGCAGGCATTCTCGGCCACGCCAATGTCGCCGCGGATGACGCCCACGTCGGCACGGGCCAACTGCTGGGCCTCGCTGACGGTGTCGGGATTGAGTGTGGCCGCCACGCCAGGCAGGTTGCTGGCTACGACCTTCGCCTCGGGGTAGGCCTGGCGCACGATGGCATCGAGGTCGTCGCCCTCCTGCATCTCCAGCAGCCGCGCACCGGCCGTGGTGGTGGTCTTCTGACGGAACTCGGCCACGGGGTCGGCGTAGGTGATGGGGTTGAGCGTCGAGAGATCGGGCATGTCGTAGGTCTCGCGGGTGTGACGCCGCAGGGCGTCGAGTATCTGCTGTTTGCTCATAGTTGCTTCTCCTTCCATAATTGGTGGAACGACTTCGGTGGGAACTTCATCATCTGGTGACCGTAGGCCCAGGGATTGAGGCTCGACTGCACGACGGGGCCGGGCAGCCAGTTGACGGCCGGCGACAGGCGCAGCGCCGTGGTGTAGACCTGCGGGCGGTCGAAGAGGAAAGCCATGGCCCCGGAGATGATCTTCTTCATGGGGTCGGCCTTGCCGAGGGAGTCCAGTTGCTGGCGCCAGCGGTAGACCTGCGTGGACAGGTCGACCTTGGCCGGACAGACGTTGTCGCACGAGCAGCAGAGCGAGCAGGCCGACACGTTGTCGCTGTAGCGACGCGCATCGCGCAGCATGCCCAGGTTGATGCCGATGGGGCCGGGGATGAAGTAGGTGTAACTGTAGCCTGCCGAGCGGCGATAGACGGGGCAGGTGTTCATGCAGGCGCCGCAGCGCATGCACTTCAGCGTCTGCCAGTGCTCCTGGTTGGCCAGTATGCTGCTGCGCCCGTTGTCCACGAGCACGATGTGCATCTCGCCGCCAGGCCTCGGGCCTCGGAAGTGGCTGGTGTAGACGGTGGTCTCCTGTCCGGTGCCGTTGCGGGCCAGCAGCCGCTGGAAGACGCCCATCGACTGATAGTCGGGGATGATTTTCTCGATGCCCATCGAGACGATGTGCAGCGGGGGTATGGAGGTCGACATGTCGGCGTTGCCCTCGTTGGTGCATACCACCACGTCGCCCGTTGCGGCGATGCCGAAGTTGGCACCCGTCATGCCTGCCCCTGCCTCCATGAACTGCTGGCGCAGGTGCATGCGGGCCACGTAGGTCAGGTGCGTCGGGTCGTCGCTCTCCACGGGCAGTCCCGCCCGCCGGAAGCACTCGGCTATGTCCTCGCGGTGCACGTGGAGGGCGGGCATCACGATGTGGCTCGGCGCCAGGCGCATCATCTGCAGGATGCGCTCGCCCAGGTCGGTCTCTACGACCTCTATGCCTTGCTTCTCCAGGCTCTGGTTCAGGTGGCACTCCTCGGTGAGCATGCTCTTGCTCTTCACCACCTTCCTGACGCCGTGGCTCTGCAGTATGTCGTAGACCGTCTGGTTGTACTCCCGGGCATCGCGGGCCCAGTGTACGTGTACGCCGTTCTTACGGGCCTGCTGCTCAAACTGCTCCAGATAGTCGGCCAGGTGGGTGATGGTGTGCTTCTTGATTTGGCTGGCAGCCTCGCGCAGGGCCTCCCACTCAGGCAGCGCGTGTGCCATGCGGTCGCGCTTCTGGCGGACGCCGAAGAAGGTCTGATCGTGGCGCTGCACCACCTCAGGATGCCGCTGATACTGCTCTGCAGCCTTAGAATGTAGTGTACTCATAGGTTTGCGGACAAGATTTGAACGACATGGATGAAATGGATGGGCAGGTGCTCCTTCTCGGCAATGCCCTGCATGTGCATCAGGCAGGAGGAGTCGGGGCCGGTGACGTACTGCGCGCCGGTGGCTATGTGGCGCTGCACCTTGTCGATGCCCATGCGGCGGCTGACAGCCTGCTCCTCGACGGCAAACATCCCGCCGAAGCCACAGCACTCGTCGGGCCGCTCAGGCTCCACCACCTCGATGCCCTCCACCAGACGGAGCAGGTCGACTATCTTGTTGAAGCGGGGCACGTTGCGCTCGGATGGCGACGAGAGGCCCAGTTCGCGCACGCCGTGGCACGAGTTGTGGACGCTGACCTTGTAGGGGAACTTGGCATCCAGGTGGTCCACCCGCAGCACGTCGTGCAGAAACTCCACCACGTCCATAGTCTTGCCTGCAGCGTCGCACGAGCGACCCCGCAGCAGGTCGGGGTGGAAGCAGCGCACGTAGGCCGCACAACTGGCCGACGGGGCCACCACGTAGTCGTAGGGTGCAAACAGTTGGTCGAACTTCTGCACCAGCGGCTGTGCCATCCGCTCGAAGCCCGCATTGCCCATGGGCTGTCCGCAGCAGGTCTGCCGCTCGGGGTACTCCACGTCGAGCCCCAGGCTGCGCAGCAACCGATATGTCGACACGCCCACCTCAGGGTAGAGCGCGTCGACATAACAGGGAACGAATAATCCGATTTTCATACGGTCTTACATATCTTCGTAAGTATCCAGATAGGTCACGTGGGTGACGAGGTACTCCTCTACGCCGTGCTTACCGTCGGCACCGCCGATGCCGCTTTTCTTCACACCGGCGTGGAAGCCCTGGATGGCCTCGAAGTGCTCGCGGTTGATGTAGGTCTCGCCGAACTCCAGTTCGCGGCAGGCCTTAGTGGCTATGTTGAGATCCTTGGTGAAGATCGACGAAGCCAGGCCATACTCGCAGTCGTTGGCATAGCCGATCACCTCGTCGATAGTCTCGAACTCTACCAGCGGGATCACCGGGCCGAAGGTCTCCTCGTGGATGATGTCCATGTCCTGACGGCAGTTGTCCAGCACGGTGGCGGCATAGAAGTAGCCCTTCTCGCCTACCCTGTGGCCGCCGCAGAGCAACTTGGCACCCTGCTTCAGAGCACGCTCCACCTTCTCGGTGACGCTCTCCAGAGCGCGAGCCTCCACCAGCGGACCCATGTCGACCGTAGCGTCCTTGCAGGGGTCGCCCACCTTGACGGCAGCCATCTTCTTGACCAGTATCTCAGTGAAGGCAGCCTTCACCTCCTTCTGCACGTAGACGCGCTCGGCGTTGTTGCAGATCTGGCCGTTGTTGCCGATGCGTGAGTCGACGATCCACTGCGCTGCACGCTCCAGGTCAGCATCCTTGCAGACGATAGCGGGAGCCTTGCCGCCCAACTCGAGACTCACCTTGGTGATATTCTTCGAGGCAGCGGCCATGATGCTCTCGCCGGCGCTGACCGAACCAGTCACTGAGACGATGTCGATCTTGGGCGAGCCGGCCATCTCGTTGCCGATCACGCTACCCTTGCCGGTCACAATGTTGATGACGCCTGCGGGCAGACCTGTCTCGGCCACCACCTTTGCAAACTCGGTGCAGTTCTCCGGCGTGAGTTGCGAGGGCTTGATGACGATGGTGCAACCGGCGATGAGCGCAGCACCGGCCTTGCGGGCTATGAGGAAGAACGGGAAGTTCCAGGGCAGGATGCCGGCTACGACGCCGATGGGCTTCTTGGTCAGCAGGATGGTCTCGTTGGGACGGTCGCTGGGGATGATCTCACCCTCAATGTGGCGGGCAAACGATGCCATATACTCGAAATAACTGATGGTGGCACCCACCTCGATGGCAGCCCAGTTGCGGGTCTTGCCTTGCTCGCGCATGATAATCTCGGTGAACTCCTCCTGACGGGCCTTGATGCCAGCGGCCATCTTCAGCAGATACTGGGCACGCTCGATGGCAGGCGTCTTGGCCCAACCCTTCTGAGCAGCACGTGCAGCGTCCAGCGCACGGTTCACATCCTCGATGGTGCCCTCGGGCTGACGGGAGATCACTTCCTCGGTTGAGGGGTTCAACACTTCAATCCACTTGCCGTTGCTGCTCTCGCAGAACTGGCCGTTGATGTACATTTTCAGGTCCTTCATACGTGTATTGGTTTTTAGTTAGTAGACAATTTCTGCCCACAAAGATACAAAAAGATTTTGAATCCGCAAGAGTTTTTACAAACTTTATCACAAATCATTAGCATCTTCCAACTAAAAGCAGTAACTTTGCACCCAATAAAATACTAACTTAAAGAAAAACTATGAAACATTTCCCCCTGGCAACATTGCTGTGCCTCATGATGGTGCTGCCCCTCCAAGCGGAGCCCATCAGCAGAGAAGAGGCCAGACAGAAAGCCGAGCAATTCCTGAGAGACAAGAGCGGACAACGGCGGCTGACGGCCGTGACCAGCCAGAAGCGGCTGGCACCCAGAAGAGTGGCCGCATCGGCTCCCGCCCCCTACTATGTGTTCGACCGTGGCGACGATGGCGGCTTCGTCATCGTGTCAGGCGACGACCAGACCATCAGCGTGCTGGGCTACTGCGAGAGTGGCTCGTTCGACTACGACCAGTTGCCGCCGGCCCTGCAGGAGTGGCTGGACGACTACGCCGCACAGTTGGCCCGCATCCAGGCCGGTGCACCCGTCATCAGCGACGTCATCCCCACCCATCCCCGCGTGGAACCGATGATGAAGAGCAAGTGGAGCCAAGGCGACCCCTACAACCGCCTGTGCCCCCTCGACGGCGGCAGCCGCTCGGTGACGGGCTGCGTGGCTACGGCCTTCGCACAGTTGCTCTACTACAACCGTGAGAAGTCGGTGACGGAGACGCAGGCTGCCATTCCTGCCTACGACACCTGGACCAAGGGCATACACGTGGACGGCATCGCAGCCGGGGCACCCATCGACTGGGATCACATGGTAGACACCTACGGCTCGGCCACCGAACTGCAGAAGACCGCCGTAGCACAACTCATGCTCTACTGCGGCGTAGCCGTCAAGATGGACTACACCAGCGGCTCGTCGGGAGCACAGTCGTACGAGGTCTACAACGCCATACGCAACTACTTCGGCTACGGCTCGAAGGTCAAGTACTACAGCGCCAGCGACATCACCAGCGATGCCGAGTGGGACCGCATCGTCTATGCCGAAATGGCCGCCGGACGCCCCATCTACATCAGCGGTGCCAACTCGTCGGCAGGCCATGCCTTCATTGCCCACGGCTACGACGGCAACCTGCGCTACTACATCAACTGGGGCTGGGGCGGACAGAGCGACGGCTGGTACTATCTGACCAACCTGACGCCCGGCGACGGCCAGGGCATCGGCGGCAGTGCTTCCGGCTACAACGGCTGGCGCGAGGTGGTAGTAGGCATCGAGCCGGAGAACTACCAAGCCAAGGCCATGAGTTTCAGCGATGCCACCGTGCGCAACATCTGTCTGAGCAACTGGGATGCCGACGGCGACGGCCGCCTGACCTATGGCGAGGCGGCTGCCGTGGAGAGCCTGGGCAACGCATTCCAAGGACAGAACATCAGAACCTTCAACGAACTGTACTACTTCACCGGCCTGACGGCACTGGCCGACGATGCCTTCAACGGCTGCGCACAACTGACGGCCCTCCGTCTGCCCAAGTCGCTGAAGCAGGTGGGAGCAAGGGCTTTCAAGGACTGCGCACGGCTGACTCAGGTGGACTTCTTCGCCAGCATGAAGGCCATCGGTGCCGAAGCCTTCAGCGGCTGCAAGGCACTGACAGGCATCGTGCTGCCCGAGGAACTGCCTGCCATCGGGGCCGCCACCTTCAAGGACTGCGCCGCACTGACCGAGATTGCACTGCCCGTCAGCGTGGAGTCGCTGGGCGATCAGGCCTTCAGCGGCTGTAAGGCGCTGACCGACTTCACCGTGAAGACGCTCCATCCGGAGAACATCACCATGGGCACTGAGGTCTTCGGCAATGTAGACCTGAGCGCAGCCACGCTGCATGTGAAGCAGAGCATGAAGGCCTATTTTGCCTCGGCCGAACAGTGGAAGGACTTTGGTCTCATTGCCGAGAGCCGCGAACGCTCCGGCGGAAAGTTTGCTGCCATAGAGACTGGCAAGACATACTACCTCTATAACGTGGGCACCGGCCGCTATCTGACCAAAGGCGAGGCATGGGGTACACAGGCCATCGTGGGCGACGAGCCGATGCGCTTCAAGTTGAACCACGGTGCATCGATGGCCGAGGGCGTCTACTACCTCACATCGCCTGACACCGGCAAGAGCGGCACCTACCTGTTCCGCACCTTCACCGACTCCAACGTGGGCTCCGGCGTCGCAGCAGCCTTCGTCGATGGCGGCAGCCTGACGGCCAATGCCCAATGGCAGATCAAGGCCGTGAAAGATCAGGTCTACACCATCCAGATCCCCACCGGCGGCACCAACTATGCCGAGGGCAAATACTGGGGCGTGCAGACCGACCACAGGAGCGATGCCGCCTCACCCACCTATGGCGTCTACAGCGACGTCGACTACGATGCCCACCAGTATAACTGCCAGTGGCAGTTTGCCCTCTACGACGAGGCTCAGACCGCCATCTACGAGACCGCAGAGGTGCTGGACAACCTGCTGACGCTGGCCAAGAAGCGCAGCATCAAGCACAGCGAGGAGCAGGCCGTCTACGACAACATCGGGAGCACCATCGACGAACTGAAGGCCGCACAGAGCAGCCTGCGCAGGAAGATGAGCCTCATCGACTTTGCCGACCCGCTGGTCAGGGCAAAGTGCGTCACACTCTACGATAGCAATGCCGACGGCGAGGTGGGCATCACCGAGGCCGCTGACATAGACGACCTGACAGAAAGCATCTCATTCTACAACAACACGTCGTTGACAAGTTTCGACGAACTGAAGTATTTCACTTCCGTGCCCGACCTCTACGGCAACACCTTCGCTGGCTGCACCAATCTGGAGTCGGTGACGCTGCCTGCAGGCCTCATCCACATCTACTACCGCGCCTTCTACAACTGCAAGAAACTGACGAAGATCAACATCCCCGGCTACGTGACCACCATCGGCGACAACTGCTTCACCGGCTGCTCGGCCCTGAGCGAGGTGACAGTGGAGAGTCCAGATCCTGCCACCATCAGCCTGGGCAGCAACATTTTCAGCAGCGTCGACCTGCAGAAGTGCACCCTGCGCGTGCCTCTCGGCTCGAAGGCCCTCTATGAGGTTGCCCCCACCTGGAAGGAATTCGGACATATCGTGGAAATCCGCACCGCCATGCAGCACAAGTTCTCGCCCATCGCCGAAAGCCAGACTGGCTATATCTATAATATTGGTACGCGAAGACTGATCACCCTGGGTGAGGCCTACGGCACCCAGTCGGTGGTAGGCGTCAAGGGGCGCCTGTACCAGTGGCGTCGCAGCAATGCGATGGCCGATGGTGTCTACTACCTCTACGACATGAGCAGCGGCAAGGTGGTCTTCCGCACCATGAAGGACTCGAAGGTGGGCGAAGGCGTCAAGACCTGTTTCGGCGACGGCTCGCTGTCGGCCAATGCCTACTGGCAGACGGCAACGGCAGGCGACAATGTCTACACGCTGCAGGTGCCTGAGGGCGATGACAACCATACCGAAGGCGAATACCTGGGCACCGACGAGCGTCACACCAGCGGTGCCGCCAGTCCCACCAACGGTCTCTACTGGGACATCAAGGGGGCCAACAAATACACGCAGTGGGCCTTCATCACCGAGGAGGACATGAACACTGCCCTGACTATCGACAAGACGGCTGCCGAACTGGCCACCCTGCTCGACATGGGCCATCAGGAGGGAACGGACGTCAGCGAGGAGGAGGCTGTCTACAACAACATAGGCAGCACTATCAGCAACCTGAAGGACGCTATTGCCTCAGCCCGCAAGAAACTGCACTTCATCGACTTCAGCGATGCTAAGGTCAAGTCGCTGTGCGTGACCAACTGGGATGCCAATGGCGACGGCGAGATTCACATGAGCGAGGTGGCCAGCGTCACCGACATCAGTCAGACCTTCCGCAAGAGCAACGCCATCAAGACCTTCGAGGAACTGCGCTACTTCACTGCACTGACCAGCATCCCCGACAGTGCCTTCATCGACTGCTCCAACCTGACCACCATCTCCATTCCGAAGAGCGTGCAGTCGATGGGCAAGTATGCCTTCCTGCGCTGCGATGCCCTAAAGTATGTCATCATGGAGAACGACCAGCAGATGGTGTCTCGCAAGGAAAGTTACGTGCCCACCTCGGCCACGCTGTTCGTCCCTGCCGACAGGCTGGCTGACTATCAGGCAGACCCGGACTGGAGCACCCTGTATCACCTCTCGGCCTACACCGGCCAGCCCATCGTGTCAGCCACGGCCAGCAGAGAGTATGGACGCACGGCTGCCACCATCAAGCCCATCGTCGACGGTGCTCCCATAGAAGGCGAGCCGACGACTGCGTGTGACCAGATTAAAGACCGCTATGCCGTTGTGGGCCAGTATCCCATCACGGTAGGCGTCGGCACGGTCACCACCCCCAATGCACAAATCAGGGAGGGTGTGTTCACCGTGGAGCCGGCAAAGATGACTGCCACAGCCACATCCTACACCCGCGAGAAGGGCCAGCCCAACCCGGTGTTTGAAGTCACCTACAGCGCATTCCGCAACCGCGAGACTGCCGAGGTCTTCACTCAGCAGCCGGTGGCCAACTGCGATGCCGACGAGCAGAGCCCCGCAGGCACCTACGAGATTCGCGTCTCAGGCGGTGAAGCACAAAACTACATCTTCACCTACGTGAGCGGCACGCTGACCATCACCGATGCCACGGGAATCGAATCCGTTGACGGTTCAAAGTCCACCGTTCATAGTTATTACGACCTGCAGGGAAGAATGGTGGAGAAGCCCACAAAGGGCCTCTACATAAAGAACAACAAGAAAGTGGTGGTCAGGTAAGACTGTCCAACAGGATTTCTATCAAACGGGGCTTGGCGTAATCGTCGAGTTCCGTTTCTTCTATCCAGAAATAGCCCTCGGGCAACTGCGGACGCTCTTCCGGCTGCCACAGGTAGAAGTCGGCCAGAAGGATGCGGTGGGTGAGGACGCGCTTGACATTTTGACGCAATAATACTGCGTCAGACGGAACATCGTCGGTGAGCAAGGGCTCGTAGAGGCCCTGCCAGATGTCACCCTCGCCACGCCTGTGGATGGCCGTCTGGCCCTGATGTCTCACGTAGACATAGACAAGACGGCGCTCCTTCACCTTCAGCGTCTTCAGTTTCACGGGGAGTTGCCCCACCCTGCCCTCACGCAATGCCACACACGACTCCTGCAGCGGACAGATGAGACAACGGGGCGACTGGGGCGTGCACTGCGTGGCGCCAAAGTCCATGATGGCCTGGTTGTATAGTGAAGAATCCGTGGGCAGCAATTCTTGCGCCAGAGCGGCAAAGAGTTTTTTGCCTTCTGTGGTGTTGATGGGGGTATCTATGCCAAAGTGACGGGCGAGTACACGATAGACATTACCGTCGACCACGGCGGCAGGCAGACCGAACGCAAACGAGCCGATGGCCGCTGCCGTATAGTCGCCCACGCCCTTCAGGCCCCGGATGCCCTCCAGCGTCTGGGGAAAGCCCCCCATCTGCACTATCTGACGAGCCACAAAGTGCAGGTTGCGAGCCCTGGAATAGTAGCCCAGACCTTGCCACTCGCGCAGCACCTCGTCTTCGCTGGCGGCAGCCAACTGCTCCACCGTGGGCCAGCGGCGCATGAAGCGCACCCAGTAGTCATGGCCCTGCTTCACCTGCGTCTGCTGCAGGATGATCTCACTGAGCCAGATGGCATAGGGATCCTGCGTCTGCCGCCAAGGCAGTGCCCGTCCGTTGTCACGATACCACTCCAACAATGTCAGTGCAAAGGAGTTCATCGGGTCAAGGAGAATTTCATGGACACGCCGAAGTCCTGTGTCGTGGTGGGATAACTGCTGCTAGAGAGCAACGGGGTGTTGGTCTGACGGTCATAGTAGGCCGTGAGGGTGAGCAGACGCGAGAGGGTGTAGTCGGCCTGCAGGGAGATCTTCAGGGCTGAGTTGCCGCTGCTGGCAGATGAAACGCCAGTGGCAATGTCGCGCGTGATGGCAGCCTGGCGGCGGAACGACACGTCGACACGGGTGTTCAGGTCGTGATTCACGCCCTTGCTCTTCGTTGAGGTCTGCTTGTTCTGTTGGTCGTCGTTCTTCTTGCCCTTGGCACCCTTCACCTTACGGCTGCTCGTGCCGCCCAGGCCGAAGAAATTGAAGTTGCTGATCTTATAGCCCAGGCCGACAACCCAGTCCTTCGACTGCGACTCGTTGATTTGCACACTGGTCATCGAGAGGTTGAGCACACGGGTGGTGCGATACTCAAACTTGGCCGTCAGGTTGTTGTTGAAGGTCATATCGAGACCCAGAAGTGGCGAGAAGGCTTCGTTGATGCTGACGGTCGAGATATTGTAGCGCGATGAGGGTGTGTAGGAGCCGTCGGCAGCCTGCACAAAGCCAAGACCGCCCATATACTCCAGCCACGAACTGTAAGAGGCATAGGAGCCTACGGAGTAGACGCTCTTGTAACTGTGGTTGATGTTGACGCTTTTGAAATGGTCGCGCAGCCAAGACAGTTTCGACAGGCCGGAGTAGCGCACAGTCCAGTTGGGCAGGATGCGCGTCAGCGTGGGGAAGATGTCGAGCGAGCCACCGGCTCCCATGGTGTAGGCATCGAGGAAGGCGGGAATGAGCACGTCGGCACTGTAGGGGTCAACAGGATTGACGGAGTTAGCGGATATCCCAGGCATTCCGGAATTTTCGGTGGGATACTGCGTCTGCACTCTCTCACGGAAGGCAGGCAGACTGGCGCAGAAGCGGTCGAAGGTGCCCGAATGATAACCGTTGTTGGCATCGCCCATACCCTCCAGTGCACTGCCCAGAGAGATGGTAGTCATGTTGAACGAGCCGCTGTAGGTGGTCGGCGATCCCACATACATAAACTGCACACTGCGGGCATTGTTGACGGTACGCGAGGCCGAGAGGTCGATCTTCAGGTCACGCACAGGTTCAAGGGTGGCCTTGATTTGCAGGTCCTCCATTGACGAGGTGGTGGCAGGCGTGGCCACGCTGTCGTTGTTGAGCAGCCAGCCGCGCTCCTGGGCCTTATCCACGAAACTATCGCCTGTCAGGCCGAAAGCAAAGTCGAGGCCTGGTGACATCACGCTGCCCGTGCGCTGACCGAAGGCATCACCCACGTTAGGCATGAAGCCGGGCAGCGTCATCGAGTGCTGATTGCGGTAACTGACGTTGACATTGCGCACCATCATCAGGAAACGAGCCACCTGCTGGGCAGGATCGTACCACCACTGCTGGTCGAGCGGCTGCTTGGGCGTGACTGAGAGTTTAATCTGCATCGAGTCGGCGCCATAGACCTTGATTTTATTCTCGTCGACCACCTTCCACTTCACCTGCACCTGCCGGCCGTCCTTGTTGCGGGCAGAAACCATCAGGCGCTTCGACTTCTTGCCGTGCTGTACTTCGATGACAGAGTCGGGCACGAGCGTGATCTCTTTCTGGAAGGTGTTCTTGTTCTTAGGCAGTTCCTTCTCGTCCTTGGTCGGCGCACCTGTCTTTCCGGCATCCCCGGTCTTTCCGGCGTTGGTCGTGGTCTTCTTGGCGGTGGTCTGCTTCTTATTATTATTGGCAACGGGCTGCTTCTTGAAGCGCTCGTTGGTCTTCTTCAGGAAAGGCACGTGGTTGTAGAGCGTCTCCAGATTGAGAGCACCGTTGACGTTGATGTTGCGGTTGTTGTTGATGGTGTTGCCCAGCGACGTGCCATCATCCAGTTCCGTGCCGCGCAGCCACGAGTAGGTGGCCGAATAGTTACCATCGGCCTTCAGCCAGTCGAAGAGGGGCAGTTTGTCCAGGGGCATCTGATAACTGGCCGTGAACGACTGCTGATAGTCGAGCGGTGTGCCCAGGTGGCGGATGCTGTTCCACACAGAGTCCTTCCAGGCCGTATAGCGGTCGGGATAGAGATCCTGATTGACGGGCGTATAGGGTTCCTCAATCTGCGCATGGGTGGCCGACTGGAAGTTCATGTGCAGGTTCTTGGTGAAGTCCCAGCGCAATTGGAACTCACGGTTCCACAGGAACTGCTGGCTGAACGTGAGCGGCAGGTTGGGGTTCTCGGTATTCTCCAGGTCGCGCTCCTGCAGTTCACTGTAGAAGCGGGTAATCTCGGTATTAAACGAGATGTTCTGCGGCAGGTAGTTGAAGCCCAGGGCCTTGGGGAACTGCATCCACTTCGACTTTGACTTCGACTGCTTGAATGGCTCCCAGGTCTTGAAGACCGGCGAATAGGAGTAGTTGAGGGCACCACGCCAGCGGTCTTCCTTGTCGTAGACAGTCGTCTCGCCCGACGAGCGGTTGTGAGAGTGGCTGTAGGTGAACGAGAAGTTGGCCGGGTCGTAGGGCATCGGATGACGCTTGTTCTTGATGTCGACACGGGCGTTGGAGATGGAGAAGTTGCGCTGTATGCGCTTGGTCAGCGCAATGCTCTCTATCGAGTCACGCTCATGGTCATCGAGAGCGGCATCCAGCGCATCGTCCAGCAACATATCGGTGTCCAGCGGGTTGTACTTCGGACTGACCACCTCCTTCGAGTAAGAGTAGTAGAGCGGAGCCGTCACCTTGGCCTTATCGGGGAAGAACTTGCCCAGTTCGATGTTGGCCGTCACGCTGTATGACGACTCGTTGTCGGTAGACCGCTGCATGACGTTCTCTTCCAGTCCGCCGAAGCCCGACGACACATAGCGGCCCGTCATGTTGACGCTGCCCAGGTCGCTCAGTTGCACGTTCATGGTGCCTGATGCTGCCCAGCCGCCCTCGTTGTTGGGATCCTCCAGTCGCAACTCGTTGACCCATACCTCGCCCGACTTGGCCGAGGCCGTCAGGTTGCGCACGCCGATGATCATCGTCTTGACCTCACCCAGCGAGGGGTTACCGATGACCGACACCTTATTATTTGGTTTGTCGGGGTCGTAACTCGAGAACAGGCGGTTGAAGTCGGCCGTGCCGTCGGCCCGTGCCATGTTGCGGGCCTTCTTCACATCGGTGAAGACGCTCATGTCGATGTCGAGCATATTCTCCTGCGGCCACACCAGCGGACGGTCGGATGGCACGTTCCAGCGGTAGTTGCCCTGCGGCGTAATCTTCAGCGGGATGAGGTACTCGTAGTAGTTGCTCTTGTAGTCGGAACCCAGACGGATGAACACGGCCAGTTGGTTATCCTCGAGTTGTGTGCTGTTGGGCACCAGATGGTTGGCGTGGACGAACATCTGCAAGCGTTTGTACTGGCGAAGGTCGAGATTGGTGTTCTTGTAGACGGCCTTCGACTCGTTCTGTGCCAGGTTCTTCACCACCAGACAGAGCGACTGCTCGTTCTCCTCCGTCAACTGCGGCTGACCGGGGTCACTCACGCGGGTGATGCCCGGCGGCAGCACGTAGGCCACGGGCTGACGCTCGGTGTTTTCCTCCACGTTGACGGCACTCACCTCCAGCGTACCTGTCTCGGCAGCCGAGGTCTGCAGACTCTGCTTGTACTGACGCCACGTACCGCGCACCAGGTCGAGTGAACCGAAGCGGAGCACGATGGGCTGCTGGAAGCCGGTGAGGAACATACGCATGAAGCGGATGCTGGTAAAGTCGTTGATGGAGCCCACCTTCGAGTCGAACTCGGCCAAGGGGATGCGATACTGGTACCAGCGCACGGTGATGGAGTCGCCATTGCGCAGTTTGGCGTTGTAGTCGCGATGGTCTACGATGTGTGAGTTTTCCGACTTCGCCCCTCGGTTGTAGGCCTGCAGTTCGTCGTCGCTGATGGGAATGCGGTACTGGTAGTAGCGCTCATATTCGTTCAGAGTGTAGTCCTGATTGATGTCCTCCACGTCGGGGCCTGTCTTATAAGAGGTGTCGTAGCCCTCGGTCTGGTTGTCGCTGGCGGGCGAGTTGCCTTGCGGGTTGTTGATGCGCTTGTAGCGATCCATGATGCTCTTCTGCTCAGCGTCGAAGTCGGAGCCGCGGAAGTAGTGGTAGTCATCGCCGGCAGGGTCGTTGCGCCAGGCCTCGAGCAGCGAGTCGTTGCTCACCACGCTGCTCACGTTGCTCAGCCATTCGGCATAGGCGCCATACGAGCGTTCCTCCTCGTCGGTCAGACCGTTCAGGCCCACATCCTGCAACTGGCGCGAACCGCTGGTGGTGGCAAAGGCATAGGTCTGGGTGGCCTGCAAGGGTATCTTGCCCCATTGGGTCTGCTCAAAACTCGAAGTGCCGTCGACGGGCATACCACTCTCATAGAACTTCTTGCCGTCGCACAGTACATCCTCGCTCACCTCACCCAGGTTGATGTACAGGTCGCCACTATGCTGGCTGGCCGTGCCGTCCTTGCGAGTGTAGATGAAGGGGTCGAGCAGCCAGAACTCCACATACTCGATATTGGCCTGCTCGAAGTCGGTGGTCTCCAGTCGGCGCATCATGCCACCCCACCGTTGGGTGGGATTCCTCAGCGTACCGTCGCTGTTGAAGTCGGTGGTCAGGTTGTAGGGGCCGCGCTCCTGCGGATAGTAGGCCAGGTTGAGCACCGGCAGCGTGCTGACGGCACCGTTGTAGGTCGACTGGTCGCGGTTGGGATAGAGTTCCTTCACGTAGACCTCGCGCACATAGTGGTTCGACAGTTGCTCCAGGTCGCTCTTGATGTGACCGGGCGTCAGACTGCTGGAGCGACGGGTGAAGATGGGGTCTACGTTGTACCAGGCCAGCAGCGCACGGTCGTAGCCGCTGCTCACCGTGTTCTTGTCGTTGTAGTTGGGGAACATGGTCGGCACGCTCGAGAGCACCCATGCTTTGGGGTCGCTGACGGAATAGAGGTCCTTAGCACTCTCGAAGTCGTCCAGATAGGAGGCGTTGTCCTGCGTACCGCTGGCCCTGCCGGCAATGAGTTGAGCAAACTCACCCGTGAAGGAGATTTGCGAGGGCTGGGTGACGTGCAGCAGCGGTATCTTGTTGAGCACGTTGGTCAGCCACTGCGACTCCTGCTTCCAGTTGACGTTCAGTCCCCACAGCGTGTTGTTCAGCGGCTCCTCGCCCATGTTGACCTTCGTGGTCAAGGCCTGCTCCGACAGGTGGAGCACGGTTCCGCCCAGCGTGAAGTTCTTGGTGAAGTCGTACTGCCAGTTCAGGCCCAGCATCGTCTTGCGCTGCATGCCGTAACTGGTGTTGTCTTCTAACGACACGCTGACGTTGGTGCCGGCATCGATGATGCTCTGGTTGAGGATGGTCACCTCACCAGCCGAATAGTCTACAGAGTAGTCGCTGCCCTCCTGCAGGGTGACGCCGCCTGCCGTGACCACCACCGACCCTTGGGGTACGTTGTAGGCACCCAGCGAAATGACGTTCGCACTCGTACCTTTATATTGTCCTGACAGGATAAACTTGTCGCGCTCGGCATTCTGCTGAGCCACGGTCTTCGTCGAGTCGTACAGTTGGTCGTAGCAATACTTGTCGGCCAGCGCGCCCAGTCCCTTCTGGTCGAGATAGTTGCGCAGATAGGAGCCGAAGGGCTCGGCTGCGGGCAGGAACACACGGCCATTGCTGACGGTATAGCCCTGCACGAAGTCGAACTGACCGTTGGCGTGGGGCTTCATGTTGGCATCCAGACGGTCCAGGCCCATCACGCGCAGCAGCGTGGTCGACTTGAGTTGTTCCTCGGGCAGATAGGTCAGATAGGTGCCGGTGGTGTCACTCTGGTACTTGATATCCAGTTTGAAGCGCTCCTTCTCCACAGTCGTCGCCAGATAGTAGACGTTCTTCATCATCAGGCGCCAGTTGGCCTGCGCGGGGTTGTTCGAGGTGTTCTTCAGCGACTTCACGAAGAGGCACTTGTTGGTCTGGGTGACATCGGTGGAGAACTCGCCCACCTGATAGGTCTGTCCGCCGTAGGTGTACTCGAAGGCCACGGCCAGCACCTGGTCGGTCTGCAGACCGGTCTTCAGCGTCACGTAGCCCAGAGCCTCGTTGACAGTATATTCGCTGGACGACAGCAGGCGGGCACTGGCCAGTTTCTCATAGTCCACGCCACCGGTCAGGCCGCTGATGCCCTCCAGACGGACGGTCACCTGGTCGATGCCGCGCGAGGCGGAGTCGACATTGGCCACGAGGGTCGAATAGAGGGTGTTGGCCTGGTTGCTGGGCACGCCCATGCCCGTGGTCTGCCACAGGCTATTCACGATGTAGGCATTCTCGCCCATCTCGCTGAAGGCCACGATGTTGCGCGAGTTGGAGGTGGTGCCGGTCTTGTTGGTCACCCATATCTCCACGCGGTTAATCTTGATGCCCGTGGTCATGTTGGGCAGGGTCTGCATGGCCTTGTCGTAGCGCTCGCGGAAGTAATGGGAGAGGAAGAAGTGGCGGTTCTCCTCGTAGTCGGCCACATCGATCTCGAAAGGCGTGGTCTGCGTGCCGCCCTTGCTGGAGACGCTCTTCGAGGTAGACTTCTTCTGCGAGACCACGGTCTGCAGTTTCAGTTTGCCGAACTGCATATCAGTGCGGATGCCAAAGAGCGACGAGGCACCATGCACCAGCGAGTTGTTGGAGGGGAAGGTCACGTTGCCGGCCTCTACCAGTTTGATGATCTCGTCCTCCTTGCCCTCATACTTCAGTTTGAGGTTCTTGGTGTCAAAGTCGAAGGTGGCGTCGGTGTTGTAGTTCAGGTTCATGTTCACCTTGTCGCCCACCTTGCCGTTGACGCTCAGGTTGATCTTCTCGTCGAAGTCGAAGGCCGTAGTCTTACGGTTGCGGATGGGCAGCGAGGGGTTGTCGATGTCCTTCAGCGTGGCACCCACTTTCAGTTCGGCCGTGCCCTGGGTCTTCACCCTCACACCGCCCGGTCCGAATATCTTCTCTGCCGGGCCGAGGTCGAACTTCATGTCAGAGAAGTCGAACTTCTCCTTGCCCTTCGACTTGGCATTCTCGGCATCCTTCTGGCGGAAGAACTGCTGACGGGCACGACGCTCAGTCCACTTCATATATTCCTCGGGCGTCATAAAGATGGGGGCGTTCAGGTAGGAATCGCCCATCTTCGAGCCAAGAATATAGAAGCCGAGCGAGTCATCGTAGACGGGTTGCACCTTCACGTTGTCGGGCATCCGCAGGTCCAGTGCGCTCGAGTCGAGGTCGGCCGTCAGCACGGGGGCCGTCTTCTGGATCTTCCAGCGCGGATGCAGCAGCGAGTCGGGTATCGTCTCGTCCTCCACGGTCAGAGCCTTGGGCTGCGCCTTCGGGACGGAACGCTTTTCCTGCGTCTTGTCGTCCTGAGCCACCGCCGCGAGGCAGGCCATCGTCAGCAATATGTATACCGCCAGTCTTCTCATTTGATTTGTTTCAACGCCAACTTCACCACCTGTTCCACAGGCAGCGTGGGCTGCTCTTGCAGTATCTGCATCACCACCTTCTGCGTGGGAGCAGGCGCAAAGCCCAGCATGGTCAGGGCACTGACGGCCTCGTCCTTCACCGCATTGTCCACGGGTGTTGCCACGCTGCCGCCTGCCGGAATCTCGCTGGTAATGCCCATCGTCACAATCTTGTCCCTCAGGTCGACTATGATGCGCTGGGCCGTCATCTTGCCGATGCCCTTGATGCTCTGAATCAATTTGGCATTGCCCGTCGAGATGGCCGAGCACAGTTCCTGCACGCTCATCGACGAGAGCATCATGCGGGCCGTGTTGGCCCCCACCCCGCTCACCGTGATGAGCAGCATGAACATCTCGCGTTCCTTTTTATTATAGAAGCCATACAGCACGTAGGCATCCTCGCGAATCGACTCGTAGACGTAGAGCCGCGCCTCCTTCTTGCCCTGCAGGGCCGAATAAGTGGTGAGCGATATATTCAGTCCGTAGCCCACCCCGGCTGCCTCGATGGTAGCCAAAGCGGGAGTGAGTTCGGTCAACTCGCCCCTGATGTATTCTATCATTATGTCGTTCTTTTATGTATATATACAATTGAATTAACGCTTTCTCTAACTTTTTATTGCATAAATGTTTGTCATGTCGACAAAAAAATGTAATTTTGCACGCGAATTAACAACTCAACACAACAAAGCACATGAAAAAGATCAGAGCAGCCGTCGTTGGTTACGGCAACATCGGAAAGTATGCACTCGAGGCACTCGAGACCGCTCCCGACTTCGAAGTGGCAGGCATCGTGCGCCGTCAGGGCGCTGAGAACAAGCCCGCCGAACTGGCACAGTACGAAGTAGTGAAGGACATCCGCGAACTGCGCGACGTAGACGTGGCCATCCTTGCCACTCCCACCCGCTCTTGCGAAGAATACGCCCGTCAGATACTGCCCCTGGGCATCAATACTGTCGACTCGTTCGACATCCACACCATGATTCGCGACTATCGCCGCAACCTGATGGAACTGAACAAGCAGACCAATACCGTCAGCGTCATCGCCGCCGGCTGGGATCCGGGTTCCGACAGCATCGTGCGCACCCTCATGCAGAGCCTCGCCCCCAAGGGCCTCTCCTACACCAACTTCGGTCCGGGCATGTCGATGGGCCACAGCGTCTGCGTGCGCTCTAAGGCCGGCGTCAAGAACGCCCTCTCGATGACCATCCCCCTCGGCGAGGGCATCCATCGCCGCATGGTCTATGTGGAACTGGAGGACGGTGCCTCGCTCGACGAGGTGACGGCAGCCATCAAGGCCGATCCCTACTTCGCCAGCGACGAGACTCATGTCTTCCAGGTGGAGAGCGTCGACGACGTGCGCGACATGGGCCACGGCGTCAACCTCGTGCGCAAGGGTGTCAGCGGCAAGACCCAGAACCAGCGTCTGGAGTTCAACATGTCAATCAACAACCCCGCCCTCACCGGTCAGGTGCTGGTCAACGTGGCCCGTGCCTCCATGCGCCTGCAGCCCGGCTGCTACACGATGGTCGAGATTCCCGTCATCGATATGCTGCCCGGCGACCGTGAAGACCTCATCAGCCATCTGGTATGAGGACTGAAAAGGAAAAAATGCTGGCAGGCGAAGTCTACTCTGCCATCGACCCCGACCTGCTCAGGGAACTGAATGCGGTCAAGGACACTATTCACGAATACAACGCACTGAAGCCGTCAGCCTTTGCCGAACGGAAGGCACTGCTGAAGGACTTGCTGGGCTATGTGGCTGATGATGAGTTCTTCATCAATCAGCCCTTTTTCTGCGACTACGGCAAGCAAATCCGTCTGGGCCGCCGTTTCTTTGCCAACTTCAACTTCACCGTGCTTGATGAAGCCCTCGTCACCATCGGCGACGACTGCTTCATCGGGCCCAACGTGAGCATCTACACTGCCTGCCACAGCACCGACCCCACGGAGCGCAACACCCGTCAGGAGTGGGCGCGCCCCGTCACCATCGGCAACAACGTGTGGATTGGCGGTAGCACCACCATCCTCCCTGGCGTCACCATCGGCGACAATGTCACCATCGGTGCCGGCTCCGTTGTCGTGAAGGACATCCCCTCCGCCACCGTCGCCGTCGGCAACCCCTGCCAGGTCATCAAGCACCTGCCCGGCTATCAGCAATAGCGGAACTCGCCAACCTCTCCCCTCGCTTTCGGAAACGCCTTTGTTTACTGGGGTTTCACAGACATGAAGGGTCGGACCTTCCAAAGAGAAGGCTGATGACTGTCGGTTTGAAGCCTCCAAACAGGTGGTTTGAAGCCTCCAAACCAACCGTTTGAAGGCTCCAAACTCATCGTTTGCAGCATCCTTCGGTAGCGAAACTGCATTTTTTCTGCGAACCATAAGCGATTGTCCAGAAAAAAATGTATCTTTGCAGCGATTATCCAACTAAGAGAAAGTATGGCAAAGGAACAGTCGCAACTAAGAGAGCGGCAAAGGACGGACCTGAGGGAGCCGCGAAGATATAAGGTCATCATCTACAACGACGACTTCACGACGATGGAGTTTGTGGTGATGATACTCAAGCAGGTCTTTCTCAAAAGCGAGGAAGAGGCTGAAGCACTCATGCTGCAGGTGCACCACTCCGACAAGGCGGTGGTGGGCATCTACAGTTACGACATAGCCGTGTCGAAGGCCAACAAGGCTACCAACATGGCTCGCGAACAGGGCTATCCGCTGCGTTTGACTGTTGAGCCTGAAGAGTAATTATGGCAGAGATAAGACAAACTGAACGAGCAGCCAGAATCCTGCACCTGGCGATGGAATACTGTCAGAAGGACAGGCATGAGTTCGTCACGCCCGAACATCTGCTGATGGCCATGCTGAGCGATGACACTTTTGCACGCGTGCTGAACATTTTCTATAGGCCCGACACGCTGGCAAACCGACTGTTCCAACAAATGCTGGACTCAGAGACCATTCCCGCAGGGCAGGACTACGAGCCCGAGCCATCGGCCCAACTCGGGCAGGTGATTGAGATTGCCTGTCAGCAGGTGGTGAACAGCAGTGCCACAGACCTGGACATACCTCATCTGGTGATGGGCATCCTGCAGTTGAAAGAGTCGTGGGCCTGCTATCTACTGAAGGACGCCGTGATCAACAAGGAGAGCAACTTTATGAGCCAACTCATCAGTGCCTACGAATTTGAGGATCACTTGAGAGAAGACACGGGTACTCAGGAGCAGGATGAAGCATGGAAGCAACTGGTCACCTGCATGAACGACCTCTACCAGAAGCACAACCCGCTCATAGGGCGGGAGCAGGAACTGCAGCGCACCATTCAGGTGCTTTGCCGCCGCGACAAGAACAATCCGCTGCATGTGGGCGAGCCGGGCGTGGGCAAGACGGCCCTGGTATGGGGACTGGCCAGGATGATTGAGGAAGGACGGGTGCCGGAACGGTTGAAGGGCAGCCGCATCTATCAATTAGACATGGGTACGCTGCTGGCCGGCACGCAGTATCGCGGCGACTTCGAGAACCGCATCAAGATGATCATGGACGGCGTGCAGGCGGAAAGTACCAATAACATTGTGTACATCGACGAGATACACACGCTGGTGGGAGCCGGTGCCACAGGCGAGGGTGCGATGGATGCCTCGAACATGCTGAAGCCCTATCTGGAGTCGGGCAACATCCGCTTCATCGGTTCCACGACCTACGAGGAGTACAACCGCCACTTCGCTCGTTCGAAGGGCATGATTCGCCGTTTCCAGCAGATAGACATCGCTGAGCCGTCCATCGACGAGGCGAAGCACATCCTGCGGCAGTTACTGCCCCGTTATGAGGAGTTCCATAAGGTGAAGTATGAGGATGAAGCCATCGACTTTGCCGTAGAGGCCAGTGCCAAGTATGTGAACGACCGCTTCCTGCCCGACAAGGCCATCGACCTGATTGATGAAGCGGGAGCGAGCGCTGAAGTAAAAGGGCAGACGGAAGAAGTAAGAGTGACCAAGGCAGACATTGCAGACGTATTGGCCAAGACTTGCAAGGTGGATGCGCTGGCTGTTGCCGAGGATGAAGACTACCAGCAGTTGGAGACGCTGGCACCAAGGATGCTCTCGCAGATCTACGGACAGGACGAAGCCATCCGCCAGGTGGTGGAAGCGGTACAGATGTCGCGGGCAGGACTGCTCGATGACAACAAGCCGCTGGCATCGCTGCTCTTCGTCGGTCCTACGGGTGTGGGCAAGACGGAGGTGGCCAAGGTGCTGGCCAAGGAACTGGGCATCGAACTGATACGCTTCGACATGAGCGAATACACCGAGAAGCACACCGTTGCCAAACTGATTGGCTCGCCTGCGGGCTATGTGGGCTATGAGGACGGCGGTCTGCTGACGGATGCCATCCGCAAGGCACCCAACGCCGTGCTACTGCTCGACGAGATAGAAAAGGCGCACCAGGACATCTACAATATCCTGCTGCAGGTGATGGACTATGCCCGTCTGACGGACAACAAGGGGCGCAAGGCCGACTTCCGCAACGTGGTGCTCATCATGACCTCGAATGCCGGAGCGCAGTTTGCGTCACAGAGCATCGGTTTCAACCACAGCGTCAGTCGCGGCGAGGCGATGATGAAGCAGGTAAAGAAGACCTTCAAGCCGGAATTTCTGAACCGACTGTCGGGAGCCGTCGTGTTCCACGACATGGATCGCGAGATGGCCACACTGATACTGAAGAAGAAACTGCGCGAACTGGAGGTGAAACTCGAGGCCAAGCAGGTGAAGTTGACGCTCACCGAGGAGGCCTTCGACCATCTGCTGAAGGAGGGCTTTACGCCAGAATATGGTGCCCGCGAGATGGACCGTGTCATCGCCCAGCAACTGAAGCCGCTGCTGATGCGCGAGATTCTGTTTGGCAGTTTGAAGCAGGGCGGAGATGTCAATATCGGATTAGAGAATTCTAGACTCTTAATTCTTAATCGCGAAGCGACAACTCTTAACTCTTAATTCTTAACTCTTAACTAATAACATGGTCTGGCAATTGGATGAAGAACTCTGGTTCCCCAACCCCCGCTGGGGCGAGGACGACGGACTGGTAGCCATCGGCGGCGATCTGTCGGCAGAGCGGCTGGTGCTGGCCTATAGCAACGGTTTCTTCCCGTGGTATGCCTATCAGATGGAGCGCGAGCCCCATTGGTACTGTCCGCTCGACCGCTACGTCATCTTCCCCAGCGAGATCCACATCAGTCATTCCATGCGTCAACTGCTGAAACAGCACAAATACGAGGTGACCGTCAATCAGGACTTCGACGGCGTGATTCGCGGCTGCTCTATGGCACAGGGGCGCAACGAGGAGAGCGGCGCCTGGCTTGGCCCTGACATCATCGAAGCCTTCACCCGTCTGCACCGGCTGGGTTATGCCGCCAGCGTGGAGGTATGGTACAATCAGAGGCTCGTGGGCGGACTCTATGGCGTCACCCTCCGCAACGCCTTCTTCGGCGAAAGTATGTTCTCGCTGGTTCCCAATGCCTCCAAGTTGGCTCTGATCCATCTGGCAAAAGCGCTGGAAACCATTGGCGGACGTTTCATCGACTGTCAGTTTGAGACCACGCTGTTCAAGTCCATGGGCGGCCGCCACATCACGTATGACGAATATATGAAACAACTAAAGTGACACATCTTAGAAGCATAACTTAGATAAACAATCAAAAAAAGTAGAACAAGACTATGACAAAAAGACTATGGACGATGGGCTGTTTGCTGATGAGCGTGCTGGCAGTGGCAGCAGCCGACTACGAGAAGTACTACCAGAACCTGCCCGTGGAGGTGAAGCGCGTGGAGGCCGTCGTGATTCCCGCCAACCAGGTGACGCTGACCGACTGCGGGGCCGTGGGCGACGGCGTGACACTCTGCACGGAGGCCTTCGAGAAAGGCATCTCGCGACTGTCGAAGATGGGCGGCGGCCGACTGGTGGTGCCCGAGGGCGTATGGCTGACGGGGCCCATCATGCTGAAGGACAACATCGACCTGCATCTGGAGAAGAACGCCATCGTGCTCTTTTCGCCCGACAAGCGCCTCTTCCTGGACAAGGATCCTAACGCCAGGCGCGTCTATCCCTGCATACGTGCCTCGAAGCGCACCAACATAGCCATCACCGGCGAGGGCGTGCTCGACGGCAACGGCCAGCAGTGGCGCCCCGTGAAGCGCGGAAAGATGAGCGACGTGGAGTGGAACCTCTATCAAGCCATGGGCGGACAGGTGACCGAGAAGGGCGACCTGTGGTATCCCTGGCAGATGAAGAACGGCTATCCCGACATAGCCGACACGCCCCAGAAGCAGGAGGGCATGCGCAACGACCTGATCCGACTGACCGACTGCCGCAACGTGCTGGTGGAGGGCGTGACCATCATGAACTCGCCCCGCTTCCACCTGCATCCCTGCTTCTGCGAGAACGTAATCATCGACGGCGTGACGGTGCGCTCGGAGTGGAACATTCAGAATGGCGACGGCATCGACCTGAGTGACTGCCACCAGGCTCTCATCGTCAACGCTACGGTCAACGTGGGCGACGACGGCATCTGCATGAAGAGCGGCATGCCGCAGAAGGCACCGCGCATCAGCGGCTGTCAGGACATCGTCGTGGAGGACAACACCGTCTACCACGCCCACGGCGGCTTCGTGCTGGGCAGCGAGACGGCCAGCGGCGTGGAGCGCATGGTGGTGCGTCACAACCGCTTCATCGGCACCGACGTGGGCCTGCGCTTCAAGAGCGGACTGGGCCGCGGCGGACAGACGAAGCAACTCTACATCAGCGACATCATGATGGCCGACATCAAGGACGAGGCCATCATCTTCCAGTGCGACTACGTGAATCGTGCCGCCGGCGATGACGGCAAGACGCCCACCTTCACCGAGGAGCAGCGTCGCTGGGCGCCCAACTTCCAGGACATCCACATCACTGGCGTGGTCTGCCACGGCTGCCATACCGCCATCAAGGCCAGCGGTATTGAGGGACTGGACTGCGTGCACGACATCGACATCAGCAACACCACCATCATCTATAATAAGGTGGAACGGCAGATAGACGAAAAAACCGCACGATTGCATCTCGACAACGTGCGGCTGATACCGAACAAGGCACAGTAAACATCCATCATCTTTGCACCACCCCTCAAGGGCTTGTGGCGGCCAGTTAACATCATTTAACGATGTGGCCGCCCACAAACCCTTGCACACGTGTGGATAACGATTGAATGAGCGTTCAGGTCCGTGCAAGCCATTCCGACAGGAACTTGTCGTAGACCTCATAGACTCCGTGCTGATTGGTCAGCAGTTGCTTCTCCAAGAGAGCCTGTGCGGACTTCTGAACGCTACTGGCTGAGGACAGGTGATGATTTTTGACGAACTGCATACCTGTGATTTGACAGGCTTTTCCTTCACGGCTGACAGCCACCAGCAGATCACGCTGGCGGGCTGTCAGTTGGTAGAGGATGTCTTTATATGCCTCTTCATTCTGATTGATAATCTGATTTACGGCCTTTTCCACATCATCGACGAAGACACTGTCGTTGTTGGCAAACAATTGGTTCAACACTTTCTGCAAATACCATGTTGTTCCATCATAGCGCTCATAAATCGCACTCACCACACCACTGGCTATTGTCTTCCCTGCATGTTCAAAATGTCTCTTCGCAAACTTTTCATATTCAGACAGAGGTACAGGCTTCAGAAACATCATTGAGACGCTCTGATAGAAGGGACGGGCAGGCGATGAGAACATCTCGCTCATCATGCTTTTCTGAGACCCGGAAAAGACGAACACGGCATTCCGGCAATCCTGCACGTGCGTGCGCATCAATTCCTCTACATTCTGTTCCGGGTAATCGGCTATAGCCTGGAATTCGTCGATGGCAACAACACACTTACGATCTGCAGACTTCAGGTAGTTGAAAATCTCTTCCAACGTAAAATCCGGCGACTTAATATCCCCAAGTCCGACGTTCCAACTGGCGTTGCCCTGACCATCGAAGGAGATGCCAGTACGCAAAGATGTGACAAAGCGCAGAAATGTGTCTACGACAACCTGCCCGCGTGGTTTCAGTCTATTCACAATAGACTGCCCGATATGGTAGACCATATCCTGCAGGTTCTTGGTCGCATAAATATCAATCAAGAAAGTGTAGTAATCATCCTGCATTGCCTGTTGAGCAAAACAATGATGAATCAGTCCCGTCTTGCCCATACGCCGGGGAGAAATCAGCGCCGTATGGTTGCCATTGGTAAGCAAGGTAGTCAACTCGCTTGTTTCGGTCTTACGGTCGCAAAAGTAATCCGCCGACTCATAGCCATAGGTGATGAATGGATTTTCTATCATACACAGAATCTGTTTTCGACGGCAAAGATACGTCTTTATCTTCACATCTCCAAACAATTATACAAAAAAGATTATCCAAAATGGATAAAATGATTTTGGTTCTTCTGCAATTTAGTTGAAGAACCACCCATTTCAGTATAAGACAGGTAATAAAATTTGCCCGGCGATGAAAAATTGTCGGGCAAAAACTTGCATTCGCCTGATTTTTTTTGTATCTTTGCAGTATGAAACAGGAGGAGGTGATGACAGGTGACAGATGACAGATGTATTTTGAAAAAGTGTTCGCGTACCGCGCGCGCACGCGGTACGCGCGTAAAAATCTTTAAATACATCTGTCACATCTGTCACCTGTCATAATCAACAATAAAATAGAAAGAA
>JAFUUL010000070.1 GCA_017483805.1 Prevotella sp.
CCGTCGCCTTTAACGTGGCGCCCCATGATGTGGTTATTCTGCGTGCAGAGGCTGAGCGTCGTATAGTGCCGACCCGTTATGAGGCTGAATGGGCTTACCTGCCGCTGTACAATGACCTGGGCAAGCGGAAAAAGGAAGTACACTACATGGCCAACAAGGAGGCCTCCGGCGGCATGGTAGTCACGATGGCTGGCGGCAGCCCGGAGAACAGTATCGTCTGGCCGGATGTCTATAGCAAGCAGGGCGGCGACTATGACCTGACCATTTATTATCTGCCATCGGAAATCCGTGGCATGGAGGTGAAGGTCAATGGCGTGGCATCAACGGTGAGCGGCTTGGCTACGAGTGGCGGAATGACCACGAAGACTATTCCCGTTACCATGCGGCCCGGCTTCAACACCATTGAGTTGACGTGCAGCACGATGTGGCTGCCTGACGTTGACAAGATAGAACTGAAAAAGAAATAACGCTGCGTATGAGGACAAGAATGTTTTCGCTGATAGTGGTCGCTGCACTGGCTTTGCCTGCGGCGGCTCAGTCGTGGATATGGTATCCGGGCGACCTGGACATCTGGATGGGTAACAAGATCAACAATCTGCGCACGGAGCGCGGTTCGTTCTACCCTGCCTTCTGGCGGGCCGACAGCCACGAGCAGACGGTGGAGTATGTGAAGACTTTGGAACTGGCCGAGGCCGAGGAGGTGGAGATCAGGGCCGAAGGGCAGTACGGCATCAAGATAGACAATCACGGCTATCTCTTCGGTATGCCTGAGCGGTTCACGGTGCCGAAGGGAAAACACACGCTGCACATCGCCGTGCACAACGTGACGGCACCGCCAAGTCTGTGGCTCAAGGGCAAGATCATCGTGAGCGATACCACATGGACAGTGACCAACTATGCCGTCCCACAGCAGGCCGACACCTGGACGGAAACCGACGGCAGCCCGACGTTTGCCAGTGCTGCTCAGCGGCCGTCGGACTATCATCTGCCAACGACAGCCGTACTTCCTTTCAAGTCGGAACATAGTGGCAACGAACTCTTTGCCGAATGGCCCCGCGAGGCCATCGGCTACTTGCAACTGAACGGCGTCAAGGGCAACGGGCAGGTGAACATCTATTATGGCGAGAGTCCCGATGAGGCCCGTGACAAGCGCCACTCTTACCTCACAGACCAGGTGCTCTTTACTGCCGACAGCATCACCGACCTCGCCACGCTGGCCGTACAACCACGCCGTACTGCCGACTATGCGCTGGCATGCAGCCGCGCCATGCGCTATGCCTTGGTAGAGTGCGTGGGCGATGTGACCATCGACGGCGTGACCTTGCTCTCAGAGATGAAGGCCGTGGAGCAGCGTGGCTCCTTCGAGTGCAGCGACACCCTGCTCAACCGCATCTGGCAGGTGGGAGCCTACACCCTGCACCTGACCGACCGCGAGGTGATGATAGAGGGCATCAAGCGCGACCGCTGGATGTGGAGCGGCGATGCCATACAGTCGTACCTGATGAACTACTACGCCTTCTTCGACACGCCCGTGGTCAGGCGCACCATCTGGGCATTGCGCGGCAAAGACCCCGTGCAGCAGCACGTCAACACCATCCTTGACTACTCGTTCTTCTGGTTCAACGCCATCTACGACTACTACCTCTATACGGGCGACACGCACTTCGTGCGACAAATCTACGGCCGCATGAAGACACTCATGGACTATGTGCAGGGCCGCCTCAACGGGCGTGGCATGGTCGAGGGGCAGAAGGGTGACTGGGTTTTTGTGGACTGGTCGCCAAGAAATATGTCGAAAGACGGCGAACTGGCTTTCGAGCAACTGGTCTATCTGCGCTCGCTGCAAACCATGCAGCAGTGTGCTGAACTTATCGGTAATCATCAGGATGCGGAACATTACAGACAGGACGCAGGGACACTCGGCCGACTGATCCTGCCTACATTCTGGAACGAGGCCAAGGGCGCGCTGGTTCACCACACCAAGCACGGGCAGTCCCAGGACGAGATGACCCGCTACGCCAACATCTTCGCCGTGCTCTATGATCTGCTCGATGCCAAGCAGCAGGCTTCGGTTCTCAAGAACGTGTTACTGAACGACTCCGTGATGGAAATCACCACTCCCTACATGCGCTTCTACGAACTGGAGGCCCTCTGTGCCCTTGGGCAGCAGCGGCAGGTGCTCAGCGAGATGCGCTCCTACTGGGGCGGCATGCTGGCGCAGGGAGCCACCACATTCTGGGAGACCTACGACCCGAAAGAGGGCTACCCCGAGCGCCTCGCCATGTATGGCAACCGCTACGGCAAGTCGCTCTGCCATGCCTGGGGTGCCTCGCCTGTCTACCTCTTAGGCAAATACTATCTTGGCATACGCCCCGTGCAGCCCGGCTATGCCGAGTGGGAGGCTCGTCCCTGCTTGGGCGACCTCCTGTGGATGAGGGGCGACGTGCCCACGCCTCATGGCAACATCCACATTGAGATGACCCCGAAGCAGATTGTCCTGCAAGCCACGGAGGGCCGGGGCACACTCTGTTTCCGGTCGAAGAGCAGGCCCCGTGTCACAGGCGGCACGCTCGAATCGCTCGGCAACATGGCTTACAAGGTGAGCATCAGCGGCAGTCAGCGGGTTGTGGTCAACTACAGAAATACAGACTAATAAAAGCGATATACAATGAAACGAATCCTACCACTACTCCTGTTTATCATGGCCGCACTGTTCTTGCCGGCTCACGCCAGTGAGAAGATGGCCCACTACCTCTTTGCCTACTTCGTCAACAACACCACCGAGGGGCAGCAGGTGTGCTATGCCGTGAGCGACGACGGGGTGAACTTCTCGCCGCTGAACGAGGGGCGGCCCGTCATCGCGTCCGACACGATTGCCTGTTCGGGCGGCGTGCGCGACCCCCATCTGCTGCGTGGCGATGACGGATGGTTCTACCAGGTGCTGACCGACATGGACATGTCGCTCGGCAAGTGGACCAACCGAGGCATCATCCTGCTGCGCTCCCGCGACCTCATCCACTGGGAGCACCATGCCGTTCACTTTCCCGCCCGCTATCCCGGCAAGCCTTACGCTAAGGCCAATGCCGTGTGGGCACCACAGACCATCTACGACCCATCGACCAAGAAACTGATGGTCTACTTCTCCTTGCACAGCGAGAAGGACGGCCCCTTCCCCAAGGATGCCGTCTATTACGCCTACGCCAACGCCGATTTCAGCGACTTAGAGGGCGACCCGCAGCCGCTGTTTGCCTATCCCCATCCCACCATCGACACCGACATCGTGCAGGACGAGCAGGGCCTTTACCACCTGTTCTTCAATACCTGGGGCGGGCCTGACGGATTGCAGCGTCGGCAGTACACATTCCGCGACCTGCACGACCAGCCCTCGTGGACACTCCTGCCCGGCCACATGCAGCCCAACAGCCTGTCATCCGAAGGCTCCACGGCCTATCCGCTCATTGGCGGCGGCTGGATGCTGAGTTACGACTGCTTCAAGGACGGCGTCTATCAGTTCTGCCGCACCGACGACTGGCAGCACTTCACACTCGTCCGTGAGACCAAGACCGAGGGCGTCTTCACGCCCCGCCACGGCTCCATCATCCAGATAACCGACGAGGAATACCACGCCCTCACATCTTATTATACAAAAACACCGAAAAACGATGAATAGACTAATCCTCATGACGGCCCTGACGGCCCTGACGGTCGGCGCAGGGGCAGAGAAGAAGCAGAACAACAACGTGCTGTCGCAGTCGTTCGAACTGCGCTACGTGACCAGTGACCCGAAGGCCAACGGCGAGACCGACTTCAAGGGTGCTATGGAGTGGATGACCACCGACCAGCGCATCGAGTACCTGACCCACTGGCAGCAGTACGCCTCGCGGTTCTTCGGCGACCAGACCCTGGCCGAACAGGTGGTCACGACCGACGAGGTCAGCCAGGCCATGAAGCGGCTGAAACCGCAGCCACTGCCCAGCGTGAGGCAGAAACTGGTGCTGGACGAATGGCGCTGGGCACCATCGGCAACCCATCACCGACCGATTGCTTCTCAGTATCATTTTGACAAGCAGACCTACAACCTGCGCCTGGAGTGCAGCATCAGCGGCAGTGGCTCGCTGAAACTCTTGGACGGCGAGAACGTGGCATGTTCATATACGAACGACGGCAAGCCGCACCACGCCGTCTTCGAGGTAGACCTGCAGGAGCACCGCTACAACCTGCTGCTTGACGGCAAGAAAATCATCGACTTCCAGCCCTTTCTCACCACCGCCATTGACGGCCTCGCCATTGACGGCCTGACCGTCGACAACATCTGGGGCCTTGGCTACACGAAGACCACCGACACGAAGCGGCTGAACCAGCCCCTGTTCGCCAAGACCTTCCTCGATGCCAGTTCGCAGAAGCCCGTCGACGCCACCGGCTGGACCAGTCCCGACTACGACGACTCGCAGTGGCAGACCTGCACAATGCCCAAGAACCACGGCACAGAGCGCCACGAGGGCGAGGCCCTGTTGCTTAGGAAGTGGGTGGACTGTGGCGAGTTCGAGAAGGCCTACTTCGAACTGGAGTCGCTCTTCCCCAGCGGCGAACTATGGATCAACGGCAAGGTGGTGGAGGTGCTGCACGACGCCCATCGCAAGGTGGTCGACGTGACGAAGTACCTGACTCCCAACGGCCGCAACCTGCTGTGCCTGCGAATAGACCCCTTCCACGCCAACTTCAGGCAGATGATGCACCACTGTCCCACCGACCCCAACATCGGCTGGTTTGCCGGTCGCTCGTGGCTGCATCTGACGAAGGCCACGCACATCAGCGATGTCTACGCCTATCTGGAGAACCTGTCGGGCGAGGTGTCGGCCGAGGTCACCGTCACCAATACCTCCTATCAGTTCTACAAGGGCCAACTGCAGGTGCTGCTGAAGGACTGGTTCCCCACGGAGGGCACAGAGTGGGCGGCCGACTCAGTGGCAGTAGAGATGCTGCCGCAGGAGACGAAGACCTTCCGCCTGCGCTTCCATGTAGACGACCTGAAACTCTGGTCATACCAGCAGCCGAGGCTCTACCAGGTGCGCGCCCTGCTCGTCAACAGCGAGAGCGGAAAGCGCACCGAGACCTTCTCGGCCGTGGATGGCGACCTGGCCCGCACACGCGAACTCTACGTCAGCAAACTGACCGACGACTATGTGGTGACCACCGGCTTCCGCACCATCGAGCAGGACGGCGGCACCTTCCGCATCAACGGACGGCCTGAACTGCTGCGTGCGCCCCTCTACTTCGGCCAGCGCTTCCCCCTGGAGAAGAATGCGCTCGACCTGCTCTGTCCCCGTTCGGAGGATATCATGAAGGAACTGCTGGCCGTGAAGAAGATGAACGGCAACGGCATGCGTATGTCGGCCCACTGGAGCGACGACAATCCGCAGGACGGCACCAACGACCCGCGCTTCACCGAGATGGCCGACCAATTGGGATTGATGTTCATCTGGCAGACGGCTTCGTGGATACGACTGCGCTCGCCGTTGGTGGCCGACTTCGAGGGCATGGCCGCGGACGTGCGCCAACTACGCAACGCCCCCAGTATCGTCATCTGGCAGCCGTCGAACCATCCCAGCCTCACTGACTGGCGGTCGGCCATGACCTACTGGCACAAGGTCTACGACGCTATCTATCCCAACGACACCACCCGCCTCATCACACCCACGGCCGACTTCCGCCATACCCGCGTCTACAACGACGATGGCACGCGCGACAACAAGCGCAAGCCCGTCAGCGATTGCGACCCCGTGTGGACGGCCAACCGCATCAGTCGCGGCTCGATGGACTATCCCACTGGCTTCGGACAGGACTGGGAGTACCTGCGCCGCTGGCCCTTCCCCCACAAGTGGCCAGGCAATGCTGACATCAATAGTTTCCTGACTTCGCCAGACCGAGCCTATTTCAACTTCGAGCAGGAGGAGACCATCGGCCAGATGAACTGGAGTCTCTTCAAGGGTTCGCCCGTCTACAAGTTCCATTCCTACGAGTGGGACTACGACAATGGCTCCATCGGCCGGCTGCTCACCTGCGATGAGTGGCGCGAGAGTCAGGCCTGGCAGGCCTTCTCGGCCTACGAGTGCATCCGCAAGATGCGCTGGCTGGATTACGACGGCCTCTCCTGGTGCTGCATGTGGGGCGGTGGCAATATGGGTACCTACCAGAAGCCCCTCGTCGATGCCCTCGGCCACAAGAAATTGGCTTACTATGCCCATCGCATGGGCTTCCAGCAGGTATTGGCCGGCAGCAAGGATGTAGATATGGTCTATGGGCCGGATGACCGTCCGCAGGTGGTTGTCCTCAATCTGGGCGACCAGCAGCGTGCCGACATCACGGTCACCATCAGAGACTCGAGCGGTAAACCGCTGCACCGGCAGACTTTCCGCAATGTGATCCTCCCAGCAGGCCGCACGGCTACCGACCTCGATAGGCTTTCGCTGCCGAAGGGCATGCCCGACGGCTATTACTTCTTTGAATATCAAGTTAACAAAAAATAGGGACATGAACAGACAGGTCATCTTTTCCGTTTTGCTATTCTTAGGCAGCATCGCCAGCATCGCTCAGTCCTCGTTGAGCAAGGGCTTCTCAGAGCCGCAAGACTCGGCCCGCACCAAGGTGTGGTGGTTCTTCGGTGAGACAGCGACCACCCGCGAGGGTATCACTGCCGACCTGCAGGCCTTCCGGGAGCAGGGCGTGGGCGGCGTGGTTTACTACGACCAGGTGCACGGCGACGGCGCAGGTGCCGACCAGGTGTTCGACCGTCACTGGTGGCAGTCGCTCATCTTCGCCTCGCAGGAGGCCAAACGACTGGGCCTGTCGTTCGAGGCTAACATCGGCAACGGCTATGTGGCTGGCGGCTCGTGGATCACGCCCGACCGCAGCATGCAGCGTCTGGCGATGACGGAAGTCCTTATCAACAGCGGACAGACGGTGCGGCTGCCCCTTCCGCGTCGCCCCCACAACTGGCACCACGACGTGGCCGTGCTGGCCGTGCCGTACCGCGAGGCCACGCTGGGCGACTCCCGTCTGCTGAACGTCGCTGCTGCGGGCCTGGCCGACTCTGTGCTGGTCTTCGATTTTGGCAAGACCTTTACGGCCCGCAGCATTACCTACGAGGCCACGCCGCAGGGCAAGGCCCGTACCTCGTCGATGCAGGTGCCGCCCTTCGCTCCAAGGACGGAGATGAAGAAGGGAGAGACGATGGAGTGGAGTTTCTTCGGCTGTGGCTTCCACGAGTTGCCCAACATCGGCATACTGGAAGTCTCAGACGATGGTGTTATATACAATAAGGTGTGCGACCTGCGCCCCAAGTACCAGAACCTGGGCGGACAGAAGCAGCAGACCATCGCCTTCCCCACCACGCAGGGACGCTATTTCCGTCTGACGGTGCGTCAGGCAGACCGTGGGAAGCGCGTCACGCTGGGCAATGTGGTCATCTCGGCCCGTGCCTGTGTAGACAGGTGGGAGGAGAAGGCCAGTCTGGTTTCTGAGTTTATGACAGACGACGATACGCCAGCCTATGGCGAACAGGAGTGTGTCAGTGCCGACAGCATCGTCGACCTGACCAATCGGATGGCGGCCGACGGCACGCTCAGTTGGCACGATGCACCTGCTGGCCAGTGGCTCGTCATGCGCTTCGTGTCTGTCTCTTCTGGGGGGCACACCAAGCACGGCCGCAAGGAGGCGCTGGGACTGGAGTGCGACAAACTGTCGGTGGAGGGTGCCCGTCTGCACTGGCAGAGTTACACCAAGCCTGTCATCGACAGCATTCGCGCTCACGGCGGTGCGCTGGAAGGCATCTGCATGGACAGCCACGAGGCAGGCCCGCAGAACTGGACGCAGGACATGCCCCGGCAGTTCCGTCGGCTGCACGGCTACGACATCCGCAACTATCTGCCCACCATTGCAGGCGGTATGATTGTCAGGGGTGGAACGGCGGAAGCCAACTCATCACTCATCGCTCATCACTCATCCGTTCTCTCCGATCTTCGTCGCACCATTAGCGACCTCATCACCGAGAACTACTATGGTGAGTTCAACCGCCTGTGTCGCGCCGAAGGACTGACGCTGACGGCCCAAGCCATCGGCGGTGCGCTCTGCATGGCAGGCGACGCCATCGAGGTGAAGAAACTGGTGGACAAGCCGCAGGGCGAGTTCTGGGGCTACCAGACAGAGGGCAACTACGACATCAAGGAGTGCTCATCGGCCGCCCACGCCTACGGCAAGCAGATAGCCTCTGGCGAGGCCTTCACCGATATTACCTACAAGCACTCGCTGGCCGACATCAAGAATCTGGCCGACTATGCCTATGCCTACGGCATCAACGAGTTTGTGGTCTGTGCCGTGGCCTATCAGGCCGATGCCACAGGCCGGCGGCTCAGCACTGCCAACGGGCGCCAGTATGTGCTGAACCGTCTGAACACCCAGTGGCCCATGAGCCGCGCGTTCTGGGACTATCAGGCCCGTTGCTCGTGGATGCTCCGTCAGGGCAAGCCTGTGGCCGATGTGGCCGTCTATCTGGGCGACGACCTGCCTGCCCGCATCCTTAGCCACCGACTGCCGCCACTGCCGCAGGGCTATGACTTCGATGCCATTGGCACCGATGTGCTGCTTCATCATCTGACCGTCCGCGACGGCCGTCTGGTGCTGCCCGACGGTGTGAGTTACCGTATGCTGGTGCTGCCCTGCGATGACCAGTTGACCAGTGAGGTGTGTCAGCGGGTGGAAGAGTGGCGCAGTCTGGGCATTCCTGTCTGGAATCCTCGTGGCGAACAGTCGTTTGATGAGTTTTTGAGTCAGGCCGGCTTGCAGCCAGACGTGGAGGCTCCTGCCGCCAAGCGTCTCTATTTCTGCCATCGCCGCACAAACCAGGAGGACATCTACTTCCTGAACAACCACAGCGACGAGACGGTCGTCGACCGCTTCCGCTTCCGCATGGCCGCCTCTTCTGCCGAACTATGGAATCCAGTGACAGGTGAGCGTACACCGCTGGCCATAACCGCTGAGAATGGCCACACGGCTATCGACCTGACTTTCGCTCCGCGCGAATCCTATTTTATTATATTAGGCAACGGACAGGCGCAGGCAATCACGGACGGTCAGCCTGCATGTCCGTGTCATTCCGTTGAAAGCATCCCTGTTGCTGGCGAGTGGACGGTGAATTTCGACGCGTCAGTGGGAGGGCCGTCGAAGCCGCTCACCCTGACTACACTCACCGACTGGACAGAAAGCAGCGATCCGCGCGTCAAATACTATTCAGGAACGGCAGTATATACCAACGCCTTCGTCCTCGACAAGAAGGACAGACAGGCCCGCTATCGTCTCTCCATCGGACAGCCAGGCTCTGTGGCGCAGGTCTTCGTCAACGGCCGGGAGGCTGGCACCATCTGGTGCTCGCCCTGGACGCTCGACGTCACCCCGTTCGTCAAGAAAGGCAAGAACCGACTGGAGATTCGCGTGGCCAACAGCCTGTGGAACCGTCTGGTGGGCGACGCCAACCGTCCTGAAACCGAGCGCATCATGCAGCAAACCACTCCCTTGGCCACGCCTACCGATGCCCTGGTGCCGTCAGGTTTGAAGGGCCCAGTGGAAATCATGTGCTTGAAAAAGTAGGGAAAGGTACAAATTTACCCCTTTTTGTACAAAAGTATCCGTTTTCTAACCCTGAAAACGGGTACTTTTGCATCAAAGTTCATGATTAATAACTAAAATTCGTAAAGCAATGAAGAAAAGATTACTCTTACAGATGTTGGCTGTGTTCTTCGCAGTATGTGGCTACGCTCAGACGCAGTACTTCTACTCGCACACCGCTAAGTACATGGTCCTGGGGGAAAACCTTCTGACCAATGGTGACTTCAGTAATGGCCTTGCTGGATGGCAGGATGCCGAAGGCAATGCTGCCAGTGCCGATGCCTGGAGCATTGAGGCTGGGTCTGCTGCAAAAGGTGGCAATGCACTGATGAGCCTCTCAGCACCTAACAGCCTCTATCTTGCACAGAAGGTTGAGACAGGCGGCCTCTATGCCGTCTCGCTCTACGTGAAGGCAGAGACGACCAACGTGAATACCACTATTACTGAAGGCGGTCAGAACCGTATCGACGTGTTTGTTAATACCACTGGTGAATATGCTAAGGGAGAAGGTGCCGTTCAGGTGGCTTCTACAGAGTCCTTCAGCGATGAGTGGACACAACTGGTGTTTGCTGCCCACATGGAGGACAACCAATATATCATTATTGCTGCCCAAAACGTAGCAACTGGCATCATGATCTCCGACATTGCCATCAATACTGTCAAGGAGGTTTATGACACTCGCAAGGGCGAACGACTCGTAACCTATCTGGAGAGCCTGTTGAAGGAGGAAAGCCTCCCCAATGGCCGAGACGCATTGCAGGGTGCCCTGGAAGATTGGCTGAAGCCTGCTCTGCAGGATGTCAGCCAGACTGATGATAAGGATGCTATGGAGAGCACGTTAGGTTCTTTGGACGATGTGGTGACCGAATTCCTCGACGCTAATGGCGCCAACTTATTCCCGGCCTATCTGCAGGACTGGACTTCGTGGGGACAATACAACTATTCGAAACTTGGCACTAAGGACAACTGGACCTTCGAAGGTGGACGCTGGGGCTTCACTGGCAATACCAACTATCTGGAGTTTGCTGAGGGTGATGGCTACATTGCCTCTGCAGGTATTCAGAATACTGGCCAGTACACGCTTGATGTCAGTGTGCGCACCAGGGATGACAAACTCAACGACCTGCCTGCCGGTAAGTATTTCTTCCAGATTGAGGCACAGGCTGTGGCTGCCGCCAATCGTGCCAATCCTTACGGCTCAAACTATAGTATAGAAATTGCCAATCCCTATTTCTTCTTTGGCACCGATACTGTTAAGATAGAAGACGTGATGAGCGGCTATGACTTTAAGACATATTATGCTATCGGTGAGATTAAGGAAGGAGAAAAGAAAGTCTTCGGCTTCCACTTCCCCATTGTAGACGGAAAGGTTGGCGGTCGCTTCAGCGTACGTAATCCTAAAGCCTATCTTCTTGGTACCAGTACTGACGAGCAGGCATACAAGAAGTTGGTTAATGACTTCATCGTCCAGCAGGTCAATCTGAACAAGCGCATCACGGAGTATCCCGTCGAACTGAACGCCACCGACTATCCCTGGGAGCAGGACTCGCTGGCTCGCGCTATTGCCGATGCCCAGCCCGTTTACAATGCCTCGCTGCTGATTATCGATGCTGAGGGCAACGTGCTCGACAAGGATCAGTTGACCGAGGAGAAGATTCAGGAATTGCTTGATCAGGTGAACGCTTTGGGACGCGCTCGTACATTTGTTATCAACCAGAATGCGCCTATCGCCACCCTGAAGGAGGCTGTGGCCGCTGGTAATGCTGCCCTGAATGACCCAGCCTATGCTGGTGCTGCCGCAGGAAAGCGTACTGCCCTCCAGGGTGCCGTTGCTGCCGGTCAGGCTCTGCTCGACGGTATCAGTGCCACCAATCAGGGAGAGGCCTTCACGGAGGCTGCCAATGCAATCCTCACTGCTAAGGAGGAATATGAGTCTACTTCGGCCAGCCGCACCAATCCCACAGAGATTCTGATTAAGAATGCCGACTTCAGCGACTTCTCAGCAGGAAACAACATTACCTCGTTCACTGCTCCCACAAAGGACTGGAACTGGAGCGTCTCCGCATCGGCCAACCGCTGGGAAATCCGCGACAACGAGACCCTCTCGCAGGGACATGGTGCCAGCATCTGGCGCGGCACGACCGTACAACTTGACGCTAAGGCCCAGCAGACCGTCGAACTGACCTACGAGGGACTCTACGAGTATCGTGCCGAGGCTTACATCTCAGAGGAACGCATCGCCGAACTGGTGGCTGCCGCTACGGTTATCTATAGTGACGATGAAAACAACAGTGTTGCTGTCGACACGCTCTTTACACCTAATATCCGCCTGTTCTTTGGCGAGAACGGCGCCCCCGACTCTGTCACCATCTCGAAGTGGTACAATGGTGTGAAGAATGATGGCACCTACTTCACCCGCGAGGTCAGTGGCGCTAAATATGGCGGCATGGTCTATGCCCTCTACAGCGTCTATTTCAAGAAATCGGGTAGCGCTCCCCTCAGCGCTGAGTTCGGTCTTGAGGCTGCCGACAATTACGCTGCTGCTGGCGCCAACGGCTTCGGCTTCGGCAACAACAAGATATTCTACGTGGGCGATGAGACCCAGTATCTGACAGACACCAAGGCCGATGTTGAGAAGGCTGTGGCCGATGCCAAGACCCTTGTGGCCGGCGTGGACAACTACTGGGCAGTCAAGGTGAACCGCTACATCGGCGATGCCGAGAAGGCCACCACCGCCAAGCAGATGCAGAATGCTCTGTGGGGCCTGCAGGAGACCACCTCTCGACTCAGCGCCGTCATAACGGGTGTGAAGGGTGTCTTCGCCGACGAGCCTGCCGTACGCCAGGAACTGAAGGGTGTCTACACCATCCAGGGCGTGAAGGTAGCCGACGACGCAGACAGCCTGAAGCCAGGCCTCTACATTATCAACGGAAAGAAAGTATTCAGGAAGTAAGTTTCCATAACGATGCACAAAATGACATTGAGAAAATCATTCTTGGGTTTCAGTCTCCTTTTCGCTCTCTGTAGCGGAACGGTGACTGCCCAGGAGCAGCGGGAGACGCTGGATCGCGGCTTGGTGGCCATCAAGAATAACGGCAGCACCTTCCTCAGTTGGCGTCTGCTGGCCACCGACGCTGAAGGCACCACGTTCGACGTGCTGCGCGACGGCAATGTGCTGACAGCCGGCAAAGACCTGACGGTGACCAACCTGAGCGTCACTGGCGGTACTGACAACAGCGAGTATCAGGTAGTGGCGAAGGTCGACGGCGAGGTCGTGAGCACGAGTGCCGCTGTGAAGCGATGGACCGATATCTATCGCTCGCTGAAACTGGATCGTCCTGCCTCGCAGTCAGGGTATCACTACTTCCCCAACGACTGTTCGGTGGGTGACCTCGATGGTGACGGACAGTACGAACTCATTGTCAAGTGGGATCCTTCGAACTGTCAGGACAACTCCATCAGCGGCAAGACGGGCAATGTCTACCTGGATGCCTATAAACTGGACGGCACAAAACTGTGGCGCGTCGACCTCGGCCCCAACATCCGTGCTGGAGCCCACTACACCCAGTTCCTGGTTTATGACTTCAACAACGACGGCCGTGCCGAACTGATCTGCAAGACGGCGCAGGGCACCGTAGATGGTCAGGGGCAGTATGTGAACAAGGCCGCTACCGAGAGCAAGATATCCTCGGCCAGCAACTCGCTGAAGTATGCCAACGCTAATGGCTATATCCTCAGCGGTGCAGAATACCTGACCGTCTTCGAGGGCACTACGGGCCGCGCCATCCACACCATCTGGTACAACCCCAACCGCGGCTGTACCACTGGTGAGGTGAAGGCCCCCACGGGCTCTGAACTGAAGGCCCTCTGGGGCGACGACTACGGCAACCGCTGCGACCGTTTCCTGGCTTGTGTGGCCCATCTCGACGGTGCCGACAAGAACGCCTCGGCTGTGATGTGTCGCGGCTATTACACCCGTGCCTACCTCTGGGCAGTAGACTTCGACGGCGAGAAACTCTCCACCAAGTGGCTGCACGCCTCTGTGTCGCCCACCGTTGTCGAGGTGACCGATGCCCAGGGCAATAAGACCTCGAAGACTTACTCTACCAATACCTCTGGCATCTCGAGCGGCACCAATGATGTGCACTTCTATTGTACGGCCTATGGTCAAGGCTGCCACTCCGTCGCTGTGGGCGATGTCGATGGCGACGGCTGCGACGAGATTATCTATGGCTCGGCCGCTGTCGACAACGACGGCCAGTTGCTCCACACCACAGGTCTTGGTCACGGCGATGCCCTCCATCTGAGCGACCTCATGCCCGACCGTCCAGGTCTCGAGGTGATGATGGTTCACGAGGAGAAACCCTTCGGCTGGAGCGTGCGCGACGCCAAGACGGGCGAACTGCTCATCCACCACACTGGTCGTGATGACACGGGCCGAGGCATTGCTGCCGACATCACGGCCGACCATCGCGGCTTCGAGTACTGGCATAGCGATGACAACGACTATAAGAACAGTTCCAATCAGACGGTCAAAGGCAACTACAACGTATACAGCAGTCAGGACGAGGTCGTAGGCCACTACACTAATAACTATCCCTTCTACAATTTCCGCATCTACTGGGACGACGATGCTCAGGACGAACTCTTTGACAAGGGTGCACTGCAAGACGGCAATCTGTCGACCAGACTGCTCACTGCCGGCAACTACGGCAACAGCGTCACCTATGGTACGAAGGCCAACCCGCTGCTCATCGCCGACATCCTAGGCGACTGGCGCGAGGAGATCGTCATGTTTGACTATAAAGACTCCTGCAGCGTCAATATCTTCTCGACCACCACGTCAACGAAGATTGCTGTGCCCACCCTGATGCACGACCACATCTACCGTATGTCGGTGGCCTGGCAGAACGTGGGCTATAATCAGCCGCCCCACCTGGGGTACTATCTGCCCGATGTGGTTGCCACTCGCTTCGAGGTCGTGGGCGAGGGCCAGAAGGAGCAGACCGTCGAGTTGGGACAGCCCATTGCCGACATCGTCTGCCGCCTGAAGAACTGCACGTCCGCCACGCTGCAGTATGTCTTTCTCGACGGCACGCGCATCAAGACTTTCACCGCTCCTGATGGCTGGACATTCACGAAAGACACCTCTAAGCGCACCTTCACGCTCAGCGGCACGCCGACGGAAGCGGGCGACTACGAGTTCACCGTCAAGTCGAGCGGTGACATCACAGGCATCTCTCTTACTGACACCCTGCGCATCCACGTGACCGAACCCACAGGCATTGCCGCCGTCAGCACAGACCGTGCTGCCGCTCCTCAGTACTTCGACCTGCAGGGCCGTCGTGTAGAGCAGCCGCAGTCAGGTCGCATCTACATCGTCCGTCGTGGTAGTCACACAGAAAAAGTCCTGGTAAAATGAAACGAACAATCATTCACTTCATAGTAGTTTTAGTTAGTAGTATAGTCTTCTGGGCACAGGCGAGTGCCCAGACCTATACGTCCATCCGTCCTGGCGAGCGCTGGCGCGACACGAGCGGTCGGCCCATACAGGCCCACGCCCCGCAGATATTCATGAAGGACGGCGTCTACTACTGGTATGGCGAGAATAAGGAGCGCACCACTATGGGTTCGAATGTCTGGACATGGGGCATTCGGGCCTACCGCTCCACCGACTTCTACAACTGGCAGGACATGGGACTCATCATCGAGCCGGACACCATCAATCCGCTGTCGCCGCTGCACTATTCGCAGACGCTCGACCGTCCGCACATACTCTATAACCAGTCGACCCGCAAGTGGGTGTGCTGGATCAAGTCGATGGACACCGACGGCTACTTCATCGTGCTGCAGGCCGACCGCTTCGAGGGGCCCTACACGCTGGTCCGGAGTTTCAAACCTGAGGGCTTCGGCGTGGGCGACTTCGACCTGTGGCAGGATCCTGCTTCGGGCAAGGCCTACGTCTGGTTCGAGCGTCCTCACTGGGAGATGATCTGCGCCGAACTGACCGACGACTATCTGGGCACCAACGGAACGTATAGTGAACACTATGTGGGCATCCGTCCGCCCTACACGCGCGAGGCTCCTACGCACTTCATGTGGCGCGGCCGCCACTATCTGTTCACCAGCGGCACCACGGGCTATGTGCCCAATCCCTCGCAGGTGTGCGTCTTCGACGATCCTCATGGCGACTACGTCGACCTGGGTTCTCCCCACATCGACGATAAGTACGAAGACTCATTTGGCTCCCAGATCTGCTGCGTCATCCAGATCCCCGTCATCCAGGAGTCCTCCGACTCATCACTCATCACTCCTCACTCATCACTCTACGTGGCCCTTGCCGACCGTTGGCTGCCCTCCATCTGGCAGACGGACGTCCCCCAGCGCACACTGAAGAATAAGGAGAAAGCCTATCTGAACCACCAGCCCTTCGAGCGCGACTTCAGCGAGCCGCAGGTGAAGGACAAGACGGGCGTGCGTCGCAACAAGTGGGACACCACCCAGGATGCCCGCTACGTCTTCCTGCCCATCACGTTCGACGAGCAGGGCAAGCCCACCATCGAGTGGCGTGACGAGTGGCGCGTGGAGGACTATCTCATCCCCACCCGCCAGCAGGTGGGCCCCCAGGCCATGATCAGCGACATTGCGCCCATAGCGGCTCCCTTCCCCATGCCGCAACTGCAGCGACCGGACATCAAAGGTAAGAAGATTGTAGTCAGGATGAATCGTCAGGGCATGTCGACCCAAGCCATCCAGCGCGCCATAGACCGCGCGTCTGCTCAGGGTGGCGGCGTGGTCGTCATCCCCGCCGGTCGCTGGCAGTCGGGCCGCATCACCCTGAAGTCTGGCGTCGAACTCCATCTCAGCGAGGGCTGTGAACTGCACTTCAGCGGCCAGATTAAGGACTATCTGCCCGTGGTCTTCACCCGCGACGAGGGCATCGAAATCATGTCGCTCGGCGCCTTCATCTATGCCAACGGTGCCCACGACATCGCCCTCACGGGCAAGGGCCGCATCGTAGGACCCTCTACCGACTGCGAAATCTATCAGATCAACAAGGAGAAAGCACTGAACATCGAGACCATCGTCACCTCGCCCGACATGCCTGTCAGCGAGCGTGTCTTCGATGGCCAGGCGCACAGCGGCGAGGTGTTCCTGCCCAAGTCAGTGGCCCCCATCAACTGCCGCAACGTGCTCATCGAGGGCATCACCATCGACCAGAGCCTCTACTGGAACGTGGTGCCGCAGTATTGCGACAGCGTCATCATCCGTGGCGTGACGGTCAACTCGTTCGGTCATGGCCGTACTGACGGCATCGACATCGAGTCGTCGAAGAATGTGCTGGTAGAATACTGTCAACTGGACTGTCAGGACGACTGCTACACCATGAAGAGCGGCCGCAACGGCGACGGCCTGCGCGTGGGGCGGCCAACGGAGAATGTGGTGCTGCGCTACAATCTGGCCCTGCGCGGTGCTGGCGGCATCGTCTGCGGCACGGAGTTGTCGGCTGGCGTGCGCAATGTCTACATGCACGACTGTGTCTTCGACGGCACCGACCAGGCCTTCCGCTTCAAGACGCTCAGGGCCCGTGGCGGTGGTGTGGAGAATATCTTTGTGGAGCGCGTGCGAGCACGTGTGCTGCACTACGCCTTCTACTGCGACATGCTGGGCAGCGTCAAGTGGGGCGGCGACTTGGCCAAGCGCTTGCCCGTTCGCCCTGTCAACCGCTTCACGCCCGACTTCCACAGCATCCGCATCAGCGATGTCGCTATTGAGGACTGCCAGAAACTCATCCACTCCCTCGGCCTGCCTGAGCGTCCCCTGCGTGGTGTGCTCCTCAGCCGTTGGCAGGGCCATGCCCGCGAGTTCATGCGTCTGCGTGACACCGATGCCTTCGTCCTCGACCGTGTCGACATCTCCGTCGACAATCCTGAGGCCCGTCTCGACGGCTGTCAGGGCACTGTCTTCATCGACACCCGCCTCAACGGCCAGTTCCCCACCCTCATCCGCTACGAGGGAGAGCCCTCCACGCCCGTCATCCGGAACTGAGCCGTTCCGACGGCTGCAGTCACTCGATGTCCCTTATCCATTGCACCATGTCGCGGAGCACCTCTTCGGCAAAGGTCTCCTCTATCTGACCGTACTCTGAGGGGAGGCCCGTCTGACAGTGCTGAAAGAGGTGGTTCAGGTCAGGATATTCCCTGATGACGGTCTTGGCATTGGCAGGCAGAGTGCGGCGGAGTGCTGCAAGGTTCTGGTCGGAGGCCACCTGGAGGTCGCGGCTGCCATTGACGGCGAGCACAGCACAGGTGACGCGGCTGATGTCGGCCGTAGGGTCGTAGTTGAAGAAGTGGCGATACCAGGCATTGTCCTTCAGCGCCTGCTGGATGTCGGGCATCTCTCTGAGTTGTTCGAGCGTGAGCCCTTGGGCCGTGGGCGAAAGAGCCCTGAATTGTTCCAGGATGATGCTGTCGCCCTTGACGGCAGGGCCGGCAAGGCTGACGATGAAGTCTACCTGCTGTAGGGCTCCGAGCAGGAAGGCGATGCTCCCACCCTCGCTGTGGCCCAGGATGCCGACGCGAGAAAAGCGTCCGCTCTTGCGCAGCCACTCGATGCCTGCTGCGGCGTCGTCGGCAAAGTCTGCCGTGGTGGCATTCTTCAGGTCGCCGCCTACAGACTGTCCGAATCCGCGGTCGTCGTAGCGCAGGGTGGCTATGCCGTTGCGGGCCAGAAAGTCGGCAATGACGGCGAAGGGCTTATGCCCCATGAGTTCTTCGTCGCGATTCTGCTGTCCGCTGCCAGTCACCATCAGCACAACGGTGCTGGCATCCTTGGGCACGGTCAGCGTGCCGGCAAGGGTGGCTCCGGCGGCGGTGTTGCTGAAGGTCACCTCTTCCGTCTGATAGGGGAATGGCGGCTTCGGCGTCTGCGGCCGGCGCATCTCCACCATGCCGGGCTTCAAGGTGAGCGGCAGTGACATGCCGTTCTGTGTGAACTTGCCCTGTATGACGCCGTCGGCGAGTCTCCCCGCATAGGTCATGTTCAGCCCCGGGGCACTGATGTGGAGGGAGTCGGCAGACACATAGTCGAGTTTCGCGGGCAGCCCCTTCGCTCCCTGGTCAGGGCTGTCGAGGGTACAGGTGCCGTCGGTGCCGATGTTGAACACGATGTTGAGTTTCTGGATGCCCAAGTTGAGCACGCCCTTCCACGAGCCACTGATGTTCTGTGAGTGCGCGGACAAGATGAGGAGTGCAGACAATGCAGTCAGGCAGATTCGCTTCATTTCTTGGTACGATATTTTGTTCTTATATATACGGTGAAATACCAGCAAAGCAGAGGTATGAAAAGGAACCCCAAGATGCCGAAGATCAATCGGGGGTCGCCCTCCAGGAATGCATTGACGGTGATGGTCACCGACATGAGACTCAACAATATGGCACTCAAACGGCAAAAGCGTATCGTGGCGACAAACATCTCGGCTGGCGAGTTGTCAGGTATGTTGAAGGTCTCAGGCCTATAGGCCAGAAAGAGGATCAGGGCGTTGCACAGGCCTAAGACTACCGTCTGGATGAGCATGGCACTGCCGGCCTCGTGCGACTTGTTGATGAGCACCAGACTGAGCGCCAGCGAAATCAGGATCAGCACGCCGCTGATGATCTCGCAGATGGTGCCTTCCTTGGTGCGGTGCACCTGAAAGTTGATGTTATTCTTGTTCATTTGTCGAGGAGTGGCGTTTCTTGGAGGGCAGACGCTTGGCCTTGCGCAGGGCCTCGGTGATGATCCACTGCAACTGGCCGTTGGTGCTGCGGAACTCGTCCGCAGCCCAGGCCTCTATCGCGTTCATCGTGTCAGCATCGACGCGCAAGATGAAACTTTTGGTATTCTTCTCTGCCACCTGATATAATTCTTAATTCTTAACTCCTTAGTGGTTCAGCGTCCCCGTGTTCACCACCGGCTGAGCCGAATCGTCGCCGCAGAGCACCACGAGCAGGTTGGAGACCATAGCGGCCTTCTTGTCGTCATCCAGTTCCACGATGTCCTCGCTCGACAGTTTGTCCAGTGCCATCTTCACCATCGAGACGGCCCCCTCCACAATCTTCTCGCGGGCCGTGATGATGGCCGAGGCCTGCTGACGGCGCAGCATGACGGCGGCAATCTCAGGGGCGTAGGCCAGATAGTTGATGCGAGCCTCTACCACCTCGATGCCGGCCAGGGCCAGCCGCTCGTCCAGTTTCTGCTCCAGTTGCTCGTTGATCTCGTCGGCGCTGGAGCGCAGCGTCAGTTCCGTGCCCTTGTTGTCCTCGTCGTCGTAGGCATACTGACCGGCCACCTGGCGCAGGGCAGCATCGCTCTGCACGCGGACAAAGTTCTCCAGGGCGTTCATCAGGCCCTTGGTGTCGCTGCCCACGGTGTTCGGGTTCGCCGCCATCGTCTGCGAGTCCACCTCGAAGAGGGCCTTGTAGGTGTCCTTCAGTTTCCATACGAGCACCAGACCTATCATCACGGGGTTGCCCACCTTGTCGTTCACCTTGATGGGTTCTGCGTCCAGGTTGCGTGCACGCAGGCTGACCTTCTTCGTGCCGTAGAAGGGGTTGATCCAGTAGAAGCCCGTCTGGCGGAACGTGCCGCTATATTTGCCGAACCACGTGGCCACCTTGGCCTCGTTGGGCTCCAGTTGCAGCAGGCCGCACATGGCGATGATGTCGGCCAGAAGCAGCAAGGCGCTGCCGCCAAGCATCAGTCCGCCCAGCAGTTCGCGTCCGTCTTCCTCAGACAGCACAACGATGCCGTAGACGATGCCCACGATGGAGGCGATGAGCAATGCGAGGGTGACAAACAGCATCAAGAAGCCGTTGATCACCGTACCTTTGAAAGTGAATTCCTTTGTTTCCATAATCCTACTTTTATTAAAATGATATCAAAATGATAGCACAAAAGTAGGCAAAATAAGTGGAACGACCAAGGAATCCCTGCGTTTTTTCAGATTATTTAACTTCTACCCCCGATGCCTGCATGCAGCAGCCTTGCGTTCGCAGTAGCGCTCGCACTGGGCACAGATGTCGTAGCCGAGCATCGCGCCGAGGATGAAGTCCTCCTCGGGCGACAACTCGTTCAGCGGGCGGGTGACGAACAGACGGATGGCATCCAGACACTCCTTGCGGCCAAAGTAGACGTTGACGTTCTCCTTGCCGGCAGGCTGCACCACGTAGTCGATGGACTGGTGGCACAGTCGCTGGGTGGCAAAGGCCTCGAAGCGGCGGTTGCAGGTGAAGAGGATCATCCTGCGCACACCTTTCTTATATTCGTAGATGTGGTTCGTCAATACCTTTAGTTCTGGTGGCAACACCTGTCCTGCCGCCTGTCTCTGTACCGTCTCCTGCCTCATCATCTTCAATTTTCAATCTTCAATCTTCAATTTTCAATCCTCAACCTCAGAGGTTGGGCGAAATCTCGGCTACCCACGCATCAATGCGGGCATCGGTCTTATCGTCCTCGTTCACGTCATCCAAGGGCAGCCCCACGAACTTGCCGTCTACCACGGCCTCGGAGTCGTCGAAGGTGTAGCCGTCGGTGCTGACAGCACCAATGAAGTGCGCGCCGCTCTCCTTGATTCCATTGTACAATTCGCCGATGCCGCCCACGAAGGTGTCACTGTACGACTCGCAGTCGCCGCAGCCGAAGAGGGCGATAGTCTTGCCGGCCAGGCTCGCTCCCTGCAGCACCCGCAGACCGTCGTACCAGTCATCCTGCAGTTCGCCTGCACCCCAAGTCGAAGTGCCGAGAATCAGGTTCTGGTTGTTGTCCACTATTTCAGCGGTCAAGTCCTGCACGTTGATGGCCTCGCAGCCAAGTTTCTGGGCTATCTTCTCAGCGATAGCCTCACACGTTCCTGTAGAGGAACCGTAAACTACAATTGTTGCGTTCATTTTATCTAATTTTTTAATGGCTAAAATTCACGCTGCAAAGGTACGGCGAATCCACGAACTGTGCAATACCCAAAAGTTGGGCAAATGAACGGACGCTCCACCTGCCAAGACGCAAATTCAGATTAACAAGAAATAGGTATAAGCAGCCGTTCCGATGCTTGTTATTGGGGATAAGTAGCGTAGAAACCGGGGCAAATCCCCATGGAATCAGGGAGAAAGGAGCCTCCAAACTTCTTTGCGCCTATAGGCAAAAGACCTTGCGGCTCCAGCCAAAAGGTCTTGCGGCTCCAGTCAAAAGGTCTTACGGCTCCAGCCAAAAGGTTTTACGACTTCAGCCAAAATAACTCGGCTTTCAGAAAGTGGACCAAGAAAAATTGCCTACAACAGCGTCCAAAAGATGCGAAAAAACTCGCAGAAGCAGGATCAGAAGCAGGTTAGAAGCAGGATTAAAACACAATCCTGCTACCCCTAACACCCTGTAACCTAAAGCGTTGACCCCATGAGAAGCAGGATAGCAGGATTGTTCTCACTTTTGCGCTATAGTAAATACAGTAGAGTCCAGTAGCAGGCTCAAAAACATCCAGAGACGTCCATTTACGTAATAAATGAGAATTTCCGAGTTAAAAATTTGGTAGTATAACGAAAATTATTTAAATTTGCAAGCGATAAATATTAGTTAACTAACTATTGAACAATATGAATTGCCGTCTACTATCTCTCTGCTATGCCGCAATAGCCCTGTTTATGGACATCAATGCAGTAAGTGCAGCCTCAACGACTGATGACAAAATCAGCCTGGAGGAGTCCTGGATGATTAAGGGTGAACAGCAGGCCATCAACCTGCAACTGACCAATGCATCGCTTTACACAGCCCTGCAGTGCGACCTGTTCCTGCCCGAAGGACTGACGCTGGCCCGCAACGAGCAGTCAGCACTCCAGATCAGCCTGGCTGGGAGCAACGCCCAGTCGCACATCATCGAGTCGAGCCCCCTGTCGAGTGGCGGCATCAGAATCGTGGCTATGTCGATGCAGAACGTCGCCTTCTCCAGCAACACCATTGCCACGCTGACCATCAGTGCCAGTGCCGAGGCCGTGGGCCAGAAGACCATCGAGGTGAAGAACGTGAGACTCGTAACCGTGGACAGCAGGAAGGAACTGAACGCACCCAGCACAACGGCCACGGTCAACGTGATGGAGCAGCGGGCGGTGCTGACGGCAAAGAACTACACCCGCAAATACGGTGAGGCCAACCCTGTGTTCGAGATCACGACAGAGGGCCCCGCCGTCGACGGCCAGCCAGAAATAATATGCGAGGCTACTGCCACTTCGCCTGTGGGAACCTATCCCATCCTGGTGAAGCCGGGCACCATCCGCAACACCTGCGTCGACTACGTGGCCGGCACGCTGACTATCGAGAAGGCACCGCTGACCATCTCGGCAGGAACATACATCAAGAAGCAGGGCGACGCCATGCCCGAGTTCACGCTGACCTACGACGGCTTCAAGAACGGCGAGACAAAGGACGTGCTGACCAAGCAGCCCTCCGTCACCTGCGAGGCCACCGTGGCCAGTGCGCCTGGCGAGTACCCTGTGACCGTGTCGGGAGCCGAGGCGCAGAACTACGACATCAGTTACATCAGTGGAAAACTGGTCGTAGTGGACGCTGACGCCATCATTGTGAAGGCCAACAACTACAGCCGAGTATATGGCGACGCCAATCCCACTTTCGACTTCACGGTAGACGGAACGACACTCGACGGCACACCTGAGATTACCTGCGAAGCCACAACCACCTCGCCTGTGGGTACTTATGACATCGTGGTGAAGCAGGGCACGGTGAAGAACTACAACGTGAGTTACGTGGCCGGCACGCTGACCATCACCAAAGCACCGCTGACAATTTCCGCCGGCAACTATACCAAGAAGCAGGGTGACGCCATGCCTGAGTTCACGCTGACCTACGAAGGCTTTAAGAACGGCGAGACTAGCGACGTGCTGAGCAAGCAGCCCACCGTGGGGTGTAATGCCACGGTGAGCAGTCCTGCTGGGGAATACCCCATCGTGGTTTCCGGCGCTGAGGCCCAGAACTACGAAATCACCTATGTGAACGGCAAACTGACTGTGACAGATGCCGACCTGCTGACTATCACCGCCAAGAGTTATACCCGCACCTACGGCGATGCCAATCCTATATTCGAGTTCGAGACAACAGGTGCTACGATTGATGGCACGCCAGAGATTACCTGCGATGCGACAGAGACCTCCCCCGTGGGTACATATAATATTATGGTGAAGCAGGGCACGGTGAAGAACTACAACGTCACCTACGTGGCCGGCACGCTGACCATCGAGAAGGCCGTGTTGACTGTAACGGCCCAGAACTGCAGTCGCCAGCAGGGCCAGGAGAACCCAGACTTCACGCTGACCTATGCAGGCTGGAAGAACAGCGAGGACGAGAACGTGCTGCTCACAAAGCCCACAGCCACAACAACGGCCACAAAGGATAGCCCCGTCGGAGAATATGCCATCAAGGTGAGCGGCGGCGATGCCCGTAACTACACCTTCGAATACGTGGACGGCATACTGACGGTAGAGGAGCCGACAGGCATTGCCACCATCCGCCCAGAGGCTGACGAACTGACGGTCTTCACCCTGGCGGGCAACAGACTCAGCGTGCGGTCGCTGAAGGAACTGCCCCAGGGCATCTACATCGTCAACGGACGGAAACTGGCCGTGAGACACTAAGAACGAACAAAACAAACTAAAAACCACGATAGAAGTATGAAACAGTTATTTCTTACCTGTAGTCTTCTCTGCCTGTGTGCTACGACAGCACTGGCACAGTCGAACGACAACGAAGACAACGTAGTGAAGATTCCCGAATCCATGCACAACGCCCACCGGCCCGGTCAGGTGCTGGTGAAGTTCAAGGACGACAGTTCCATCAGCGTGCAGCGCCAATCGTCCAGGAGTATGCGAGTCAGTTCGCGCCGCGTGCAGACGGTGCTCAACGAACTGGGCGTCACCAATATGGAGCAACTGATGCCCGAGGGTGGCAAGCAGAGACTGAAACCGTCAGAGCGCCTGCGCCGCGCCAACGGCAAGATGATGGAGGACGGCGACCTGTCGAAACTCTATCTCGTGGAGTTCAATGAAGCCCGCACCCCGTCGGTACAGCGCGCCATCGAAGCATTCAAGCAGTTGGAGGAGGTAGACTTTGCCGAACCCAACTACCTGGTGTTTGCCCTGGGCAATCCCGCCCCAGAGCCTGCATCGACGGTGCTGCCCGCCCATCGGACAGCCGCACCGCCGGCAGCCTTCACCCCCAACGACCCGCTGTACAGCCAGCAATGGGGCCCCGCCGCCATCAACCTGCCCAAGTTCTGGGCCACTGAGACGCAGAACGTGCTGGGCCGCCGCCCGGTGATTGCCATCCTGGACACGGGTGTGGACATCGAGCACCCCGACCTGAAGGACAACATCTGGACCAATGAGACCGAGGCCAACGGCGCCGCCGGTGAGGATGACGACCTGAACGGCTATGCCGACGACCTGCACGGCTGGGACTGCGTGAACCAGACGGGACGACTGGGCGACTGGAACGGTCACGGCACACACTGCGCCGGCATCGCTGCTGCCGTACAGGGCAACGGCATCGGCATCGTGGGTGCCAACCCTGATGCGCTCATCATGCCGGTCACCGTGCTGCAGAGCGATGGTACGGGCGACGTGGGCACGATTATCCGCGGCCTGGAGTACACAATGACCCACGACGTGGACGTCATCTCGATGAGCATCGGCGGCTATGGCTACTCCATGGCCTACGAACTGGCTCTGGGCAAGGCCTACAACCGCAGCGTCATCGTGGCTGCTGCCGGCAACGACGGCCTGTGCATCTATCCCGGCCACAGTTGCTGCTCGAAGCCCTCCTACCCCGCCGCCTTCACTTTCGTGCTGGGCGTAGAGGCCAGCAAGGACTACGCCGGACAGTGCTACAGTTCGTGCGGCAGGGGCGAGGAGCCCTGGAAGGCTAACTACTGGCGCGCCTGCTTCAGCAACCTGGACGATGACGGTCCCATCTATACCGACCTGAGCATCTTCGATGAGGAGAAACTCTACAACTACGAACTGCTGGCCCCCGGCACCAATATCATGAGTACCTACCCCGGCGGCCGATATAAGATAATGAACGGCACGTCGATGGCCACGCCGCTGGCCGCAGGCGCCATCAGCCGACTGCTGCAGACGAAGGAGTACTCCAGCAAGGAACTGCTCTTCGGCGACCTGATAGCCACAGCCAATGCCGAATCGTGCGTCATGGACGTGACGGCAGCCTACAACCTGACCGATGCCGACCGCCATCCTACGCTCATGCTCGTGGGCTATGCGATGAAGGACTCCATTGGCGGCGACAACGACAAGCGCTTCGATGCCGGCGAGACCATCGAACTATATCCCATCATGCGCAACTCCTGGGGCGAGGCCATCGGCATCAAGTGCTCCATCTGCACCAGCGAGAACGAAGACCCGGAAATCATCGAGATTCTGGACAACAACGTGGACTTCGGCCGCACGCTCAACAGTTACGGCAAGGAGCAGAGCATCAACCCCATCCGCTTCAAGATCAACGACAACTGCGTGGACGGCCGCCACATCCGTCTGACCATCAACTCCACCTGCGAGAACGGCACGGGCGAGACCATCGCACAGGACATCATCATCACCGCTGAGAACGGCGAGGAACTGAACGGCATCATGCAGAAGAACACAACGCTCGTTGCCGGCAAGCACTACATCATCAACAAGAGTTACGCCATCCCCGCCAACCTGACCCTGACCATCCAGCCGGGCACGACCATCAAGATCCACGACAACGCCCAGTTCATCGTCTCGCCACAGGCTCGCATCCGTGCCATCGGCACCCCCGACCAGCCCATCATCTTCACCAAGGGCGATCTGAACCAGGGCTACGTGCCGACGATGCAGTTCAACAACAACTGCGTGTTTGAGTACTGCCAATTCCTCATGCTCTCTGCCGAGGAAAACCTCATCACCGGCGGACGCTTCACCGACTGCATCTTCAAGGACTGCTATCTGGGCTGCCACGGCATCACCGGTACCACCACCACGCGCTGCAACATCATCCAGAACACGGGCTATGTGGGTATCGATTATGGCAACACCCACAAGAACAGCAACATCATAGACAACACCACCACCCACCGCTCTCAACTCTGTTATCACAATCAGCCGTGGTACAACTTCCTGCCGCAGTGGACTGAGTACAACGGCTGCAACATCTACGGCAACTATCGAGACTACCTGCTCCACTACTCGAGCGTGGGCAGCGTCACGCTGGAGCCCACGGTGACCTACTACGACTATCCCTCCTATCTGGGTTCGGCCCGCGAGGACCTGGCCCGCAGGGGAGTGATCGACTACTACAACGAGTGCAACGACGACGTGCGCCTGACCACCTTCGGTGCCATCGACATCTCCAACATGCTGAAGAAGCCCAATGCCGAGGCACACGGCGTGGTGTGGAAGATACTGGTCAACGGCAAGGATGCCCAGGACGAATACGACGAGATTCCGCCCCTCGGCGTGGGCACACATCGCGTGGACGTCTACTTCAACCGCGAGATGGACACCCTCGTGGCTCCCTACCTGACGATGGGCGTGCGTCCGCCATACACCCAGAACTTCATCAACGAGAATCCCTCGTGGAGTGCCGACGGCAAGATCTACACCGCCTATATCACCATCACAGCCAAGAGTGACTTCGACGGCATCAACCGCTTCTATGTGGACGAGGCCCAGGACAAGGAGCACTTCGTCATTCCCGTGGAGCGTTCACGCTTCAACGTACCCGTGTCGGCAGCAGGCAGCAAGAGCGTCGGCTTCATGGCCCAGCCCGGACTGGGTCGCGTAGACCTGACCTGGATGGCCATCGACACGCTCGACGTGGAGGACATCATGGGCTACAACGTCTACCGCTACACCGTGGACGACCAGATGCAGGCCTCCGACACGTTGCGCGTCAACGAGGATCTCGTCATGCTGCCCGACGGTGTCGTTGAGGGCGAACTCTCGTTCACCGACTACGACGTTACCCCCGGCACCACCTATTATTATTACTACCGCGCACTCCGCTCCACACTCGACAGCACCGAGCCCTCGCTGACGGTGGCTGCCACCCCCGCCACCTCCATCAAGGGCGATGCCAACGGCACGATGGACGTCACCGTGGCCGACGTGGTGAGCGAGATTGACTATCTGACCGACCAGAACCCCAAGCCCTTCATCTTCGAGGCTGCCGACGTGAACTCAGACAACACGGTCAACATCCTCGACGTGGTGGGAACCATCAATATCATCATGGGCACCGCCGCCGCACCGGCCCAGGCCTTGGCCACTGCCGACTACACCATCGAGGACGGCCTGCTCTACATCGACTGCCCCGTCAGCCTGGCTGGCGTGCAGGTGCTCTTCAGGAGTCAGGATGGCCTGCTGCGCTGCGAGCCTCTCGACATCATGGACGGTATGGAGAACACCAGTAGCACCAAGGATGACGAGTGCCTCTTCCTCTCCTACTCCTTCCGCGGACGCACCATTCCTGCCGGTCGCCACGCCATTCTCCGTGTGGGCGATGCTGAGGTAGCGGGTATCGTGCTCAGCGACGCCGGCGGCCGTGAGGTGATGGCCAACTACAGCCTGCCCACCGTCATCGAGAGCATCCTGCCCGAGCAGCACGTGGACAACCGCCAGGGCGTGTTCGACCTGATGGGCCGCAAGATACAGACGCCGCGCAAGGGTGTCTATGTGGTCGATGGAAAGAAAGTGTGCTACTAAAACATTGAACAATAAACAATAAACAATATACAATAAACATTGAACATTGCCTTTGTGCTTATGACACATCTCAGGAAACGTGCGGCAGTAGCCCTCCTGTCGGTGCTCTGTGCCCTCACTGCGCCCGCCCTGGCTCAACCGGCAGTGAGCCTCACCTCCGCCTCCGGCCATCCCGGTGAGGAGATGGAGATGGCCGTGCTGGTGCAGGGCCTCGATCAGGTGACTGCCGTCCAGATGAACATACCCCTGCCGCAGGGTGTCTCCTACGTGGAGAACTCTGCCACGGCGGGCGGCGTGGTGAGCGCCAGCCATCAACTGCAGGTCACCCAGACTGGCCAGGAACTGAAGATCTACGTCTACTCGCTGCAGTTGGACGCGCTGCAGGGCGGCCAGGGCCCGCTCGTCTCTTTCCGCCTTCTGGCAGGAGGCCTCCCCGGCAACTATCCGCTCACGCCCTCCGTCGTGCTGAGTAATGCGCAGGGCGGCAATGTCACGGCGGGCGTCACGGCAGGCTCAGTCACCGTGCTCAGTCCGGCCATCGCATTGTCGGTTAAGGACATCGACTTCGGACAGGTGCCCATCCGCAGCACCCACACCCGGTCTGTCGTGGCCACCAACACCGGCAACGAGCCCCTCGCGCTGACGGCTGCCGAGTGCAGCGACGCTGAAGTGACCGTCGCCAGTCTGCCCTGCACCATCCAGCCCGGTGGTCAGCAGAATCTGACCGTCAGTTATGCCCCCACGAAGGCAGGCGAGACCGATGCAACGGTCCGCATCCTCTCCGATGCCGCCAACGGCACACAGACCATCCGCGTGAAGGCCCTGCCCTATTCGGTCAACGAACTGCTGGTGAAGACCACAGCCGAAGGGAGCGACGGGCAAATCGGCGTCAGCGTGGAGATGCGCAACATGGAGCCTATCGTGGCCGTGCAGTGTGTGTTCGCACTGCCAGATGCGCTGCAGTTCGCTGAGGGCAGCATCCAGATGAATGCCAGCCGCGCGCAGGGCCATCTGCTGTCATCGTCCTGCACAGACGGTATGCTGAAGGTCTACATCCACTCGGCATCTAATGCGGCGTTGACTGGCAACGAGGGCGAACTGTTCTCGTTCCGCGTGCAGAGCATCGGTGCCTCCGGCAACTACACGCTCAGCCCGACTAAGGTCGTTCTGAGCAATGCCAACGGCCAGAACATGCTCTCCGGCACCCAGGATGCCACCGTCCATCTGTCAGCACCTCACATTGAGGCGGCGGGTCAGATCGACTTCGGTGCCCAGCCCATGGACAAGGAAATCAAGTTCTCCTATCCTGTGAGGAATACCGGCGAGACGCCGCTCACCATCAGCCGCATCGAGATAGACAATCCGGCCATCACCGTCTCCACCACCCTGCCACTGACCATTGCGGCAGGCGCCACCCGCAACCTGGAGATTGTGTACCAGCCGGAGCAGGAAGGGCCATTCGAAGGCATCATGCAACTGTACTGCGACGATCCCGACCAGCAGATGCTGGTGGTCAGCATGGCCGGTTCCACCTACTATGACAACCGCCTGTCGCTGTCGGGCGTGGAGCGCGCGGGCGGACAATTCGCACTGACCGTCTCGCTGCACAACACCCTGCCCATCACGGCCCTGCAGGCCGACGTGCACTGGAATGCCGCCTACACGCTCCGCGCTGAGGACATCACCCTGAGCGACAGGGCCGGCAATCATCAGGTGGCGCTCAGCCAGGTGTCGGCCGACACCTACCGACTCTTTGTCTACTCTGCCGACAACCAGCCCATTGCTGCAGGCGACGGTGCACTGCTCACCCTTATATATAATAAGGTGGAACCCACCATGTCTGCCTATGGCACGACCATCACCGCCAGCCACATCATACTGAGCACGCCGGAAGGTAAGGATCAGGCGTCGTTGGCCGCTACAACGCTGGTTGTAGGGAAGAAGGGCGACGTGAATGCCGACGGTCTGGTGACCGTGGCCGACGTGACCGCCGTGGTCGACGTGCTGCTGGAGCGTCAGGTGCCGGCAGGCACTGCCGAACGAGCCGACATCAACGGCGACGGTCGGGTGAGCATCATCGACGTGGTGGAAGCCATACAACTTGTGTTGAACGATAAACATTGAACATTGAACATTAAACAATAAAACCATGACTATGAACAGACAACTATTTGCGAAAGCCTGGATGCTGCTGTTGGCGGCATTCATGGCAGTACCACTGTCGGCACAGGTATTGACCGTGCAGGTGGACAGCGAAGGCGGTCTTTGGGATGCGCTGGAGGCTCAGGGCGTCACCAACTTCGCCGGTATCAAGCAACTCAAGGTGACTGGTACGATGGGCAACAGCGACTTCCTGCTCATCAAAAACCAGATGACGGCCCTGGAAAGCATAGACCTCTCAGGCGCCAGCATCACCGAGGTGCCTAATCAAGCCTTCCAGTCTAAAGAGACGCTGAAAGTCGCACGATTTCCTAAGAACATCACCCGCATCGGAGATCAGGCTTTCGAAAACTGTACGGTACTGGAGTCCGTCACCTTTGGCGACCAGGCTGTAGTTCCTGGTAAGATTGTGTTTCCTGGCAACCTGAGGAGAGTTGAATACAGTGCCTTTAATTCTTGTCGGCCACTGACTCATTTGAACTTTACGGCATGTACTAGTTTGGAGAACCTGGGCAGTTTTGCCTTCAACAATCTGCCTAACCTGAAGGAAGTTCTGTTCCCCAGTCAAGGCAACATAGGGCTGGAATGGCACTGCTTAAATGTAGATGGCACATGGGACGAAGAGACCCAGCAGTGGATTTACAAGGGTCTGGAGAAAATAACCCTAACTCCAGCCATCACCTCGTTGAGCGGCTATAGCCTGCCCAGAACATTGAAGACAATGTATGTGGAATCTTCCACGCCGCCTTCATGCAGCAACGATGCGTTTAACCATTTCTTCGAAAACGGTAATCCCTCCATCAAGGTCTATATACCCAAGGGATCCAAGCGCAGTTATGCCATTGCCGATGGCTGGAGCCGCCTCTATCCATACATGGAGGAGATGGGCATCCAGATCAACATCAGCGGCTACGGCACGCTGCAGCGCAATAGTGTTGCCTACGCCAACGGAAGTGTCATTTTCACAGAGGAAGGCAGTGCCACGACGCTGAAGGCTGTGCCTGAGAGCGGAAATAGTATCGTATCGGTGACGCTCAATGGCAATGCCGTGAGTGCAGCAGCCGACGGCACCTTCACCATTCCTGCCGGTACCACTACCGGCACACTGACGGTGGCCTTCACCTCCAATCCCTTTACGGTGCAGAATCCCAATGGCGGTGAGTTGAAAGAACTCCTTTCTGCTATGGGCAGCAATGCCAGCCCCCTGCGCACACTGAAGGTGGTGGGCAAGATGAACACCAGGGACTGGAATTTCGTGTCAAGCAGTCTGCAGCAGATAGAGATGCTGGACATCAGCGAGACGGACACAAAGAGCGTTCCTGAACAGGCACTACGCTACAAGGAAACACTGACCACCGTGCATCTGCCTTCTACAATCACATCCATAGATAGAGAGGCATTTGCATTCTGTCGTCAGTTAACCGTGGTAGACGGATGCGAGAACGTGAAAGAGATTGGCAGTTATGCCTTCACTGACTGCAACAAACTCACAACATTCCCCTTCGGTCAGAAAATCGACCGAATAGAAAGTGAAGCATTCAGGAATTGTTCTTCACTTCCTCTGACTCTGGTGATGCCTGCTTCTTTGACCTACCTGGGTTGGAACAATGTGTTCACCGGTTCATCGATCAGAACTTTCGATTTAAGCCAATGTACCGTAAATTGTTCTTTTGCCAGTGACGCATTTGGCGAGTGTACGTCTCTCGCTCTGCCGGAAAAGGGCAATTATCAACTGTCATGTGACGCCTTGCGCAACGCAAAACTCACCGAACTGCGCTTGCCATCGGCCATCACCAGTCTCGAATGCGAATATGTGCTGCCCACCATGCTGCAGCGCCTCTATGTGAGCACTTCCACACCAATCAATGTCTCCTCGAACGATGCGCTGAAAAACATCGACTTTGACAACTGTACACTCTATGTGCCCGTAGGCTCAAAAGCCGACTATGAGGCAGCCAACGGTTGGGCTAACTTTACCAACATCAAGGAGTATGGCCTGCAGGTCGTCGTTGCCGAACAGGGCAAGGTGCGCTCCGGCAGTCAGACTATGATGGGAACTACATCTTTCTTCCCCACTGGCGAAAGTGCAACCTTCGACATCGTGCCGAACGACGGTTGGCACGCCGAGTCGGTAACCGTCAACGGCACGGCAGTGGCCATCACTAACAACAGGTTTACGCTGAACGGCGGTCAGTTGGACGGCAAACTCGTCGTGACCTTCGCCATCAACCAGTTTAACCTGCAACTGCAGATCACCGGCAACGGCAAGGCGAAACTCGGATCGCTGGAGTACACGGCCAGCCAGACGCTGGCGGTGGACAGCCTATCGAAACTGAACTTCACGCTGGAGCCTGCAGCAGGCCTGATGGTGAGCAGCATCACCTTCAACGGCAAGGAGAGCGTGGTGCAGAATGGCGGCACCAACTATGTGACACCTGCCATCACGGCCAACTCTACACTCGCCATCACCTTCGGTGCCAGTGGTGCCACAGGAGACGTGGCTACCTACACCGTCACCACCAGCGACTACGGCACCGTGGAATACCTGAACACCTCGCTGCTGCCTCAGACTACCATCATGGTGAAGAAGGATGCAGATGCCATCTTCACACTGAAGCCCGATGACTACTGTGTAATCGAGAAAGTTCTACTCGACGGCACAGATGTCACCAGCCAAGTGGATGCCAATGGACTGCTCGTGGTCAAGAACGTGAGCGCAGATGCCACACTCGACGTCACCTTCGGGTTCAACCCGGAACTCGTGGTTGCGCTGACGGACGGCCTGTCGCTGAACAGCGCCTTGACCGATGCGCAGAAGCAGATGGTGACCAAACTGACCGTGACAGGTCAACTATCGCAAGAAGACTACTACACCATGCGCGACAAGATGCCGCTGCTGGAAGAGATTGACCTGTCGGATGTGGATACGTCGAACATGGATTGGGTGCCCGGTCGTGCATTCTGCCTGACCGACAGTTGGGATAACCCTGGAGGCAAGAGTTCGCTTGTCAGTGTCCGCCTGCCTAAAGGCACCAAGTGGATTTACAGTTTCGCCTTTGCCGGTTGTACAAACCTGAAGGAGGTGAACTTCACAGAACTGAACAATCTGGAATGGATGGACTCTCGAGCCTTTGGATGGACTGCCCTCAGTGCCGTCGACTTAAGCCAGACGAAACTGACGTCGATAAGCGATCAGTTCTATAAGGTGCAGGGCATGGAGAACGTAAGGCTGCCCAAGACCATCACCTCGCTGGGCGATATTTTCAGAGAGAGTAGTCTCATGGAGATTGACCTGTCTAACTTTACGGAACTGAAGACACTGGAAAGCACATTCTACGGCAGCAAGAAACTGGAGAAAGTCATTCTGCCAGAAGGAATCACCACCATCAACGGTGCATTCTATGGCTGTGAATCGCTGACCAGTGTCAACTTCCCCAAGAGCCTACGGTCTATTGATAACGCGTTCTATCGAACGAAAATTCAGACGGCCGACCTCTCTAAATGTACCGAACTGGTATCGATATCAGGCTGGGGCGCATTCAATAGTTGCAGAGAACTGAAGGAGGTCACCCTGCCGACATCGTTGCAGACAATAGGCGAGACTACTTTCAGCAACACTTCCATTACCGCTATCGACCTGTCGAAGACGCAAGTGAAGGATATTCCAGGTTCGGCGTTCTCGGATTGCCGCCAGTTGGAAAACATCAAGTTACCCGCAGAACTGAAGAGCATCGGCAACTATGCCTTCAATGGCTGCGAGAAACTGGCTGGCGTGCTGGAACTGCCTACCACGATCACGTCCATCGGCGAAGGTGCATTCCTAAGCACCCAGATTCCCGTGATCAGGTGCAATGCCACCACCCCGCCTGCCATCACCGCCAACTCGTTCAGCGACAAGTGGGAGGCCGCCTTCGTTCCCGAGGGCTGTGCCGAGCGCTACAAGTCGACAGAGATCTGGGAGGACAAGGTGATTCTGGACGGCGAGGTTCATGCCGAAGTGACGGTGACCTTTGAGGGCAACCTGGCCAACGACATCGTGGAGCAGGCCAAGATGGCTCCAGCACGCATCACCCACCTGAAGGTGCACGGCCCGCTGGGAGCAAAGGACTTTGCCATCATGCGCTCCAACATGACGCTGCTCTACGACCTCGACATGGAGGACGCTGAGTGCAGCATCATCCCCGAGCAGGCCTTCCTCGACAAGAAGGTGCTGATGAACGTGAAGTTGCCGCGCGAACTGCTGGTCATTCAGGCAGATGCCTTCCATGGCTGCTCGTCGCTGAAGGGCACGCTCACGCTGCCTGCTGGCGTCACCACCATCGGCTGGGCTGCATTCCAGGGCTGTTCGTCACTGGAGAAGGTGGAACTGAGTAGTGCGCTGGAAGTGATTCGTGGCTGGGCCTTCGAAGGCTGCTCGTCGCTACAACAGGAAATCACCTTCCCGGAGCGTTTCACCTCTATCGGTGAATATGCCTTTGCCAACTGTCGCAACCTGACGGGCACGGTGAAGTTCGACAAGGAGTTCTATATGTTCATGGGCAACGATGGCTACTGGTCGAGCACAGGCCGAGCCTTCGAAAACTGCTCGAAGATCGAGACGGTCGATATGTCAGACTGCGAGTACCTCTATCAGTTGCCTTGGGGCGTCTTTGCCGGATGCACCTCACTGCAGACCGTCATGCTGCCGCCTTACACAGAGCGTATTGAGAACGAGGGATTCAACGGCTGCACCAGCCTGAACAACATCTCATTCCCAAGGTCGCTGATGTATATCGACGACTATGCGTTCAACAACTGCGCCTCGCTGCAGCGGGTCGACCTGTCTGACTGCAGGGACTTTGCCACCATTGGCTGGTATGCCTTTGCCAACTGTGCCGCACTCGAGGCCGTCAGCCTGCCGAAGAGCCTGAACTGGATTCAGGGCTACGCCTTCAGCGAGTGCCGCAAACTGGGCGAATTCAACGTGGAGGCTCTGCAGCCTGCCGACCTGGGCGAATATGTGTTCCGTCACGTTCACACCGAGCGTTGCGTGCTGTCTATCCCGACCGGCACCTACAGCGACTATCTGTCGGCTCCCCAGTGGGGTGAGTTCGTGTCGATGCGTAAGGCTATCGACGTGAGCCTCGACGAGGGTGCTGCACTGACCTATTCGAGCGGTGGCGACGGTGCTGCAGCAGCACGCGGGCTTCGTCGGGCTCCATCGGCCAATGGCCAGCAGGGCAACGTCAACGTGAAGGACGGCTCGAGCCTGTATGTGGCAGAAAACGAGAACGTCACCTTCTATATTGATCCCGAGGAAAACGTCAGCATCAAGCAGGTGCTGTTCAATGGCGAAGACGTGACCGCACAGTTGCAGGACAATGCCTTCGTCACACCGGGCATGACCGAGAACACATCGTTCCAGGTGCTGCTCAACGTGGACGGTCCCATCACGGTGAAGGAACTGCGTATGCTGAACCAGACGGCCAATATCCGTGTGGCAGAAAGCACGAAGATCATTGCCACCGTCTATCCTACGAACGCTACTAACAAGACCATTCTGTGGAGCAGCAGCGACGAGAAGGTGGCCACGGTGGCCAGCGATGGCACTGTGACAGGTGTTAATGCCGGTCGTACGGTCATCACGGCAAAGACCGAGGACGGCAACTTCGAGCAGAAGTGCGAGGTGGTGGTGATGTCCAACGACTACTACATCACCCTGGAGAAGGACGTCGACACGTTCGTTGAGAACACCTGCTGGCTGCCCGTGATGCTGCACAACGCTGATGCAGCCCAGGGCGTGCAGTTCGACGTCTACCTGCCCGAGGGTCTGGGCATGGACTATGAGTGGAGCGGCGACTTCGGCGTCTCGCTGAGCGACCGTTCTCAGGGTCACAGCGTGAGCGCGGCCCGCAGACAGGACGGCTCCGTCCGCGTGGTGGTCTACTCGCTGAATGGCGAGCCCTTCTCTGGCAACGACGGCCTGCTGCTGACCCTGCCCATCGCCACTCGTGAGAATGCCGGTGAATATAAGGTGGAGATTAAGAATATCCACATTTCCGGTCCTAACTCATTCAACTTCAGCGCACCTGACTACACGACTACACTCCGCGTGAACGACTATCCGCTCGGTGATAGTAATGGCGACGGCGAGGTGAGCATCGGCGATGCTACTAACACCGTAGACAACATTCTGGAACGCTACACCGACCGCTTCATCCGTAAGGCTGCCGACGTGAACGGCGACGGTATCATCACGGTGAGCGACGTCACAGCAACTATCGACGTCATCATGGAGCGTCCTGCTGCATCACGTTCTGCACAGCGTGTTGCTGCTGCTAGCGACGACAAGGTCTTCATCGATGACTTCCAGGTGGCTGGCGGTCAGCAGAAGAATGTCAACCTGCAACTGACGAACACTGGGCTCTACACAGCCTTCCAGTGCGACATCGTGCTGCCTGAGGGTCTGACCATCGCAGAAGACGAGCAGCATACACCGAAGGTGAACATCAGCAGTGCCAACGCCCAGAACCACATTGTACAAGCCAACTACGTAGGCAATGGTGCGCTGCGACTCCTGGTGATGTCGATGAGCAACAAGCCGTTTGCAGGCAGTGCCAACGATGTGGTCAGCCTGACGATTGAGGCCGGCGAAGCACTGGGACAGAGGGTCATCAGCATTGAGAATGTGCGCCTGGTCAATGTGGAGAGCCGCACAGAGAGCACTGCCACCAGCACTCAGGCAATGGTCGACATCGTGGATGCAGCCACTGGCATCAGAAATGCAGCACAGGGTGATGACCTCAAAGTGAGCGTCAATGGCCACGAGATTATCGTGCAGGCCAACGGCGATGCCTCGCTGCGACTGGTGAGTGCAGACGGCAAGCAGCGCGTGCTGAAGGTGACGGCAGGAACCAATAGTTTCCTGATTCCGCAGCCAGGCGTCTACGTGCTCCAAGGCCGTAAGATCGTCATCAAGTAATGAGGCACTGATTTGCCAAAAGTGAATTTTATCTTATCAATTAAGGAACTCCCAGAGGGTTCCTTAATTTTTTTGATTACCTTTGCAGCCGGATTCCGACAAAAACGAACAAAACGATGAACAAAACGATACTGACGATAACCGGCAGCGACGGCACGGGAGGTTCGGGCGTGCAGGCCGACATACGCTTCATCAGCAGTCTGGGGGGCGTGGCTGTCTCGGCGGTCACCTCCATCACCGTGCAGAACACGCTGGGTATTCAGGAGTTCTACGACCTGCCCGCCGACGTGGTACGCCGACAGACGGAGGCCATCATCAACGACCTGCAGCCACAGGTGGTGAAGGTGGGCCTGCTGCGCCGCACCGACCACGTGGAGATGGTGGCCGAGGTGCTGAGGAAATACCGTCCGCGCCACGTGGTATATGCCCCTGTGCTGACGTCAACCAAGGGCGAACGACTGGTCTCGGAGAAGGTGTTTGAGGCCATAGAACGCCTGCTGATTCCTCTGTGCACGGTTGTGCTGAGACCCGCCGACCTGCCTGATGGACAGCGTCAGCACGGTCAGGCCAACCAACTGGCGTCGGCCGTGGCCTACTATCTGAGTCTGGGCGAGACGGAGGGCGAGGCCATGCTTCACGCCCAAGCCTGTCTGAAGCAGGGGCCGACGGCCTACGCGGAGGGGAGCGGGCGGACTGAAGAACTCTACAATCAGTTTATGGATGCCGTGGAGCGCCACTTCAGCCACTATGCCGACGTGTCGTTCTATGCCGAGCAGGTGAACGTCAGTCCGCGCTATCTGGGTCAGGTGACGCGCCGCATCGCCAACCGTTCGCCGAAAGCCATCATCGACGAGCGCATCACCAGCGAGATAGCGTCGCTGCTCACCACCACCAACAAGCCCCTGAAGGAGATTGCACTGCTGTTGGGATTCTCATCGCAGTCACACCTGTCGCGCTTCTTCAGGCAGCACAAGGGTATGTCGCCATCGGAGTTTAGAGACGCTAAGAGAATTGAAGATTGAAGATTGAAAATTGAAAATTAAACAATAAAGACTTAAATTATGGCAAACGAAAGACAAGCACTTAACCGCCAGTTGGCACAGATGCTGAAAGGCGGCGTTATCATGGACGTGACCACACCCGAACAGGCCCGCATAGCCGAACAGGCCGGAGCCTGCGCCGTGATGGCCCTGGAACGTATCCCCGCCGACATTCGGGCTGCCGGCGGCGTGTCGAGAATGAGTGACCCGAAGATGATACGCGGCATTCAGGAGGCAGTGAGCATACCCGTAATGGCCAAGTGCCGCATCGGACACATCGCCGAGGCGCTGATCCTGCAGGCCATCGAGATAGACTATATCGACGAGAGCGAGGTGCTCTCGCCTGCCGACAACATCCACCATATCGACAAGACGCAGTTTCAGGTGCCCTTCGTCTGCGGTGCCAAAAACCTGGGCGAGGCCCTGCGCCGTATCAGCGAGGGTGCCACGATGATTCGCACCAAGGGAGAGCCGGGCACGGGCGATGTGGTGCAGGCCGTCAGCCACATGCGGCTGATGCAGAGCGAGATTCGTCGTCTCACCTCCATGAGCGAGGACGAACTCTATGAGGCTGCCAAGCAACTGCAGGCTCCCTACGAACTGGTGCGCTACGTTCACGACAACGGACGCCTGCCGGTGGTGAACTTCGCCGCAGGTGGTGTGGCCACGCCTGCCGACGCTGCCCTGATGATGATGCTCGGTGCCGAGGGCGTGTTCGTGGGCAGCGGCATCTTCAAGAGCGGCAATCCAGAGAAGCGGGCCGCCGCCATCGTGCAGGCCGTCACCAACTATCAGGATGCCAAGATGCTGGCCCAACTGAGCGAGGACCTGGGCGAGGCCATGGTGGGCATCAACGAACAGGAGATAGAACTGCTGATGGCAGAGCGAGGAAAATGAGGATAGCGGTATTGGCCCTGCAGGGGGCATTCATAGAGCATGAGCAGATGCTCAGCAGACTCGGGGCGGAGGTCTTCGAGGTGAGAAACCTGCGCGACTGGCAGCAGCCGAAAGACGGGCTGGTGCTGCCTGGCGGCGAGAGTACGGTGCAGGCACGGTTGCTCCGTGAACTGGGACTGCTGGAACCCATTCGCGAGGCCATTGTCGGCGGGCTGCCCGTACTGGCCACCTGTGCCGGACTGATCCTGCTGGCTAAGCAGGAGGGCGGACAGCCCCGCAGCGGGCTCTGCACGATGGATATCGACGTGGTGCGCAATGCATACGGTCGACAACTGGGCAGTTTCCACACTCAGGGTCTGGTGAAAGGTTTGGAGGGCCAGGTGCCCATGACGTTCATTAGGGCGCCCTACGTGGGTCGGGGGCTTTCGAAGGAGGTGGACGTGCTGGCGGAGGTCGACGGACATATCGTCGCCGTCAGGCAGGGTCGCCAGATCGCCACAGCCTTCCACCCCGAACTGGATGATGACCTGCGCCTGCACCAATTATTTGCCAGTCAGTGCGGGTAACTTCGACGGTGCCAAAGTTACCCGCACTCGGAAAAACTCAAATAAATTTGGCTTTTCTCTCATTTTTTCGTAACTTTGCCGCCCGAATAAAACCAACTGACATGAAAAGAACTATACTGACATTGTCCGCAGTGATGCTGGTGCTCTCCGCACTGGCCCAGATGGCCGACCCCATCCACTTCACTGCAAAACTGAAGACCACCACCGGCAACGAGGCCGAGATCACATTCACCGCCACCATCGACGAGGGGTGGCACGTCTACTCCACCGACCTGGGCGAGGACGGCCCCATCGAGGCCACCTTCCACGCCGACAAGTTGGAGGGGGTCCAATTGGTGGGCAAGTTGATGCCGAAGGGCAACGTCATCCAGAAATACGACAACCTGTTCGGCATGGAACTGAAGTACTTCGAGCATACGGCCACCTTCGTGCAGAAGATCAGATTCACCGCCCAGCAGTACGACATAGACTGCTATCTGGAGTACGGTGCCTGCAACGACATGAGTTGTCTGCCACCCACACAGGTGGAGTTTAAGGAGAAAGGAACGGCTCCCCAGCAGACCGCACAGCAGACCGCACAGCAGACTCTCCCCCAGCCCCTCCCTGTAGGGAGGGGAGTGGACAGTCTCAGCACGGAGAAGGAGCAGGCCACCGACACCATCTACTCCCCTCCCTCACAGGGAGGGGCCGGGGGAGAGTCTGTCGGGGGAGAGTCTGTTGGGGGAGAGTCTGCTTCTCTTTGGACTCCCGTCATCTCTGAACTGCAATCCTTCGGCGAGTCTGACAGCATAGCCGACAAGTCGCTGCTCTACATCCTGGCGATGGGCTTCGTGGGCGGCCTGCTGGCTGTCTGCATGCCCTGCATCTGGCCCATCATCCCCATGACGGTCTCGTTCTTCCTGAAGCGGGCCAAGACGGATAAAAAGAAAGGTATACGCGATGCCATCACCTACGGACTGAGCATCATCGTCATCTATCTGACGCTGGGCCTCTGTGTGACGGCTATCTTCGGCAGCGACACCCTCAACGCGATGTCGACCAATGCCGTGTTCAACATCTTCCTCTTCCTGCTGCTCGTGGTCTTCGCCCTGTCGTTCTTCGGCTGGTTCGAAATCCGCCTGCCGGGCTCATGGACAGACAAGGTTGATACAAAAGCCTCGGCCACCAGTGGTCTCCTCAGTATCTTCCTCATGGCCTTCACCCTGGTGCTGGTGTCCTTCTCGTGCACGGCCCCCATCATCGGCCTGCTGCTCGTAGAGACCACAACCAGCGGCAACTGGCTGGCCCCTGCCATCGGCATGTTGGGCTTTGCTGTCGCCCTGGCCCTGCCCTTCACGCTCTTCGCCCTCTTCCCCTCGTGGCTGAAACAGGCACCGAAGTCAGGCTCATGGATGACGACCATCAAGGTGGTGCTGGGCTTCATCGAACTGGCCTTCGCCCTGAAGTTCCTCTCCGTGGCCGACTTGGCCTACGGTTGGCATCTGCTGGACCGCGAGGTGTTCCTCTCGCTGTGGATTGTCATCTTCGGCCTGCTGGGTGCCTATCTGCTGGGCTGGCTGAAGTTCCAGGAGGACCAGGCGACTGAGGGGGACAGCAACCAGCACAAGCCGATGCCCGTGCTCTGCATCATGGGCGGACTGGTGTCGCTGGCCTTCGCCGTCTATATGGTGCCCGGTCTGTGGGGGGCTCCTTGCAAGGCTGTCAGCGCCTTTGCTCCGCCAATGAACACGCAGGACTTCAACCTGAACACGAAGGTGGTGGAGGCCCGCTTCACCGACTATGAGCAGGGCATGGCTGCCGCCCGCGCCGAGGGCAAGCCTGTGCTGATCGACTTCACAGGCTTCGGCTGCGTGAACTGCCGCAAGATGGAGGCCGCCGTGTGGACTGATCCACGCGTGGCACAGATGCTGACTCGCGATTTCGTGCTCATCTCGCTCTACGTAGACGACAAGGCTGCACTGCCTGAGCCCATCGAAGTGACCGACCAGCAGGGCAACCCGAAGAAACTGCGCACCGTCGGAGCCAAGTGGAGTCATCTGCAGAGCCACAAGTTCGGTGCCAACGCCCAGCCCTTCTACGTCATGCTCGACCCTGCCACTGGTCGTCCCCTGGCCGGCAGTCGCGCCTACAATGAGGACATACAGGCCTACATCGACTTTCTGAACACTGGCATCTCCAACTACAAGCAGAAATGATCGACAGGCCGGCACGCAACAGGACGCTCTCTCACCGCAGGCCTTTCGTGATTCTTGTACTCCTGCTCGTTGCCCTCACCGTCAGTGCACAATACGGCCCTATGGGGTTTGTCAATTGTGACGGCGGCATCACTGGCGGCGGAACGGGACAGGTGGTCAGGGTGAACAACCGTGAGGATCTGGCCCGCTATGCCCAATCGGCTACACCTTATATTATAATGGTGGAGGGCAGACTAGAGGGCAACGGGCTGAACCGCCAGAGAGACGTCATCGACGTGCACTCCGACAAGACCATCGTCGGCACGAAAGGGGCCGAACTGGCCGGCATCGGGCTGAACATCAACGGCCAGCAGAACATCATCATACGCAACCTCGTCATCCACCATGCCGACCCCGACGGCATTGCCGCACGCAATAGCCACCACATCTGGGTGGACCACTGCGAGATATACAGTCAGGACGAGGCTGAGAGGGAAGACTGGGACGGACTGATCGACCTGACTGCGGGCAGCAGTTACCTGACCGTCAGTTACTGCTACATACACGACCACCACAAGGCCTGCCTGCTCAACTCAGGCACCATGCACTTCGAGGACAACGACAGGAACCGCGCCACCTATCACCACAACGCCTTCGTCCGTACCGACCAGCGCAATCCGCGGATAGGCTACGGACTGGGCCACGTGTTCTGCAACTACTATCAGGACATCGGCTCCTATGCCATCGGCATGCACACCCAGGCCCAAGTGCTGTCAGAGCACAACTACTTCGGTCCCCGTGTCAAGCACCCCTTCGCCCAGATGTACGCCTCCAGCCTCGACGACGCTGCCTGTGCCTACTTCGACGACCGCGGCAGCCACTTCGCCCAGCCGCTGCCCTCGCAGTTCAAGTACCAGCCCACGGGCACCTCCTTCGTCCCTGCCCAGTGGTACGACTACACCTTTGCCCTCGACGATACAACTGCCGTTGCATCGCTCCATCCCGCTCAGACCGGGCCGCAGGAAGGTCTGGAGCACGAGCCCATCCTATGGCCAGGCAATGGTGCCACCGGCCTGCCGCTAACCACGCGTCCGCAGTTCAGCAGCATTGAGAACATGACTCAGGCCGAGGTCTTCTGGGGAACGGCCCCCGACCGCTTGCAGCCTCTCGCCGGCATCGCGTCGGTGCGCCTGCAGCCCTCCACCGCCTATTACTGGAAAGTTGAAGCGCGTAACGACAAAGGCACACATGCCTCGCCCGTCTACCACTTCACCACTGCCGGTCGTCAGCCGTCAAAGCCCTACCCTGCCGACGGCGAACGCAACGCTCAACTGCGAGCAGCCACCGCCGCCAACGCAATGACGGCGCCGATGAGCCTCAGTTGGCAGCCCGCCGCCGACGCTCAAATATATAAGGTGTATCTGTCGACTGCCGCCAACGACCTGGATAGCCACCTCGTGGCGTCGACAGCCGCCACCACCTGCAATCCAGGCACCCTGCTCTATGGCCAGACCTACTACTGGCGGGTGGATGCCGTCACCAGCGATGGCGAAACCATTCGAGGCGACATCTGGACCTTCTCTGCTCCTGCCTGCAACATCCAGACGGGACGGACGGAACTGGAACATCTGGCCCGCAGTGCCTACGCCTATCTGGAGCGCCAGGATGGCTCGTGGTTCAAGGCCAGCAACGACACTGTGACCGTGGGCGAAGCCGGGCCAGGCGCCATGACCGGCGTGTGGACAGGCGAGGACGGCCGCTATAGGGTCAGCATCGACTTTTACGACGAGAAGTCCGGCCAAGCGTGGATGGCTCTCTCCGTCAACGACGTGTTGGTAGACTCATGGCAGGGCAACAAGCAGAACGGCATGACCACCCATCAGGTCAGCGAGAGCCTCCTGCTCCACAAGGGCGACCAGTTGCGCATCGACTTCTACACTCAAGGCAAAATGCGCTGCCGCATGGACTGCATCGACATCGAGCCCGTCAACAGTTAATTATCCTCTGTCCTCCATTCAGATAGTTTGAAGCCTCCAAACGGTTGGTTTGGAGCCTTCAAACTCCCCGTTTGGAGGCTTCAAACCAACCGGAACAAAGCACTGCACTTTTTCTGTCTACGATCGCTACACCCGAAGATGATATCGGACAAAAGTATATTATTTCAGGCGACTATCGCAGAAATCGCAAAAGTTATATTTACTAGAAATCCTCCAAATGTTTCTATTAAAATATGTATATTTTAGATAGAAATTCACATTATTCTCAGAAAAAAGCACTATCTTTGCAAACTAGAACAAAAACACAGAAGATATGCAAGAGAAGTGGAACCAATTCGTATATTATCTGCGCGAAGCCAAGAAGAACGGTGTGGAGGAGCCTGAGTATCATTCAACGATAGAGGCTCAACTGCAACTTTTGGGCTGAATGCGATATAAGAACGAGATCTGAACAAGCCGAACCTCTCCATCGGCAACAACGGGCATATCCAGCCAGACATACTGATTCAGAAGGATGACAAGAAGCAGTTTGTCATTGAGGTGAAGCGCCCCTTGCATACGCAGATTGCGAAAGACAGAGATCAGTTGGTGTCATACATGCGCCAACTAAAACTGAAAGCAGGTATCTACATCGGAGAGCATATCGAGATATTCTATGATCAGCCTGACAGCGAGAATGCCGTTTCTGTGCTGACAATCCCCTTGGAACTTGATAACAAACGTGGAGCGCGTTTCGTGGAGTTGTTTTCGAAAGACCGCTTCAGCAAGGAAGCCATCGTTCAGTTCTGTGAAGATCGCATTAAGGAAATGCGCCATCAAGAGAGTCTGAACAAGATTAAAGACCATCTTATTACTGATGCTCAAGGCCAGATAACAGAAGGCATGAAGATGTATCTGATGGAAAAGTATGGCAACACGTTCTCTGAAAGCGACATCGTTGGTATGTTGGCATCTTTAAACTTCACAGCAACGCCCAAAGACAGACAACAGCCTGTAGCAGTTACGCCCGTTCCTACGCCTCAGAAGCAAGGTTCAGATACAACAAAGCCCAAACAAGAGCATGATAAGACCCAGTACTCGATAAATGGAGGTGCATTTTTGGGAAAACGCCGTTTCGTGCATCAGTTGGTGAAATTGTATTTCGAGCAGCATCCGTCAGCCACATTTGCAGAATTGGAGCAAGTATTCAAACCTGAGTTGCAAGGCTCATACGGCATGATTCGTACCGTTGACGACGTCCGCGAGAAGGGTGTGGGGGAGTACAGGTTTCTTATGAAAGACAATGAGATTCTTCGCAGCGCAGACGGAGTAACATTTGCTGTTTGTTCTCAGTGGGGAATTGGGAATACTCCAAGAGTGGTGGAACTGGCGAAGAAGTTGGGATATAGCATCACTACTTCTGGCGAGTCCACAAAAGTTGATACCCCAAAAACAGGAGTAAAAACAGAGGGGACTATATCCTGTGTACTTACTCGCAATGCTAACGCTAAAGGCATCTTCGACATCAACGCCCAGTCGCTGACCGTTCTGAAAGGCAGCACAATCAATCCAAAGCATCTTGACAAGATACGTCCTGAGACAAAGCAAAAGCGTGAAGCCTTGATAGCCGAGTACACAGAGCGTAGAGATGACGTGCTGGTTGTGGTGAACGATGCCGCTTTCAACACCCCCAGCGGTGCGGCTGTCTTCTGTGTTGGCGGTTCCTCGAATGGCTGGAAAGACTGGAGAGACGAAAAGAATAACGAACTTGACATTTACAGAAAGTAGATAATGATATCAAACAACAAACAAGCAGCAGCACGCCGATTCGTGGAAACATGGAAGGGACGTGGGTATGAGAAGGGTGACACGCAATCTTTCTGGTATCAGTTGTTGCATGATATATTCGGAATTGAGGTTCCTGCAAACTTCATCCAATTTGAACTTCCCGTTCATCTGAAAAATACTAAATTCATTGATGCCTATATCCCTTCAACAAAGGTGATTATTGAGTAGAAGGAACTGAAAAAGGATTTGGATACTGCGGGGAAGCAAAGTGATGGTGACAAGTTGACACCATACGAACAGGCTCAGCGCTATATAGGTGGCTTGAACTACACGATGTGGCCTCGTTGGACAGTGACCTGCAACTTCAAATCCTTCAAGGTTTACGATATGGACCAGCCCCAGGCCGAGCCAATGGAAATACTCCTTGAAAACTTGGAGCGCGAATACTATTTGCTAAAGTTCCTTGTGGATGACAACACAACGCCATTGCGGCGTGAAAAGGAAATATCCATCAAGGCAGGTGAGCTGATTGGCAAACTGTATAACGAACTCCACCAGCAATATCATAACCCTGACACTCCCCAAGCACTCCATTCATTGAATGTGCTGTGCATACGCTTGGTATTTTGCTTGTTTGCCGAAAAGAGCCTTTTGTTTGGCGATAACCGAAGTGCTTTTCACGACTATACTTGTTGTTACGAAGCGGCATAAATAAGTGTAAATATGAAAAAGGGAGAACAATTTCCATTATGGTGGCCGGTAAAGCTTCCGGAAGACCTAAAGCCGGATGCAACAAATTCTTATCACTTGCTAGTGAGTGTACACAGAAGAAAAACATTGCCTGTTTATGGTGAAAAAACTTATGAGGAGTATTACATCAACACTGGATTCCAATACAATGAGGTTTTGATAGAAATAGATTATCACGATAAAAACTTGTACAGAATGTATGACAACTGTACAGGAGTGTATTATGACTACAAAACCCTTGCAGGTGCCCGCTCAGCAGCACATCGATGCATGCAGAATTATTTGAAAGCGCAATTGGACGCCAACGATGTAACTTTTAGCTACATATATTCATACCCAAACAAAACGGTATACAAGGGCTCGAAATATTAGTATCATGGACATCAGCAATCTCAAGACTCTTCTTTCGTTAGACAACCGTGACATGGGCATAGTCATTGGCTTATACCTTTCGCGGTTTAACAAGCAGGCACTTGATGCCTTTGAGTTCTCCGGCTTCAGGCAGGCATATAATGTGTTAGGATTGTCCTTGGGTATCAAGCCGAAGTCCATCAATAACTATAGGGACGAGTTCGACCCTTACTTTCCCAACGGCAGGCAAGGATGGCATAACAGGGAGATAAAGCCACAAAGCAAGGTCATCATGGAATTGGCAAAGGATTTGACTTTCGACCAAATCACATTTATCATCAAGGCGCACCTGTCACACAAAGACGTTGACTTGGAAGACCTCCAGATTCCGATTTCATCTTATCAGAATAAGCACGAATTCTCTGCCAATAGGCTAATAACAGGCAAGGCGGCAGAAGAGTACTTTGTTCAAATATATCCAACAATAGACATCTTCACAGGTTTTGATGTTTCTGATATGACAAACCATGGTTGTGGTTACGACTTCAAGCTATCAAAGGGCATGAGCCGATACTACGTGGAAGTTAAGGGCATGAACGAAAGAAACGGGAACATCCTTATGACAGAAAAGGAGCACACGACGGCTAATGAACTGCTTAACAGGTATTGCCTCTTTGTGGTGCGCGATTTCCGCAACACGCCTTTCCACGATTACTACCTTGACCCTCTTCATTGCGGACAGATAGACTTCAAGAAGCAGGAGCGGCAAGTAATCCAAACGAGCTATACAGGAATATTCATATAAAACAATACCCACTAACTTGACCTTGCGGCCAGAGGTTAGCGGGATTCATCGATGCAAAAATAGACATTTTTTCGATACGAACCAAATATTTTGAGAAGAATTTTATGAAATATCGCGAATTTGAGCATTTTATGTCGCAAAAGCGACTCAACAGATACCTCCAAGCGTGTAATGGTGACAAACGGAAGGCCATGACGCTCTATCGATATAATCTGCGTTTGGCGCAGGAACTGCTGACCATCGTCAGTTGTTTTGAAGTGTCATTGCGCAATGCCATTGACGACATTCTTGTTCCTCAGTTCGGTAACGAGTGGCTCAAAGACTCTGTGTCGCCAGGAGGAATGTTTACCCTTCCAATACTCCACAAAACCAATAGAACAATTACGGATGCTCTTCGAAAACTTCATTCGCAACACACATATTCTCATTCGAAACTTCTTGCTCAGATGGATTTCGGTATGTGGAAGTACATGTACTCTCCTGTGCAATACGCATTGACAAACCAAAGTTTGCTTGATGCATTCCCATTCAAGCAGCGTTCCACTCCACAGTTGCATATCAATCAATCGTACATCTTCAACGAGTTGGACAAAATCAATACGTTGCGAAACCGTATTGCACATCATGAGCCATTATGTTTTCCAACGGGACAAGCAATTATATATACGGCGTATATTAGAAGGGAGTACCAGAAAATTTTGACCCTATTTCAGTGGATGGGTATTGACGGAGGGTCAATGCTCTATGGTTTAGACCATGTTTTGAAGGTATGCGATAATATAGACAAACTACGTTAACGTAGATACTCCCTTCCAACATTCTTTTTGCCAAAAGATTTGGATGTATAAAAATCCGCAAGTGCGTTGTTGATGCGCCTTGCGGATTTCTTCTGTTGGGGTACCCGGACTCGAACCAGGAAAGGCAGGACCAGAATCTGCAGTGTTACCATTACACCATACCCCAAAGTCTTGGCATCTCGGATGTCGTTCCCGATTTGCGGATGCAAAGGTACGACTTTTTCGCGAACTACCAAAACTTTTCGCGACTTTTTTATAAAAATTCTCAAAAAAAAGCCATTTTTGTACCCTAATCGGATAAAAAGCACTATCTTTGCAAGTCGATTTATATACCTAATTAATATTAATGGAACAAACAGAGACACTCATCAAGAGCATCATCAAAGGAATACAAGAGAAGAAAGGTAGTCAGATTGTCGTGGCCGACCTGAACGGCATCGACGGCACCATCTGTCGCAACTTCGTGGTTTGCCAGGGCAACTCCCCCACACAGGTGGAGGCCATCGCCGACTCGATAGTCGACACGGTCAGGGACGAACTGCACGAGAAGCCGGCCCACGTGGTGGGACTGGAGAACGCCCAGTGGGTGGCCATGGACTATACGGACGTGCTGGTGCATATCTTCCTGCCGGACGTGAGGGCCTACTACGATCTGGAACACCTCTGGGAGGATGCGCCACTGACAAGAATACCCGACTTGGATTAAGCAAAGAACAAAGGAAAAACTATGGAACAGAACCAGAATAACCAGCCGAAGATGCCACGTTTCAACATGAACTGGCTCTACATCATTGCCATCTGCGCACTGGCTTACTTCTACTTCACTGGCGGTTCGGGAGGCCTTCAGGGCATGGAGCCGGCTCCGACTGATGCGTCGTACACAGAGTTCAAGCAATACATGAACGAGGGCTACGTGCAGCGCATCATCGCCAACAAGAGCAGCAACACGCTGAAGATGTATATCAAGAAGGACAGCGTGGCTGCCGTATTCCCCGACAAGGCCCCGCAGACGCAGACGGGCACCACGCCGTTTCTGAACGTGGAGTTCGGCAGCATAGACCGTCTGGAGCAGGTGGTGGACAGTGCCCGTGCCCAAGGCAAGTTCCAGGGCTCGCTGACCTATGAGCGCGAGCAGGGCAGCGGCATACTGAGTTTCATCATCTCGAGCATCCTGCCCATCCTCTTCTTCGTGGCCATCTGGATGTTCTTCATTCGCAGGATGGGCGGTGGAGGCGGCATGGGAGCCGGCATCTTCAACGTGGGTAAGTCGAAGGCCAAGATGTATGAAAAGGGCGGCGAACTGGGCATCACGTTCAAAGACGTGGCTGGCCAGGCAGGCGCCAAGCAGGAGATACAGGAGATTGTGGAGTTCCTGAAGAACCCGCAGAAATATACCGACCTGGGCGGCAAGATACCCAAGGGAGCCCTGCTGGTAGGCCCTCCGGGCACTGGCAAGACGCTGCTGGCCAAGGCCGTGGCAGGCGAGGCCGGCGTGCCGTTCTTCTCGATGTCGGGCAGCGACTTCGTGGAGATGTTTGTCGGCGTGGGTGCCAGCCGTGTGCGCGACCTGTTCCAGCAGGCCAAGGCCAAGAGCCCCTGCATCATCTTCATCGACGAGATAGACGCCGTGGGCCGTGCCCGCTCGAAGAATCCCGCTATGGGCGGCAACGACGAACGCGAGAACACGCTGAACGCCCTGCTGACGGAGATGGACGGCTTCGGCACCAACAGCGGCGTCATCATCCTGGCAGCCACCAACCGTGTGGACATGCTCGACTCGGCCCTGCTGCGTGCTGGCCGCTTCGACCGCCAGATACACGTAGACCTGCCCGACCTGAATGAGCGCAAGGAGGTCTTCATGGTCCACCTGAAGCCGCTGAAACTGGACGACACCGTAGACGTGGACTTCTTGGCCCGCCAGACGCCGGGCTTCTCGGGTGCCGACATTGCCAACGTGTGCAACGAGGCCGCCCTGATAGCCGCCCGCCACGACAGTCAGACCGTGGGCAAGCAGGACTTCCTGGATGCCGTAGACCGCATCATAGGCGGTCTGGAGAAGAAGACCAAGGTGATGACGGCTGCCGAGAAGCGCTCGATAGCCATCCACGAAGCCGGCCACGCCACCATCTCGTGGTTCACCGAGTTTGCCAACCCGCTGGTGAAGGTCTCGATTGTGCCGCGCGGTCAGGCCCTGGGCGCTGCCTGGTATCTGCCCGAGGAGCGCGTGCTGCAGACCAAGGAGGCCATGCTCGACGAGATGTGCTCGCTGCTGGGCGGCCGTGCTGCCGAGGAACTCTTCGTGGGACATATCTCTACCGGCGCCATGAACGACCTGGAGCGCACCACCAAGCAGGCCTACGGCATGATAGCCTATGCCGGCATGAGCGACAAACTGCCCAACCTATGCTACTACAACAATGCCGAATATCAGTTCCAGCGTCCCTACTCGGAGACCACGGCCAAGACCATCGACGACGAGGTGCTGCGCATGATCAACGAGCAGTATGAGCGCGCCAAGCAGATACTGACCGAGCACGCCGAGGGCCACGCCCAACTGGCACAGTTGCTGGTGGAGCGCGAGGTGATCTTCGCCGAGGACGTGGAGCGCATCTTCGGCAAACGTCCCTGGACCAGTCGTGCCGACGAACTGCTGGAGGCCCAGATGAGGGAGGAGGCAGAGCGCATGGCTGAGGAACGGGGCAAGGAACTGGAAGCCCAGGAAGTAAAGAGTGAAGAGATATGAAGAATTTTATCGTACGTACCATCACCGGCGTGTTTTTCGTAGCCGCCATCGTAGTGAGTTTTCTGGACCCCATGGCCATGGTGTTCCTGTTTGCACTTGTCACGGGACTGACCATTTGGGAGTTCTGCGGCCTGGTGAATGAAAGGCCGTATGTGCAGGTCAACCAGTTCATCTCCACCGTGGCAGGCGTCTACCTGTTTCTGGCGATGGCTGGCCACTGCAGCGGCTTCGTGAGCACCGACACCGTGTTCATCCCCTATCTGATCACCATCATCTATCTGCTGGTGGCCGAACTCTACCTGAAGGCCAAGGACCCCATCAACAACTGGGCCTACACCATGCTGCCCCAACTCTACATCGCCCTACCCTTCTCGACCATCAACGTGCTGGCCTTCCCGCAGGCTGGTCAGTACTCGTTTGTGCTGCCCCTGAGCGTCTTCATCTTCCTCTGGATGAACGACACGGGAGCCTACTGCGTGGGCTCGCTGCTGGGCCGCCACAAACTTTTCCCCCGCGTGTCGCCCGGCAAGAGTTGGGAGGGTAGCATCGGCGGCGGCGTGCTCGTCATAGGCATCGCCGTGCTCATCTGGTGGCTGCTGGAGCAGTATGCCCCCGATGCATCCCAACTGACCGTTTGGCACTGGATGGGCCTGGGCCTGACCGTCGTCATCTTCGGCACCTGGGGCGACCTGGTGGAAAGCCTGTTGAAGCGCACCCTCGGCATCAAGGACAGTGGCAGCATCCTGCCCGGCCACGGTGGTATGCTCGACCGCTTCGACTCGTCGCTGCTGGCCATTCCCGCGGCCGTCATCTATCTGTTTAGCATCTCGCTGATGTAAAAAAACAAGGAAATGTTTGGCTATGTCAGAAAAAATGTGTTACTTTGCAGCAGTTTTACTATCAAACATTAACTAAAAGACAAAAGTTATGAAGAAATTTTTAGTGGCTATCGTAGCCGTGCTGTTCGCAGCACCTTCGTTCGCTCAGTACAGCAGCGGCGGTTTTTCTTTGAGTGAGAGTACAGTATATTATGGTATGCGTCTCGGTCTGAACGTATCGAACCTGACGGGCGATGCCCCCGACGGTCTGGGTTCGAAGGCTGGTCTGAACTTCGCCGGCGTCATCGGCCTGCGTGTTTCTGACACGACCCCCGTATTCCTTGAGAGTGGTCTCTACTTCACTCAGCGTGGTGCCCGCGAGGACAAGAACAACTATGTAGACCTGAACTACCTGGAGATCCCCATCCTGCTGAAGTATGGCATCCAGGCTTCCGACGATATCGCCGTGCTGCCCTATATCGGCCCGACCTTCGGACTGGGTATTGCTGGTGAGACAAAAGCAACTGTGGCTGGTGTTTCGGCCAAAGAAGGTTCCTTCAAGAATCTTTGCGACCGTGCTGACGTAGGTATCAAGATTGGTTGCGGTGCCGAGTACAACAAACTCTATCTCGAGGCCGGCTATCAATTTGGCATCACCAACATTGCCAAGGACGACGATCTCTCTATGCACAACGGCGCATTCTTCGTCAACATCGGTGTGAACTTCTAATCACACGATCAATAATAAAAACAGAAACAGGGTGTACATCGCAACGTACACCCTGTTTCTGTTTTCTCACTCCATCGGGAAGAGACCATAGAGTTTGGCGTCTATCATATCTGTCACCTGCTTGAAATCCTCTGGATTGTCGCCGAACTTGCAGTGGTCGCCGTCGATGATGATGAGTTGGCCCCTGTAGCCCTCAATCCACGACTCATAGCGACGGCTCAGACCCTCCAGATAGTCCAGGCGCATGGTCTGCTCATACTCTCGGCCACGCTTCTGAATCTGGGCCACCAGCGTGGGAATGCTCGAACGGATGTAGATCATCAGGTCGGGCAACTTGACCAGCGACATCATCAGGTCGAACAGATCCTTGTAGTTGTCGAAGTCGCGGTCGCTCATCATGCCCTGTCCGTGCAGGTTGGGCGCAAAGATGCAGGCATCCTCGAAGATGGTGCGGTCCTGGATGATGGTGTCCTGAGACTGCGCAATCTCCACCACCTCCTTGAAACGCTTGTTGAGGAAGTAGACCTGCAGGTTGAACGACCACCGCTTCATGTCGGCATAGAAGTCCTCCAAGTAGGGGTTGTTGTCAACGGGTTCAAACCTTGGCGTCCATCCGTATCGGTGGGCCAGCATCTTGGTGAGTGTGGTCTTGCCACTGCCAATGTTTCCTGCTACTGCGATGTGCATATTATTCGATTTACAATTTGAAGAGTCCAAAGAGAGTGCTGTCGATGCGATCGACAATCTGAGCAAAGTCACGTGGATTGTTCTGGAAGTCGAGGCTATCCTTGTCGACCACCATCACACGGCCCTTATACATCTCATATATAAACTCGTCATAACGACGATTCAGGTTCTCCAGATATTCCAGTTGCATGGTCTGCTCATAGTCGCGACCACGCTTCTGGATATTCCCCACGAGATGGGGCACCGATGCCCGAAGATAAATCATCAGGTCGGGCAGGCTGACCACGGTCATCATCTGCTCGAAGAGTTCCATGTAGGTGTCGTAGTCGCGGTCGGAGAGATTGCCCATCGCCTTGTTGTTCTGCATGAACACATAGACCCCCTCGAAGATGGTGCGGTCCTGCACGATGGTATGGTCGGACTGTGCTATGGTCAGCAGGTCGCGGAAGCGCTCCTTCAGGAAGTAGACCTCGAGGTTGAACGACCAGCGATGTATGTCGCGGTAGTAGTCTTCCAGATAGGGGTTATGGTCGACGGCCTCAAACCGAGCCTCCCACCCGTAGTGCCGGGCGAGCATTCGGGTGAGCGTCGACTTGCCGCTGCCTATGTTTCCTGCGATGGCGATATGCATGTCCTTAGGTTTCTGATGGCAAAGGTACTAATTTTTTTTTAATTCATAATTCATAATTCATAATTATTTCGTACCTTTGCGCAAAATTCTTTAGAACTATGGGTATTATAATAGGTATAGACGTGGGCATATCGACCACGAAGATCGTTGGGCTGCACAGCGGACGCGTGGTGTCGCCCATCCGTATCACGGCTGCCGACCAGGTGACATCGCTCTATGGCGCCTTCGGCAAGTATCTGCACGACAACAAGATAGAACTGAAGGACGTGGAGCAGGTGATGCTGACGGGTGTCGGCGCGGCCTACATCGACGAGCCCGTCTACGGCATTCCCACAAAGAAGGTGGACGAGTTTATAGCCGACGGCCTGGGTGCCCGCTTCGAGAGCGGCCTGACGAAGGCCATCGTCGTGTCGATGGGCACGGGCACCAGTTTCGTGCAGTGCGATGGCGACGACATCCGCCACATTGGCGGCATAGGCATCGGCGGCGGCACGCTGCAGGGCCTGAGCCGTGTGATGCTGAACACCCGCGATCCCAAGCAGATACAGAGTCTGGCCATGCAGGGCGACATCAGCCACATCAACCTGCTCATCGGCGACATCTCTACCCATCCGCTGCCCGGCTTGCCCATGAACGCCACGGCCAGCCTCTTCTCGAAGGCACAGTACGACGCCCCCAAGGAGGACATCGCCCTGGGCATCATCGTCATGGTGCTGCAGACCATCGGCTCGGCCGCCATCCTGTCGGCCCTGAACTCGGGCATCAAGGACTTCGTGCTGATAGGCAACCTGACGCTGCTGCCGCAGTGCAAGGACATCTACCCAATGCTGGAGAAACTCTATCGGGTGCACTTCCACATCCCCAAATACGCAGAGTTCTGCACAGCCATCGGGGCTGCGCTGGCTTATAGGATTGAAGATTGAGAATTGAAGATTGAAGATTAGAAATTGAAAATTGAAAATTGAGATGCGAATCATAGCAATAGCACTGGGGCTGCTCTTGGCGGCCAGCATGGAGGCACGTGGACTGTACACGATGCCCAACGACACCATCGTGAACGACTCTATTCCTGCCGACACCGTGAAGGCGGAGAAGAAGGGAAAGAAGCCGGAGAAGAAAAAGGAAGAGAAGAAGGAGTCGGAGTACGAGAAGATTGTCAAGAAGGGCGGATTCACCCAGACGGGCCTCTTCACCGTGCGCCACATCGAGGACAAATACTACTTCGAGGTGCCCGACTCGATGCTGGGCCGCCTGCTGCTCTGCGTGAGCCGCTTCACGGCCGTGCCCCAGGACTTCGGCAAATTCCCCGGTGAGGAGGTGAACAACGTGACCGTCTACTTCGAGCAGCGCGACACCGCACAGTTGCTCATGCGCCAGTATGTGCTGAGCCATCTGGCCGACGAGGGCGACAACATCTCACGCACGCTGGAACGCTCGACGATAGACCCCATCGTGATGGCCCTCAAGGTGATAGGCCGCAACGAGGCCAAAGACGCCCAGATGGTAGAGGTAACGTCGCTCTTCAAGGGCGGCAGCAAGTTCACCAACCTGTCGACGGCCAACAGCACCGCACTGAAACTGGGCGGGCTGCAGAACGACCGCACCTACATAGACACGCTGAAGGTCTTCCCCACCAACATCGAAGTGGTGACCACCCGCACCTACAGTGCCACGGCCGGACGCTCAGAGGCATCGAAGGCTGGCACCATCACGCTGGGCATGAACACCTCTATCGTGCTGCTGCCCAAGGAGCCGATGCGCAAGCGACTGTGGGACGAGCGTGTGGGCTACTTCGTCAACCGCTTCACCCGCTTCAGCGACGACCAGCACAAGACGCAGCACGAGTCGTTCATCTCGCGCTACCGTCTGGTGCCGAAGAACAAGAAGAAGTATCTGCGCGGCGAACTCAGCGAGCCGGAGAAGCAGATTGTCTACTACATCGACCCCGCCACGCCGAAGCAGTGGATTCCCTACCTCATCCAGGGCATCAACGACTGGAACGTGGCCTTCGAGGCTGCCGGCTTCAAGAACGCCATCGTGGCCAAGGAATTTCCCGAGGACGATCCCAACGTGAGCCTCGACGATGCCCGCTACTCGGCCCTGCGCTACCTGCCCTCTGAGACGGAGAATGCCTACGGCCCGCGTATCGTCGACCCCCGTTCGGGCGAAATCATCGAGGCCCACATCTGCTGGTACCACAACGTGATGAACCTGCTGACGAAGTGGTACATGGTGCAGTGCGGCCTGTCGGACAAGCGCGCCCAGACGATGAAGTTTGATGACAAACTGATGGGCGAACTCATCCGCTTCGTGTCTTCCCATGAGGTGGGCCACACTCTGGGCCTGCGCCACAACATGGGTGCCTCGTTTGCCACCCCCGTCGAGAAACTGCGCGACAAGCAATGGGTGGAGCAGAACGGCCACACCTCGTCCATCATGGACTATGCCCGCTTCAACTACGTGGCCCAGCCGGAAGACAAGATCAGCCCGAAGGGCCTCTTCCCCCGCATCAACGACTACGACAAGTGGGCCATCAAGTGGGGCTACCAGTGGCGGCCGGAGTTCAAGGACGAGTATGAAGAGAAAGACGCGCTGATGACAGAGACCTCCAACGTGCTGCGCGGCAACCAGCGGCTGTGGTTCGGCGGCGAGGGCCGCAACGAGGATCCGCGGGCTCAGACCGAAGACCTGAGCGACAACAATGTGAAGGCCTCGGAGTACGGCATCAAGAACCTGCAGCGCATCATGCAGAACCTGCCGCAATGGACGCGTCAGGAGAACGACCAGCACGACGACCTGCTGGAGATGTACAAGGCCGTCACCGACCAGTTCAATCGCTACATGAACCATGTGGCCAAGAACATCGGCAGCCGCTATATCAACAACATGCCCGGCCAGGAGCCCTACGTCAACACACCGCTGGAGCGTCAGCGCGAGGCCGTCAGGTTCATCGGCACGCAGATGTTCGATGCTCCCGAATGGCTCTATCCCGACAACATCCTGTCGAAGAACGGAACCACGGCAGCCAATGTGCAGCAACAGTTGCAGACCACCATGCTGACACGCCTGATGACGCCCACGATGCTCTCCAACATCGCCTCGGGCAACTACCCCACCGAGCAGTATCTCGGCGACCTGTTTGCCCAGGTGTGGAAACCCATTGACGCCACCAGCACGCTGAAAGCCAGCGCCCGCCGACAGTTGCAGCGACAGTATCTGCAGAACATGAACGGGCTGCTCAACCCCACGGAGGCAGACCTGAAGGCAGCATCCAACCGCTTCTACGCCACCGACGGCCCGCTCTACCTGCTTCAGAACCTGCAACAGGTGGAGGACTTCTGCCAACAACAGGCCAAGGGCAGCAGCGGCCTCAACGCCCTACACTATGAAGACCTGCTGCGACAGATCAAATTGATTCGCGAACGACGAACGACCGTAAGATAACAACACAATATGCAAAACAAACACTATGTAACCCTAACCACACTACTGTCACTACTGCTCCTGTGCCCGCTCTGGGCCTCTGCCCAGAAAGACGGCCACACGCTCAGCATCACCGTGACAGAGAAAGGTTCGCGCGAAGCCATCATCATGGCCACGCTGCAACTGCAGCCTTCAGGCGCCATGGCCGTGACCGACGTCGACGGACAGGCCAAGATTGAGAATGTGCCGACCGGCGACTACACGCTGCAGATCAGTTACGTGGGCTTCGAGCCCATCAACACCCGGCTGAAGGTGACGAAGGACCTGCAACTGACCTACCAGATGGTGCCCACCTCGCTGGCCCTGAGGGAGGTGAAGGTGGTGGCCCGCCAAAAGGAGTCGGGCGCATCGACATCGAGCGTCATCGGCCGACAGGCCATCGACCACCTGCAGGCCACCTCGCTGGCCGACGTGATGCAACTCATACCCGGCCAACTAATGGGCAACCACGACCTGACCCAGCAGTCAAACCTGCAACTGCGCACGCTGGTGAACAACAACACCTCGGCCTTCGGTTCGAGCATCGTTGTCGACGGCATGCCGATTTCCAACAACGGCGCCCTGTCGCAGGGCCAGTTTTCATCGACGGCTTTCACGGGCACCGACCTGCGCCAGATTTCGGCTGACGACATAGACAATGTGGAGGTCATCCGCGGCATCCCGTCGGCAGAATACGGCGACCTGACCAGCGGCTTGGTGGTGGTCCACTCGAAGGTGGGCGTCACCCCCTATCAGGCGAAGGCCAAGATCAACCCTGGCCTGCAGAACTACAGCGTGGGCAAGGGCTTCAACCTGGGCGAGGCCGGCATCGTCAACATCAGTGCCGACTATGCCAAGGCCTGGGGAGACCCGCGACAGAAGACGCGCTCCTACGACCGCTATACCGTCAACCTGGGCTACGGCAAGGATCTGAGCAAGAAGTGGCACACCGACACGAAACTCCGCTTCATGAGTGCCAAGGACTGGAGCGGCAACGACCCCGATGCCATCGACGACGGCACCTATTCGAAGAACACGACGACCACCTTCCGACTGACCCACAACGGTCGCATCAGCATGGACAAGCCCCTGATGCGCTCGCTGAAGTACACCCTGGGCGTCACCATCGGTCTGACGGACACGAAGAACTCTTCCTATGTGGCCAACTCGACAGGCCTGCTGCCCATCCTCACAGCCATGGAGACCGGCTACTACGATGTGCCCTGGATGACTACCTCCTATCTGGCCACGGGCATCACGGAGAGCCGTCCCGGCAACGTGTTTGCAAAGATTGGCGACGACTTCTTCTGGCGCAAGGGCAAGACGGTGCAGAGTTTCAAACTGGGTGCCGACTACCACTACGACTGGAACAGCGGCAAGGGCTACTACAACGAAGACCCGCTCCTGCCCTATCGGCCCAACAGCAACGGCCGTCCGCGCGCCTTCTCCGACATTCCCGGCCTGCACCAGTTGGCCTTCTATGCCGAGGATCAGTTCACCTATAATATAAATAAGGTGAACCGACTGCGCATCGGCTTCGGCCTGCGCTTCACGGCCCTGCAGCCCTTCTCCGACCTGGCCACCACGGCCCTGTCGCCCCGCCTGAACGTCGCCTTCTCGATCACCCAGTGGCTCGACATACGCGGCGGCATTGGCATGAACTCGAAGACGCCAGGCCTGAACTATCTCTATCCTGACAAGAAATACGACGACCGCGTGGCCGCCAACTATATGCCGCAGGACGGCTCGGCCCAGGTGCTCAACTACCACACACAGGTCTACGACGTGCAGCGCTCCACCGGACTGAAGAATGCCACCACGACCAAGATTGAGGCCGGACTGGACATCAAATTGCCCGGCAACCGCAAGTTGAGCCTGCTGGCCTATCGCGACAAGACGCCCAACGGCTTCGGTGCCGCCACGGAGTACTTCACCTACAACTACAACCGCTACACCCTCGACGCTCAGCACCCCACTATCAGCAATCCTGCCGATGTGGCCCAGTATCTGGTCTACATGACCACAGGCAAGATAGGCAACACCAACACCACCGTGAACCGGGGCATCGAGTTCGACATGGACCTGGGCGAGGTGAAGGTGCTGCGCACCAACTTCTACCTGAGTGGTGCCTGGAGCGAGACCAAGACCTGGTCGACCGACATGAATTCGCAGTCGGTGCGCTCGGCCCTGCTGCCACCCTACTATCAGGCCGTAGGCCTCACGCCCTTCAAGGTGGTCTATCCCGAGGGTGAGGACTTCGACCGCTATCGCCGCTTCGTCAACACGCTGCGGGCCGTCACCCACATACCGGCACTCAGCATGGTGGCCTCATTCACCGCACAGGCCATCTGGCACGACAGCAACTGGAGTTACGTGGCCGACAAGCAGCCCATCGCCTACATCACGCCCGACCTGGCCTACCATCGCCTCAGCGGCGAGCCGACCATCGCCTACGACGGTGGGGTAATCAACGTAGCCGACCTGGCCATCAGCCACACCGACAACCAGCCGACGAAGAACCCCGTCACCTGGAACCTGTCAGCCCGACTGACCAAGGAACTGGGCCGGCTGGGCGGACTGTCGCTCTATGTGAACAACGCACTCTTCTACGAGCCTTTCCTGAAAGGCAACAACACCACGACGCTCTCGCAGCGCAATACTGGTACATTCCAATTTGGTGCAGAACTTTATCTGAATTTGTAACTATGAAACGACTTCTATATCTTTTCACGGCGTGCCTCCTCGCCGCCTGCGTCGACTATAGCGATGCCACACAGGAAATCTCGGCCCGCGTCCAGTTGGCCATGCCCGAGGAATTCACCGCCAACGACTTCGAAGGCCACGAAATACGGCTGATGCAGGGCGGCCAGGTCCTAACGGCTGTCACCGATGCACAGGGCATCGCCACCTTCCGCGGCATCGTGCCCGACGTCTACGACATCTCCTGCTCGTGGGAACTCACGGCCGAAGAATACCAGCAACTCACCGGCGACCAGCAGGTGGTCAGCGGCTGCACCATCAGCGGCTCGCTCAACTCTCATCTCATCAAGGAGGAGCAGACCATCACCCTGACCACCAACCTGAGCATCAACCGCGACATCATCATCGGCAAGATCTACTATGCCGGCTCGAAAGACCTGAACAACCGCAGTTACATGGCGGGCAAGTATATTGAACTCTATAACCAGAGCGACCAGGAGGTCGACGTCTCCGGACTCTACATCGGGATGGTGGAGGCCGAGAGCAAGCAGGCCTTCACGCTGGAGAATCTGCACGAGGCCTATGCCGACTCAGTGGTACTGCTCAAGCAGGTGTTCCGCATTCCTGCCGCATCGGGCCACAAGGTGGCTGCCGGCGGCACGGTGCTCATCGTGAACAGTGCCGTAGACCATACCGACAACAACACGATGGAGAACGACTTGACCGATGCCGACTTCGAGGCAAAGGACGAGAGCGGTCGTACCCAGAACAATCCTGCCACGCCGGCACAGGAACTGGTCTACTCAATGTATGCTGCTGTCTCCAACATGAACCTGGTGCAGAGTGGTCCGTGCGGCTTGGTCATCTTCCGCACCGATGAGGATGTCACCACCTGGCCCAAGACGTACGCCTATGGCAAGAGCAGCGGCAACCAGTGGATGCTGGTGCCCAAGCGCACCATCATCGACGGCGTGGAGGTGCTGAGCAACAAGGCCACGGGCATCGACGTGAAGACCAAGCGCCTCTACGACGACATCGATGCCGGCTACACCTACATCAATGCTGCCAGCGGATGGAACGGCGAGGTGGTCTATCGCAAGACCAACAAGCGAGCAGCCGACGGCCACACCATCCTCACCGACACCAACAACTCGAGCAACGACTTCCAGACATCAGCAACCATTAAGCCCCGCGAATACGATGAATAAGACAGCCCTCATGTTATGTATGTTGGCATATCATGCCAACACCCTCCCCCTCCAAGCCCAGGAGTCAGCCTATCGCTATGCCGACGCCACCCAGTTGTGGCGGCTTACCGACAATGCCGCCGGCCTGGGCCAGGACAACAGCCAGAACCGCGGATACGCCGAGTTCACATTGGAGCACCGCGAGGGCGACTATCGCCGCGTGCAGGAAGGCGGACAGCGCAACCAACTGACCTTCCAGACCGAGCGCTATCAGAAGATAGGCATGTATCTGGTGGGCTACGGCCGCTTCCGCTTCGACATGGACCGCACCAAGGACCGCGCCTGGTGCGACGTGATGCGCCCCTACAACTCCGACCCCTTCTTTGGGGGCAGCAGCGTACGCGGCAAATACGACACCCAGGACTTCGACCTCACCGCCGCCATCAGCACCATCCCCATCCCGCTGGCCAGCGAGGGGGGCGACCGCGAACTGACGCTCGGCATGAAGATCGACTACCAGGTGGGCGACCTGAGCCGTCTGCGCGACCCGCGTTCCCGCTCCGAACTGCTCGACTATAAGTTGACTCCCGCCGTGACCTACACCTTCGGCCGCCACACGCTGGGCCTGAGCGGCTTCTACGACCGCCGCAAGGAGAAGATTCCCAACATCACCACCGTGCAGACCGACCCTAACCTGATGTACTGGCAGATGACGGGCATGGAACAGGCCACCGGCATCGTCGGCGGCTATGGCGGCTACAACCGCGAGTGGGTGAACCATCAGTTTGGTGCCGAACTGAACTATGGCTATCAGGCCGACGGGCTCAACAGCCTCACGTCGGTCAGCATCGCCCGTGGAGCGGAAAACATCTGGGGTACCTACAAATACGAGCCGGGCAAGTACACCTCTTATCAATACAGGGTGAACTCATACAACCGCATCCGCAGCGGCAGTCTGCTCCATCAGGTCGACCTCGCGATGAACTTCACCGAGGGCTATGCCGACGAGTACCGCCAGCAACTCATCCAAGAGCGCGACGCCGAGCATGGCTACACCAGTTACCACTATGAGACGCTCATCGAGTTCCGCAAGCGCTATCAGGTGAAGACCCTCGATGCCGACATCCACTATCGGGCCTCCGCTGTCAGCGGCACCGACATCAACGGCTACGCCGGACTCCGCTTCGGCGTGGGCAGCACCAAGAACAAGCACCTGCTGCCTCTCTCCGATCTGCAATACGACCACTTCGACTTCACGCTCGAGGGTGGCAAGGCCCTGCTCAAGAACAGCCTATGGCTGGACCTGACGGGCACCTACCATCTCGCCAAAAATGTAGAGATGAACCTCGCCGACCCCACCACGGAGTATGCCCAGCAGGTGCTCCTGCCCGACATGGAGTACTATCGTGCCAACTACTGGCGCGGCCATCTGGAACTGAAATACCAGTTCCCCCTGACCATCAAGAAGACCAAGTCGTTGTGGTATGTCAAGGCCTATGGTGACAATCTGCGCACCGACCGCACAGCCTGCGGACACCTGGACAGCAAGACCGTAGGCCTGTCGGTCGGCCTCTATAACTAAAGCGGCACATCGACAATATGTTCTATCTGGGGCCCCGCTTCCATCGTTCCCACCACGGAAACGATGTCGAAGCGGGCCTCATCGTTGATGCGATAGAACTTCAGGTAGTGGTTCATGGCCCGCCGCAGGTTCATCTGTTTCCGGTAGTCCACCGCCTCCAGCGGCTCGCCGAAGTAGTTGCTCCGGCGAGTCTTCACCTCCACGAAGACAATCTGCCTGCCGTCGCGGGCCACGATATCCAGGTCGCGATGCCCCGACTTCCAGTCCCTGTGCAGGATGACATAGCCCTTTTCCGCCAGATAGGCAGCAGCCACCTCCTCGCCCCACTTCCCAAGTTCATTGTGTGCAGCCATTTCTTTAATCTGATTTGATGGCAAAGGTACGAAGATTTTCCCAATCAGCCAACTTTTTCCCAGATAATTATCCTCAGTCCTCCATTCACATCGGTTGAAGCCAGGACGAACCAAACCTATGGATGTCAGGCATGGGCATAGAGGCAAACAGTCAAACTAGCGTGTGGCCACCTTGCGCACCTGCCTACCGCTCTTTACGATGTAGATACCGCGCTGCGGTGTAGCCACTTGCAGTTCATCTGTTGACATCTGGCCTCGCAAAACCAAACTTCCAGATGCACTATATACCATGACGTCCTGCCCTTTTGGTATACCGTAGATATGCAGACTTCTATAGCCAGAAACGACCTTCAACTGCCAAGTGTCAGCGACAGGAATGTCACTAATAGCCGTAGCCTCACCAACATTGATGGTACACTGTGCCTCATATCTTTCTCGATTGTCATCGGTGATGACAACCGTAACAACAGCAACACCATCCTTATGGGCAGTCACCACACCACGTTCATCCACCGTAGCCACGGCTTCGTCACTGCTCTGGAAGGTAAGCACATTATAGTCAGCCATCAGCGGAACAGGTTTAACTGCAATGACAGTTTGCTCGCCTGAGGCAATAGACTGCGACGTTCGCTTCAACACTATGCCCTGCAACGGCTGCGGGATGCGACCTTCTATTATTCTGACGGCTTCAGAACCATAGGTGCCAACACCCAAATTGATACTGCCCAGCACGCCATAGTCATTGCG
>JAFUUL010000009.1 GCA_017483805.1 Prevotella sp.
CAACGGACTAACGGTAAGCCCCTTTGCAATGAGAGACAGACCCACGTACCTTGCTATATCTTTAATGTCGCGCATATCCATATATTACTTTATCCGCTGCAAAATTACGACTTTTTCTTGAAATCCGCAATGTTTTCATTCTATTTCTGCCAAAATGTCACAAAAAAGAGGTTAAAAGAAGTTGATGGAATCCTAAATTCGCAAAAAATGTGTAACTTTGCACCGTTTTTCAGTATGAGAGCCATTAAGTACATATATATCATAGGCATGTTTGCTGTGCTGACCTTTGTGAGTTGTCACGGGCCGGCAGAGCAGCAGGCGGCGACTTCCCAGGAACTGGGGGAACTTTACAAGGAGGTGCTGACGGTAGCCATCAGCAATCCCGACAGCGCGATGCTGATGATTGAAAGGCTACGGGTAGGCGCGCCAGCGGGAATCTCGCTCAGGCAGCGTGGTGCACTGCCCGACTGGCACGCCGACCTGATGCGTGCCAGGATATATGCACAGTCACTGGAAGGCGAAAGGCTCGACTCGGCCATCATTATCGGTGAGCGGTTGATGACCCTCGACGTGGCCAAGACCGACCTCGATTACAGGCAAAACGTGCTGGAGATGCTGATCAGGGCCTGTCGCGCCTATCACGACGATGAGCAGATCATCCACTGGACGACACAGATGATAGACCTTTGCCGACAGCAGGAAAAAAAGCAACAGACAGACGAAGTGTATGCTGATATGGAGACCGAAGTGCTGCGCTACAAGACTGACATCGGGTTGACGTACGCTAACCTGGGCAAAGCGGAGGAGGGACTTGCCCTCATCGACAGCGTCATCACTGGGCTCAGCGGCAAGCGGAAATTCAACGAGATGGATGCCACTGTCATCGCTCTCAAGCGAAAGGTCAACGTACTCAAAACGGTAGAGCGCTACAGCGAGATTCCCCAGGCGGCTCAGGTCATGCTCGACCTTATGGCCGACTTCGAGCAGCACCCGGATGAGTTCCACGACGGGTCTTATCGTGAGATACCAGAGAACCTGCGACCAGGATACATCGATTTCTATCGTTCACAGGCATACGTTTTCATGGCGGAAGCATACGCCAACATCGGCGATAGGTCCAAAGCCCATCATTATCTGGACCTTTTTGAGCGTGGTGAACTATGCAAGACCCTTGAAGGCAGAAAGGAGATAGCAGCGACTCTGTACCTGCTGGGCGATTACGACAAGATGGAGGCCATCTATGGCGAAGTGGCTGCCGGGCTGCGCGAGCAGGGCGATACCGTGAACAACGAATATGCCACTATGCTCCACTACCGCGCCAGGGCTGCCGAAGCACAGGGGCGAAAGGACGAAGCCCTGCGGCTGCGCCACCAGTACGAAGAGATCAACGACACACTCCAGGAGCGTCTGCTCCGCGGCAAGGCCCACCTCTACGCTGCCCGCTTCCATGCCCATGAACAGCAGCAGGAGATAGAGCAGCAGAAGACGGCACGCCGCCATGTCTTTATCGTGGCTCTCTGCATCGGCATTGCAGCCCTCGTGGCGATGCTCTTCGCAGCCTACGCCATCCGTCAGCGGCGGCGTGAACATCAGAAGAACCGCGTGTTGGCAGAACAGATAGCTGAGACATTGGACTATAAGAAGATGTATATGGAACTTAGGGCCGCCCCAAGTCCCGCTGGGGAAGAGGAGGCGAAGGAGGCTTCCAAGGCTCCTACCTCAGACCCGGCCTCCCTCTTCCGTTATCTCAGCGATGTCATCATCCATGAACGCTTGTACCTTGACCCCGCCATAGGGCGACAGATGCTGTCGGACCGTTTCCACCTGAGCGACCACCTCATAGGCACAGCCTTTGCGCAGGGCAGCAGTTACAAGTCGCTGCCAGAGTTCATCCGCAGCCTGCGCTTGGAGCACGCCTGCGGCCTTCTCAGAGAACGCCCCGACTTGTCCATCGGCGAAGTGGCCACCGCCAGCGGCTTCTCCAACCTCAACGTCTTCGGCCGCTACTTCAAGGCCAAGTACATGATGACACCGACCGACTTCCGCCAACTGAATTAAAACCCCTCCTCATCTCATATCCATCGCCTCGAAGCCCCCGCTTCGGGGCTTTTTCGTTGTACCATTCGTGTCAGAGCGTTTGACCATTCGTGTAAACTATTGTATATACGCGCGGAAAGCCGTAATTTTGCAGCACAAATCAAAACGCAAGCGATATGACGAAACAAGACCAAATCCTCCTCGTAGTGGCAGCCATCGTGCTGTTGCTGGCAGTCATGGTGGCAGTGCTGCTGTTGCAGATGAAGCGACGGCATCGCCTGTTGCAACGTCGCGACGAAATCATTGCCGACGAAACCGAGAAGATTGAGACGCTAACCCGCGAACTCGCCCAGAAGGGCATCCGCACAAAGGAAACCATCAAATTCTGCGAGACATGAACATCCACATTCCCCTCTTCCTGCTGCTTGCCGCCCTGGGCATCGTGCTCGGTGCCATCGCCGTGTGGCTCATCCGCATCAAGCACCACGAGGAACATCTCCTGACCCGAAAGACCCGTCAGCAAGTGAAACTCATGAACAGGCACTACCGCCTGATCAGTCTGCTCTAACCCCGCTGCCACGATGAAAGAACAAGCCCATACCTCCCTGCTCTGGCGGCTCCGCGAGCGCCACGACCGACTGAACACCCTCTGCTACTGGATAGAAAGCCACTGGGAGGATGTCCTGCTCTATGCCATCACCGCCATCATCGTGGTGCTGATGGCAGTCCTCACCCTCTTGATGCTCACTTCATGCGGAAGCGACGGCGACGACACCCCGACGGAGGAGCCGCCCGTCAGCAACCACGGTGTGGAGGTTTGCATCGTCTTTGCGCCCAGAGACTTGGGCGACCAAGGCTATGCCGACCGCCTGCTGGCCGGACTGTTCCAGTTCGACGGGCAACTGAGTGAGGCTGACTACGACCGCGTGCAACTGCGCTATATGACCACCTCTGACAGTGAGACCCTGCATGAGCAGTTGCGCCAATGGAACATACAGGGCGGCAGCCCCTACACCCGGCAGCCCTACGAACGCCGTCTGCTGGTGCTCACTTCCGCCAGCCAGTTGCAATATCTGGCCGACACGCCGCTGAGCGACACCGACGAGGTGCTTGTCGTGAACGTAGTTGACTCCGTTTTCGAGCAAGCCCCTCGCTACGACTGGCTCGGTCCGCGCCTTCACTCACTCTGCATCAGTGCCGCCGAGGGTGCCAAAAAACTATGTCGCCACATCGACTACCAGTTGAGCCGTCCTGAAGAGTTCGGGCGCGAGCGTTCCGTCTATCTGATGCAGTACAACTTCGACTACAGCCATCCCGACAGCCTCTACGAAGTGCTGCGCGACCATTTCGGCACCGACTTCCACACCACCGTCCTGCCCCGTACAGCCATGGGCATCGACATCGACCGTGCCTTCCAGATGGGCACTGCCATGCAGGACGGCGGCGCAGCCCACATCAGTTATGCCGTCCTCAACTGCGGCAACTATAACCCCTTCATCTACGGCTATTTCTTCACACAGGGGACAGGTGCCGTGGAAACCACCTACCTCGACTCTGACTTTCAGGACCACAATGGCAGTTATCCCTCCATCGTCCGCCATTACGACCGTGCCCTCTGCCAGTGGCTCACCCGCTGGCTCTCTGATCCGTCGGCCATGCCGAAAAAGGAGTGGCACGGAGCATGGGACGGCTACACTACCGACAATATTGAAACTTACGAATGATGCATGACCCAGAAGATGAGACACATTATACCTGTTGGTTGAATTAAAATAATGCATACTTAACATGCCCTATAGGCTTATGATTGAGAAGATTGATATACTGCAACACGGTGAAGGCAGCCACCTTGGCTTCCATTCTGGCAAAGAGGCCGCTTGGCTTCTTGGCA
>JAFUUL010000071.1 GCA_017483805.1 Prevotella sp.
CCGATGTCGCGTGCGTAGTCGTTCGCTTCGTTGATGTACAGGTCGAGTTTCATTTCGGCTGCGAAGATACAAAAATTCTGCCGCATTCGAGTGAACACGGCAGAAGATTTAGGAATATTTTTCAGAAGTGTCTACCCCTGTAGTTTGAACATCCCCGTCCGAAGGCATCCACGGCATAGCCCGTGCCCACCATGTCGAGCGCGACGATATGCTCCGGCGAGGCCTGATTGGGCGAGGCGCCCGCCGTGTCGATGAAGTACATCATGGTAGGAAACGTGCGTGAAGGTCAGTTCGTCCCTATGCCCGGCGGGTATCGTCAGTGTGAAGTGCCCCTGTGCGTCGGAGATAACGCCCACGCTGTCGATAGTTCTTGCCTTGCAAGCGACCAAAGGTCGAGCGTTCTTGTTTATGATTTCTTTGTTTATAATAATGAGCGGAAAGAGCCGTTTTATGTTATGCCCTTTCCACTCATTTGCGCTTTCGTCCTATATTATTTTAACTTTTCCAGCAGTTCGGAATACTTCAAAATGGGGATGCCGGCATGCTCCTTGAGGTCGGTGAGGTCTTTGTCGCCGCTGACGATGTAATCAACGGGAACGCTTTCGGCCATCGAAAGGAGATAGAGGTCTTTCGGGTCGCGGATGTCGGACTTGGCCTCGACGGTGATGTCGGTGATGAAGCAGACGTCATAGACCATTTCGAAGAAGTAGTAGCGCGTCTCGGCAGAAATGAGTTTGTCGAACTTCTCGCGGGCTATGACCGTGCGGATTTCGTCAAGTTCCTGTTCGCTGACGTAAACCTCCACGTCGTGGCGGCACAGCACGTCGGCCAGCGACGAGAGCCGCTTGCCTATCATGAACGAAACCCACAGGTTGGTGTCGAACAGAATCTTCATTTTCCGTAACGTACTGCGTTGACCTCTGCCTGAATCTCCTCGTCGGTCATCTGCGGAGTCTTCGGGCAGGAATTAATGAACCTTTCGACTGACGTGCGACGGCGGCGCATCGTCCAGCCCATGCGCTTTGCCAGCGTCTCGACGAAGGCTGCGTCCTGAATGGGGATAGTCAATACCAAATCTTCCATATCGTTATCGTTTTATTCGTAATTACGGGGGCAAAGATAATCATTTTTCCGCAAACTTGATGCGATTCGGGCGTTAAATATGCGAAACGACGAACGAAACAAGCGCAAAAGCGATGCTCGCATCGGCTTTGCCTTGTAAGGAGGAGTAAGACCAAAGGTCAAAAGCGGGCGAGGATGCATCGTTTTGACATCTTTGCCCGCTGATATGCTGTCAATACGCCGCTAAATGTTCTTGACCTTTGGTCGAGCCTGCTCACGCTTGGCAGAGCTCAAAACAAGTTTGGCTATGCTCTCACTTAATCGCAGCCTTGATGAACTTTGCGGGATTGCCGCCGACGATGGTGCCAGGGGCAACGTCCTTGGTGATGCCGCCAGCGGCCATGCAGGTCAGCGAGTGGTTGACGAACACGCCGCGGCCAATCTTCATCTGGCGGGCGAAGTCAATCTGGAGCGGGGGCATCAGGTAACTGGTCTGGTCGAGATTACCGTCGAAGAGTTGCTCCTCCAGCGGACGAATCTGCTAGGGCGTGGGAGCGGTGGTGTTGATCTTAAAACAGATGTTGGCGCAGTCGGTCATGTGCTTGATGGCCTCTGCATACTCGGGCGTCGCCATATCGACGTCAGCCCCAGAACGAAGTCTTTCAAAAATATCCATATCTTTACACTTTTAAAAGTTTCTGGGTGCAAAGGTACGACGAAAACGGCAACCTGTAGTTATACAGATTGCCGCAGAACTTTCACAAATGGAAGATGTTTTATTTTTGGCGGTACTCCGACGGCGATTTCCCAAGCAATTTCTTCACGTAGCGGGAGAAATGGGAGACCGTTTCGAAGCGCATCAGGTCGGCCACCTCGGTCAGCGTCTTCGATTGGTCGTTGAGCAGCGAGACGAGTTCGAAGGTCGCGTAGTAGGTTATCCACTCAGAGGCAGGAAGACCGGAGACAGACCTGCTCACCTGTGAGAGATACTTCGGCGTGATGCAGAGCAGATCGGCATAATAGGCCACATCGCGTTGCTGGCGGCAGTCCTTCTGCACCAAAGACAGGAAACGCAGGAAGATGCGGGCGGCGTTATCGTTCGTTTCCATCTGCGACATCTCGGCAGAGTACACCGTCCAGAGATCATAGAGAAATATCTGCATCACGCGCCCGATGACCTCTTCCTTGAATGGAGTATCTGGCATGTCGAGCCTTTGATGGAACAGCGAGAAGTCATTGTTCATCAGCCGTAGCGACATCTATGTATTCCTACTTCACGATGCCTGCTATCTTCTGAGCCGTAAAGTCGGTGAAGTTTACGCTGTTGCCTGTCTCATCGCCAAACTCCTCGTTCTCGCCGCTGGCACTATTGATTCCTCCAATCAGGCTGTCGAAGGCAGGAACGCCTTTCAGGGCTTGGGTGGAAACGACATAGTTCAGGTATTTCTGCATGTCGAGGTCGGTGATGTATTCACCTACCTGATTGCCGCCCATTCTGCCTCGCATGGGACGACCAGCCATCGGTGGCATTCCACCTTGCATACCTCCCTGTGGCATACCCTGCGGACGAACGCCACCATTAATCGGTGCTGCAAACATGCCTCCCGCCGAACTGCTGAACGAGAAACCGATGCTGTCGGGGATGTCGGCACCTGCATTCTTGGCGATTTGAGCCGCACGAATAATCTCGCTCTTGATATAGTCCAGATAATTGTCGGCATTGAGCGGTGTACCATCCTGTTTGCGGAGATTCAGACTGTTTACGTAGGCGGGGAACTGCGATGCCAGTTCCTTGGTGTAGCCTTTGTGAGTATCGTCAAGTGCCTTGCGGGAATCGGTCTGTCCGTACAGCCATTCGTAGGCCATATCCGCATGTTCGAGGTCGATGATGGGACAGTAGCAGACGGAGGCAAACACATCGTCACGCTCATCGGCTGCTCCCATCGCTTTCAGCATGTCAGCGTATTCAGGATTGTTGCCAGTGGCTCCCATCAAGGCCGACATCGCTCCACCGGCACTCGTGCCATCGGTAATGATTCGGTCTGCGTTGCCTGGCATCTCCTTGTCGAAGTGGCGCAAATAGCGAATGGCGGCTTTCAGGTCAAGGATAGCCTTGGGCGCACGACCAGTATATATGGTCTGACCTTTCTTCACGCCCTTATGCGTCTTAGCGTATGCCTTGTCGGCAACAATCGTTGAGCCGCGTCCGCGAGTACCGGGAATCACCACGACGTAACCTTCCTTCAAGGCACGGCCAGTGGCATCACCAGCCTGTGGCTGTGCTGCCGGAGAGGCCATATAGCCACCGACGTATGTACGCAGGAAGATGGGCGTCTGCTGTGTGGCCCCGTCTGGCACATAGACGTTGAGGAACTGATAGGTGCTGTCCTCCACATTGGTTACATAGAACAGTCGTTCGTAGGCGGTGTATGAAACCGCCGTCCCATCAAACAGTTCGATTGATGACTTCACACCTGCATTGACATCAAACTGCAATGCCTTTTGTGCCGATGCTCCAAGTGAGAGACATACGCACAGAATACTTGTACATACCTTTTTCATAATGAATAAACTTTGGGCAAAGTTACGAAAAAAGTCCCGCATCGAAGTGAAACGAGACTATTTCTTATGATTATTTTAGGATTTTAAGGAAGCAGTTCCATCTGCGTCAGAATGAGATATTCACACCGCCCATGAAGGTGGCGCGGGGCATGGGATAGCCCAGATTGATTTCGTAACTCTGAGCGAGAAGGTTCTCGCCGCGCAGCCAGAGGCCGACGCTGCGGCACAGGGAATAGTTAACGGTGACATTAAGCAGGCAGAAGTCCTCTTTCTGTTCGTTATCACCGACGGCGGTATAGAGTCCGCTGATGTATTGCAAGCCAGCGATAACGCTCCACTTCTGGCAGTTGAAGTTCGCACCGAGGAAACCTTTATAGGTAGGTGCTGCCACGACGGGATTCTCCATGTGCAGCAGTGAGTGGTTGGTCAAGAGTGTCCAGTGGCTATCAATGCGATACTGTGCTTCCAGCTCTACGCCGTAGTTCTCAATCTCGCCAGTGTTTACGTTCTTCCCTGCAACCGTCTGAATCATGTTATCGCCTTTTATATAATAGAGGTTGGCTCCGTACGAGAAACCGCCCAGACTCTGCCGCCAAGAGAGCTCGTAGTTCCACAGACGTTCAGCATGCAGGGAGTCGTGGTTGGCCGTGCCGTACATATACATCTCGCGGGTGTTAGGATTACGGAAACCCTTACTGACGGATGCTTTCAGCGCACCCATCTCGAGAGGCCGCACGACGATACCCGCCTGTGGCACCCATTCGCCACCAGCCGTGGAGTGGTGGTCGTAGCGCAGACCGGCATCGATGGTCAGCCAGTCGGTCAAGTCCTGACGGAAGTCGACGTAGCCCGCCACCTCATTCTCGTGTGAGTGAGCACTCTGCATCAGTCGTCGCTGGGTGGTCACTGTCTCGCCCGTCTTGCGGTCGGTGTACCATGCACGTCCGTAGATGTGCTGATAGTCCAGACCCACGGTGACGCGATTGCCATCAAAGAGTTGTGCACTCTGATACCACGACACGCCTGCTACGGCATCCTTCGAACGGAACAGGTCAGTCTGAGGCGTACCACCATCAGCGTTGTAGCCGTCGTTGATTTTATGCCGCCCAAAGTTGTCGTAGACGCTCAATGCACCGCTGGTCTTGTTGTAGTGGTTCTCAATGGTCAGACTGGTTGCACCACGCGTAATCCATTGGTCGTTCTCCAGTTTGGGTTGCGTCACGGAACCTGGGTTTGAGGCGTTCCAGTGCGTCAGGTCTAAATCCACAGCGGCGTTCCAATGCTCGCTGATGTCGTAGCCCAGCTTCACGTAGCCGCCATACTGCTCGAAGCCTGTGTGTGGGCGGTGGTTGTCGGTACGACTGTATTGTGCGGCAACGGTAGATGAAAAGCGTCCGCTACGTATTTGGTTCGAAGCCTCTGTCTGTATGGTACCATAACTACCTGCGCCGAGGTTGATATGCGTCTTCACCCCATCCTCATGCATCGAGCGGGTCACGATGTTCAGCACACCGCCCATCGCATTGCTTCCATAAAGCACCGAGGCCGGACCGCGCAACACTTCCACCCGTTCTGCCATCAGCGTCTGATAACTGTCGGAGATGGGGTGTCCATACACACCATTGTACTGCGGATGCCCGTCGATGAGCACAAGCATCTGGCCTGCGCCGCCCGACACGCCACGCAGACTGATACCGCCTGCCGCACCCGTCGATACGCCATAGCCCATCATCGAGCGACTTGTTACCATCAAGCCAGGCATCTGCTGCATCACTGTCGGCAGTACGCTCGTCTGCTGTTGTTCCGTCAGTGCCTGTCGCCCTATGACGTTCACCGTAAAGGGCAGGTGACGCACATCCACGGCATTGCGTGTTCCCGTCACTACCACCTCCTGAAGCGAAAGTGAGTCTGCCAACTCGTCAGCAGAAGCCAGAAGAATGCTCGCAGCCGATGCCGCGAGCACTGAAAGAAACCGTCTTGCCCTCATTTGTCCAGACTAACCAAGGTGTACTGCTTTGAACCGAGACCGATTTTCTCAGCCCAGTCGATAGTGTGTGTGCCGTGTTGGCGGTCGATGCGGTTCAGCAGGTCGGTGGGGTCATTTTTCGCTGTCACCTTCTGCTGGTTGATGATGTCGACACAGGCCTGGTCGAGTGCCACGGGGTCCAGCGAGGCCAGGATGCCGTAGTCCTCCAGTTTCACGGGCTCTGGATGGTCTACGCAGTCGCAGTCTATCGACATGTTGTTCATCACCGAGATAAAGATGATGCCCCGCTCGCGCTGGAAGTAGTTCACCACGCCCTGTGCCGCAGCAGCCATCGACTCCAGGAAGCCGTCCTGGTCACCGATGAACTCTGGCGTCCACAGGCGGCGCATGTCCAGTTTCTCCATCTTGCCGGCCGAATGGATGTAAGCCTTGCCGTTCTGTGAGGCACAGCCGATGGAGAGGTTCTTCAGCGCACCGCCGTAGCCGCCCATCGGGTGACCCTTGAAGTGACTCAGCAGCACCATGAAGTCGTAGTTCGCCAGGTGGCCTCCCACGATGTCATACTTGATGTGGCTCTGGTCCTTCACCGGGATGCGCATCTCGTCGTACTCGTCCATGATGTCCACGGGGAAGTATTTCGTAAAACCGTGCCGCTCAATTACCTGCCAGTGGTTCTCCGACGTGGTGCGCTCGTCCTGTTTGTCCTTGGGAGCGTTGCCGTAGGCTGTGTTACACTCCACGATGGTGCCGTCCACCTCCCTAATCAAGTCCTTGATCAGTTCCGGCTTCAGGTAGTTCGGGTTCGAGCCCTCGCCAGTCGAAATCTTCACCGCCACACGGCCCTCGGCCTTCACGCCCAGCGCCTTGTAGATTCTAACTAAGGACTCAGCCGTGATGTCCCTTGTCACGTACACCTTCGACTGAGCCATACTTGTCATTGTTGCTGCCACGAGGCAGACTGTCAAAAATACTTTTTTCATCCTATTTATTTTTATTGTATAATAGTTTTCTCTCCATTCACAATATACGTCCCCTTGGCGAGGCCGTCGAGACTGGCGGCGTTTGTCAGCACTTTCCGCCCGTCGAGCGAATAGACGTTGTAACGGAGGGAGCCTGTGGAGCGGGTGCCTTCGACGGACGAGGCCTGGTCGAGGCTGATGAGTTGGTAACTCTTTGTGCCGAGGCCTATCTGCTCAGCATAGTCAACGATGTGCGTGCCGTGCTGACGGTTGATGCACTGCTGCAGGTCGGAGGCATTGTCGCCCGAGGTCGAGTTGTAGTTGAACACCAGGTCGAGGCAGGCCTTGTCGAGTGCCACGGGGTCGGTGGAGGCCAGGATGCCGATGTCCTTCATCTTTGGCGATGCGGGGTGGCCGTCGCAGTCGCAATCCACCGAGAGGTTGTTCATCACATTGATGTAGATGATGTCGCGTCCCTCCTGCTTGAAGTAGTTGTGTACGGCCTGTGCCGCTGCCGCCATCGACTCCAGGAAGGCGAGCTGATAGGCTTCCTGGTTGTTATTATACCAGATGCCGCCGCTGGTGCGGCTGCCTGCGGTGTGGATGTACACCTTGCCTGTGGTGGAGGCGAAGCCTATCGACTGGTTCTTCAGTACACCGCCGAAGCCGCCCATCGAGTGACCCTTGAAGTGGGCCAGGTTGATGATGAAGTCGTAGTTCTGGATGTGCGAACCCACGATGTCGTATTGCAGGTGTTTTGTGTCGGCGACGGGCAGGTTCACCGTGCCCTCCTCGTCCATAATGTCAACGGTGGCCACGTCGTTGAATCCGCGCTCGGCTATCTGCTGGCGGTGCGACGCGGTGGACATGCGGGTGCCGCCGTAGGCCGTGTTGCACTCCACGATGTTTCCGCCCACCCTCTGGACAAGCGGCTTGATGAAGTCCGGGCGCAGGTAGTTGGTCTGTGCCGACTCGCCCGTCGAAATCTTCACGCCCACACGCTGCGTAGCCGTCGGCGACACGCCCAGTGCCTCGTAGATCTTGACGAGCGACTCAGCCGTGATGTCGCTGGTGAAATAGACGGCGGCACCCTGTCCGTCGTTCGTCTGTGCGTTCACCTCACTTTCCGAGGTGCAGCAAGTCAGCAGCATTGCTGCCAGTAAAATCATCATCTGTCGCATATCGTCTGTTACTTTCCGATTTCGGTGGCAAAGTTAGTGATTATTTTGCAAAGTCACTTTGCTCTGCGGTCTTTTCTGCTTTGCTCTGCGGTTTTTTAAGAAGTTTTAAGTACTTTGCTCTGCGGTTATTAAATATAATAATGTACCTTTGCCACATCAAAACAAATAACGTACAGATTATGTTTCAAGCAGGCGTAGAACTTTACAATTACATGGACACGTTCTTCTGCTGCACGGTGACCAGCAGCAAGGAGTTCGAGTCGGTCATCACGGAGCATATGCTGGTGTACGTCATTTCGGGCGAACTAGATGTACTCAGCAGAGAAAAGCGGAGGCATCTGCAGCGCGGACAGGCCTACCTGATACGCCGCAACTGCCGGGCGCACAAGATTGAATATCCTTCGAAGGACGGCACACCGTTCAAGGGGCTGTTCCTGCAACTGAAGGTGCCCATGCTGCGCAAGACGATGAACGAGTACGGGCTGGTGGTGGGCGATGTGCCTCGCTACAAGTCGCAGTCGCCCTATGTCATGTTACCCAACCACCCGTTGCTGACAGGTATGTTCAAATCGCTGGAGCACTATTTCGACGCGAAGGAATACCCGTCGGAGCGGCTGATGGAGGCGAAAATCAAGGAGGTCATTCTGACGCTGATTGAGACGATGCCAGAGTTGAAGAGCGTGCTTTTCGACTTCGTGGAGCCGTGGAAGATAGACCTTGCCGCCTTCATGAACAGCAACTACACCGTTGACCTCGACCTGGAAGGCTTTGCCCACTACACGGGCCGCTCGCTGTCGTCGTTCAAGAAGGAGTTCGAGCAGACCTTCCGGACTACGCCGATGAAGTGGATTGTGAGCCGCCGTCTGGAGGAGGCCCGCCGTCTCATCGAACAGGAGAAGGAGCGCCCCCTCGACGTCTATCTCCGCGTCGGCTTCAAGAACCTGAGCCACTTCTCCACCGCCTACAAGCGCCAATACGGCTATCCGCCATCAACAGTGAGTGCGTAGTACATTTAATATAGCCTTCTACTCCAAGAATCGTGAGGCATAGTAGTATTCATGCTGTGGATGCTTGTTGTTATTTTAGTATTTTCTCCATTCTGTAACAGGTGAATGTCTCGCCGACAATCTTCTGTGACAGGTCTGCCACATAGTCCATCGTCTCGTAGAAACGGATTTTGTTGTCTCGGCTCTCTACGACAGACGTTTTGAAGCCCAACTCCTTTGACCATTTCTCTGCCTCCTTCACAACAAGCGTACCAATGCCCAGGCCTCGATATTCAGGCAGAACGACGATTCTGCCCAGCATCACGCTTTCATTGTCAATGGCATATAGGCGGCATGTGGCCACAGGCAGGTAGTCGTCGACGATGACGATGTACTTTGTTTTAGGCGTGTCATGCTCGTCAAACTCCAGGTTAAGCGGAATCTTGTGCTTCCGTGCCATTGCCTGTATGCGAACATAATAGGCTCCTGCCTGCTCAGATGTCTTTGTGGCTCTTATAATATCCATACACTTCAGCAATTAAATAAAGTAACTCCAGCAAGTAAGATGCAAAGGACGGAAAGAATAACCATGATACTGTATGAGAATCCATTGTGACACACCTCAGACTTCCCCATGCGATGCATGGGAATATGATAGCCTGCAGCCCCTAATCCTCCAAGGGCAACAACAATTGAAAGAATATTGCCAACCGGATTACCCAGATAAACAGGTACGATGC
>JAFUUL010000072.1 GCA_017483805.1 Prevotella sp.
ACCTACGGCCTTCAGTCGCTCAACCGCTTCAACCTCTTTCTGGGCATCAACGTAGAACTGACACCTGCCGAGGGCTATACCTCGGGCGATGTCATCAATGCCGTGAGCGAGGTGTCGGCCACGACGCTGCCCCAGGGCTATGGCTATGAGTACACCGGCACGGCTCGTGAGGAGGCTTCGTCCTCATCATCCACGGCGTGGGTGTTTGCCATCAGCCTGCTGCTCGTCTTCATCGTGCTCTGCTGTCTCTACGAGAGCCTGCTTATCCCAATGGCCGTCATGCTGAGCGTGCCTTTCGGACTGCTCGGCAGTTTCGTGTTCATCAACCTTGTAGAACTGGAGAACAACATCTATATGCAGGTGGGCATCATCATGCTCATTGGCCTGATTGCCAAGACCGCCATCCTGATCACGGAGTATGCCTGTGAGCGTCGCCGCGAGGGGATGAGTATTGCCGATGCAGCCCTCAGTGCTGCCAAAGCACGTCTGCGCCCCATCCTGATGACCGCCCTGACGCTCATCGTAGGTCTGATGCCTATGATCTTCGAGCGTGGTGCCGGCGCCATGGGTAACGTCACGTTAGGACTGTGTGTCGTCGGTGGTATGCTGGTGGGTACGCTGGCCTTGCTGCTCTTCGTGCCCGTGTTCTTCATCTTCTTCCAGACGCTGGAGGAAAGGCTACGGGTAGGCGACGGAACGTCGGGAATGAGGTTCAAGCCACGCCAAGTCACCTCTACGGTGACGATGCTGGCAGCCATCTGCCTGCTGTCGGGCTGCAAGACCTACTCTTCGTACCACGCTGACTCTACGGCTACCGATGTACTGAAAGAACAACTCAGGGCTATAGGTGAATCCACTACAGACAGCGCCTCCAACACATTACCCGCCGAGTGGCGCAAGGTATTCACCGAGCCGCGCTTGGTCGCCCTCATCGACGAAGCACTCCAGCACAACAGCGACCTCCAGACCGCCCATCTGCAAGTGCAGGCTGCCAAAGCCGCCCTGCGTGGAGCCAAAGGCGAGTTGTTCCCCGCAGTAGGGCTGGCGGCCAGCAAGAGCAATTCACGATTCAAGAACAGCGACTTCACTGCGACTTCTTCGGGCTATAACCTTGGGGCAGAGGCCAGTTGGGAGATCGATGCCTTTGGCCGGATGCGCAACGCCAAGCGGGCCGCTGCTGCCACCGTTGAGGAGCAGATGGCCTACGAGCAGGCTGTGCGCACCGAGCTCATAGCCACCGTGGCAACCGCCTACTACCAATTGGAAATGTACGATGCACAGATAGCCGACACCCGTTCCATCATCGACAGTTGGACGGAGAGCATCGCCACGCAGCGCGTCCTGCTGTCGGTGGGCGAGGCTACCAGCGACGATGTCGACCAGTCTGAGGCTGCCAAACTCGAAGCAGAGTCGACGCTTGAGGAACTTCTGCTACAATTGCGTCAGGCCGAGAATGCCCTGTGTGCTGTGTTAGGGCGTTCCTGTCAACACATCGACCGCGACTCGCTGAGCCAATCGTGCCTCGCCATCGACAGCATCCCGTCGGTCAGCATCCAGGCTCTGGCACGCCGTCCGGACGTCCGCCAGGCTGAGGCCGCGCTGAAGGCTGCCTTCTATGCCACCAATGAGGCTCGCGCCGCACTCTATCCCTCACTGTCGCTCTCGGGCAGCATCGGGTGGACGAATGATGTAGGTGAGATTGTCAGTCCTGCCGGACTCCTGATGAACGCCTTGGGCTCGCTGACACAACCCCTCTTCGCCGGAGGCCGGCTGCGGGCAGAGGTGGAGCGCGCCAAGGCCGAGCAGGAGGCGGCAAAGGTAGCCTTCCGCCAGACGGTGTTAGAGGCTGGCCGCGAGGTGAACGACATCATGGCCACAGAGCAATATGCCCGCCGTGCCATCAGTCTCAGCGAGCAGCAGGTGGAAAAACTGTCGCACATCGCCGATGCCTCAAAGTTGCGTATGCAGTACGACGAGGACGTGAACTACCTACAGGTGCTGATGGCCCGCCAGGCCCTGCTCGAAGCCCGATTGCAGTTGCTGGCCCACCGTTATGAAATGATAGATGCACACATCCAGTTATACAAAGCACTGGGTGGTGGCATGGACAATAATGGTAACAAGGTAGTGATTAAGTGAGAATAAAAAAACGGAAGAATTATGCAAATGACTAAGAAGAAATGGATGGTGGTCGCCACGGTGCTGATTGGGGCGGTGCTGATGGCAGCGTGTACCAAGGAGGGCGACACCATCTACGAGCCGGACCCGGCAGACCAGGGCAGCAGCGCGCCGCTGGTGACGGTGGTCTACGACCCCAACGCACTGGGCGACCGAGGCTACAACGACCTGATTTACCGGGGCGGGAAACCGCCTCGGCAGACTGTCCGAACGTCGGAAAGCGTCGGAAAGGCGGAAACGGGGCTGTCCGAGCGTCGGACGAAGCGGATTTGACACTCGTGAAGGTTTCCGAGCGTCGGACAGGCTCAAAAAAAGTGCTTCGGCTGTCTCGCAAGCGGCTTGCGAGCACGAAAAATCGCTTCGACACGCTGTCGGGCGACCCGCGAGCATGAAAAATCACTTCGGCACGCTGTCGGGCGACCCGCGAGCATGAAAAATCACTTCGGCACGCTGTCGGGCGACCCGCGAGCATGAAAAATCGCTTCGGCACGCTGTCGGGCGGCCCGCGAGCATGAAAAATCGCTTCGGCACGCTGTCGGGCGGCCCGACGGAGCAAAATGCAAGCAATCGGAGTTGTCGGGCGACCCGACGACAGGAAAAAATATCTGACGGAAGTCAAAATGGAAATAAAATAAGGTAATAGAAATGAAAGAATTGAAAGAAAGAATGAGCCTATGAAGTTGAATATCTACGAAGAAGCCAGCCGCTGCCTGTTGTGCGAGGACGCTCCTTGCACCAGGGCCTGCGCGACGGGCGACCCGGCACGGGCTATCCGTGCCATCCGTTTTGACAACCACAAGCCCGCACTGCGCTGGGTGAATGATTGCACCGACGAAGATCTGGAGCGGGCGGAGCAAGCCTGCATCCATCCGGGCGGCCCCGTCCGCATCAAGGAGATGGTGGGCTGCATCGACCCCGACGATGTGGACGACAGCCACTATCCTGACCTGCGGATTACGTTCTGCGGCATCCCGTGTGAGAACCCGTTCTTCCTCGCCTCGTCGGCGGTGTGCACCAATTACGAAATGGTGGCCCGTGCCTTCGATGCCGGCTGGGCGGGCGTGTTCTACAAGACCATCTGCCTGCAGGAAATCCGTGAGGTGTCGCCCCGCTTCGACGCGAAGCACAGCAATGGCATCCACGGTGACTTCTACGGCTTCCGCAACATGGAGCAGTTGAGCGAGAACCCCGTGGAGATGGACTTTGATATTCTGCGGCGGCTGAAGCAAGACTACCCCTCGAAGGTGGTCATCGCCTCTATTATGGGGCAGACCGAGGAGGAGTGGATGCGGCTGGCGAGGATGGCCGAGGAGGCTGGCTGCGACGCCGTGGAACTGAACTTCTCGTGCCCGCAGATGAAGCACAAGGGCATGGGCAGCGACGTGGGGCAGAGTCCGGAAC
>JAFUUL010000010.1 GCA_017483805.1 Prevotella sp.
AAAATTCTTTGGCGATTCAGAAATTATGTTTATCTTTGCACCCGAAATGCCTGCTCATGAGAGGGTGGGCACGTTAAAACAACATCGATGGAACGAGACCCGAGGGCAGTTGTACGCCCAGTCTCGAAAGGACGTTTTCTTAACGTTACTGTCTGTAATGACAAATCTTGCAAATTTGAATCTTAATGCAGCGGTGATGCAACAGAAGCGTCCGCGTGGGTTGATTTTATATCCTCCTGCGACCAAATTTCCTTTTATATATAATAAGGTGTATGCCACAAGATGGGCATACTATCTTTGCGTATGTATGGGGCAATGGGACAAATCGTGATTTGTCGCATTGTGGTTCAATTGTACATTGTCAATCATCCATTGACGATTGTCAATTGGTCTATGGTCGTGGTGTGTCATATATATCGCTCGGCGTGGGCAGGCTTTACGTTGCTTATCCTCATTAAGGGGCAATGCAAGAGCCTGTCATTAGGGATAAGCGCGGAGAGATACATACTCCCACGTCTTTTTTGTTTCCGTACGTTTGTGATGTGAGTAATGACCAGCAGGGGAGTGCCGGCCAGCACCTCTGTGTGCCCTCTGCTAAGAAAGATTTTAATCATTTATAAACATTTATTATTCACATTATTAACAAAAACATTTCAAATTATGAGAAGAAATTTTCTTATTTTGATGTTGCTGTCTCTCTTGCCGCTGGCAGGGTGGGCTGCAGACATTCAGTATTCTTGGACAGTTACTGCGCCAAGTATTACTTATGGAGACACTCAGACCCTTTCGGTTAAACTCGGTACTGAGGACGTTGATGAAGACAAGTATGTCGTAACCTATTTCCATGACAACAATGGTTCAGTAGGTGAAGCAATTACTGGTGCCCTGAGCAAACAGGATGTTGGTGACTACTGGGTGAAAGTAACTGCAAGTAATACCCAGACAACATGGGAAGGCGAGATTGTAAAGTCTTTCAAGATCAACAAGGGTACTATTACTGTTAAAGTGAAAAACGCAGACTTCTTCGTAAAGGCCTACAAGGCTGCAGATCCTTCTAACGGTAGCATTGCTTATAACACTACTGATGTTCCTATTACTTTCTCTAAAACTCCTAACGGTGAGACAATTGCCAACTCGGTGAACACTGGTGCAGTTACCTACTCTTATGGCTCAAACCAGAATGCTAACTTTGACAAGGATGGTGCTAACCCTCTGACTACTGGTGACAACGGTTATAAGATTAGTTTTTCAGGTATCACCTTGAAGGAGTCAGCAGAAAAGAATTACAATCTTGTATGGGAAGACCGTTACATGAAGATTAAGCAGATTGTGTTTGATGTTACAAGCGAATGGGATGGCACAACCGCAAATGCTACTGGTTTCCGCGTAACTTCTGACTATGAAAGTGCAACCCCCTTCGATTATAGTGCAGACCATCAGGCTCCTAACTATACGGTTGTTTGGAAGTATGGTACTACTGCAGATGCCAAGATGACTCTGACTGCTGGTACTGACTTTATCCTGAACTACAAAAATACTACTTTGAGTACTGACGCTGCCACTACTGCTATCGACGCTGGTGCTTACACTACTACTTTTGCTAGCAAGTCCAAAGCCAACTTCGTTGCCAACGCAACAGCCAACAATAACAAACTTGGTGATTTCACTATCAGCAAGGGCGCTCTGACCATTATGGTCATTCCTCGTACAAAGACATTCGACGGTACTCCATTTAACTCTACTGGCGATGGCGTACAGTTCTACGTTACTGGTTGGGTAACTAAAGATCTGTCGGCTACTATCGCGAACAACTATCTTAGTGTCAATTCTTCAGATGTTAGCGCTCTTAAGAAAGATGCCGCTGAATATGCTGTACATGCTACATTGGATAACAATGCAACCTATAAGAGAGGTGGTACGAATGTGAATGCAAAAGTTATCGATAACTACGAGCCTAACGTCAGCGTTCCTACGAACTGGACTATCGAGAAGATGGCGTTCAGCGTGACACCCAAAGCCCAGGCAAAGGGCTATAGCGCAGCAATGCCAGACCTGACTGCTACCGATGCGCTGGTCATTCCTGTTCTTGCTGAGGACGATCCTGCTACTACGGATGTAGATGAGACTGTCACCGCTGGTGCTATCACCACAGATGAGGCTACTACTATCAAGAGTGCTCTGAAGTTGGCTTGGGGCGTTGAGAACCCTGAAGCAGCAGAAGGTGAACAGGTTACACTGAATCAAAACAGTCCCATCGGCACCTATAATAAAGGTATTCTGTTGACAAAACTTCCTGATGACAACACTAATGGCAATGGTACAGATAAAATTTCAGATGCTCAGAGAGCAGTCCTGAAGAACTACGAAATCACTCTGAACAATGCTACATTGACTATTAATGGTGCAAACTTCACGATTATTCCTCTGGTAGCAGCGACAGAGTATGGCAAGGCTATTGCTCCTTCTGCAGTTGCCTTCAATGAAGCAAATCAGCCTATCGCTATTAACGAGTCTGCTGTTGCTTATGAGTACTATCAAGGTACAACGAAGTTGTCTGCTGCTCCTACAGCAGTCGGCAGTTACACTGTCAAGATTGTTGAAAATGACAAGATTGCTAAGGGTAACTACGTTGGTGGTGAAATCACCTACCAGACTGGTAACTTCAATATCACTAAGAAAGCACTGACTCTGACAGTTGCTAACTTGAGCCTGCACAAGGGTGACACCCGTACCACGCTGCGCAAGTATGCGAAGTTGACCAATGAGAATGGTGTGCTTGACGGAGAGACTATTGAGTATGAATTCGATTTCCAGGCCGGAACGAACAACCTACAGTTTGGAAATGTTGGCACCGACCACAAGATTACAAGTGATGCTGGTACCTATGCAGGTTCTATCAAGGCTACCCTGAAGAATGGTACTAACAATAACGGCAACTATGATATTACCTTCACTCCTGGTAATTTGACAATTTTGTCAACCTATGCTCTGTTCATTGATGAAGCAGATACTCAGGTTGAAGATAAGATTGTTGATGCCGCTCTGACCTGCACTGGTGACGCTACTATCAAGTACACTGTAACTCTGTCTGATCGCGAACTGAAGAAGGATCAGTGGAATGTTATGGTTCTGCCATTCGACGTGAAACCTTTTGACTTCTGTAATGATATCGAATGCTATGCAGTATTCAATACGCTGAAGTCTGCTAGCGGTGAAAATGTGAAGTTCGGTTTGTGGACCCAGACCATTCCTGCTAACCAGCCGTTCTTGGTTAAGCCTGTTGATAATGTTAAATTCGAAACATACGATGCTGACACCGAGACATACACATATGTAGAGTTTGATGATGTTGTCATTAAGAACTCTTCAACAACTCAGAGCGTAGGTGATGCTAAGTTCATCGGAACCTACAAGACGCTGCAGATTCCCGCTGCCGAAACTGGTTACAGCAACTGGGCAATGCAGGGCGGTAAGTTCGAGAACATTGGTTCTGATACTCCTGATCTTGGATTCACTCGCGCTTACCTCCTGCTGAAGACTACTTCTGAGGCACGTATCACTGTCGAGGAGGCTGATGGTAGCACAACGGCTATCAGTGGCATCACAGCCGACGGCGTGGCTGTCGAGGCTGACGGCTGGTACAACCTGAACGGCGTGAAGATGCAGGCTGCACCCACTCAGAAGGGCATCTACATCCGCAATGGTAAGAAGATTATTGTTAAGTAATCAATCATGACTTGATAAGAGTTCGCTCACGCTCGCAAGTGAGTGTGGGCGAACTTGCTTTCAGTATAACAAAAAAGAAAGGAAAGAAATGAAGATGAAAGAATATATGGCTCCAGAAATGGATGTCCTTGAGATTAAGATGCAGGCTCAGTTGATGGCCGGAAGTGTGTCAACGAGCGATGATGATGATGACGACATCTTTGGTGGCGATAGTGGATATGATCCTAGCAAGCCACTGGACTAATATGTTGTAATCTTATCCTGGGGCGCAGGGTTCACATCTTGCGCCCCAATATTCAAGATCTGTTAATGAATTAATCAAGCAATGAGAAAAATACTGGACGAGTACCTGGAAGAGAATGGAATCAGAGCGCAAATAGATGGAAATGAAGTCACGTTTAGTGTAAACCAACTTAATTTCCTTTTTCGCTCATTTCCTGATGACCCGTTCTTCATCCAGATGTTTTTGCCCAAAATAGAAGACTATGAAGTAAAAGAGCGGAGAGACATCATTGCTGATATTAACAGACGTTTCAAAGTGGCCAAGATAGTGGAAATAGACGAAAGGCCATGGATAGTCGCTGACTGCTTTGTCTATTCCAAAGAAAACGGACATGCTCTTATTGGAAGACTCATCAAGTTATTGACCGATGTGATAAATGAATATAGAGAGAATGTAACTAATTCTGTGACTTCAGAAAGCAAAGACGAACAATGAGTACAACAATCCATCTTGAGCACGATAAACCTAGTGATGAAGTGGTAGGGAAGAAGACTCACCTTGCCCACTTCTGGTGGGTTATTTGTTTGCTTTTACTCATCATAGTTATACTTGCTGCCCTACTCTGCACCAATATACAGATGTTCGAACACAGGATAATGACATTCCTGTCATTTACAGCGACGCTGTTGTCTATCGTCTTGTCAATATTTGCTATCATGTACTCTTTCTACTCCATGAAGGAATCCTCCCAACAGTGGAATGCAGTGAAAACGGCAGTAAAGTCGATAGAGGCCTATACAGATATTCTGAGCAAAAGTACACAGCAATTGGTAGAACAGGTAATCAAGATCAATAGAGATCTAGGGTCTATGCAGGGAATGATGGGAGCATCAAATGAGATACCTAAAAAGGATAATCCCGGCTCAATAGAAAATGTCATAAGTAATACTCAGAGTCAAGCAAGAAGAACTGCGTTCTTCAGTGATAGGAGATCCTTGCAGAACAAAGATTAGGTGTTAATTGTCACTAATGGGATTACATAGACTTAGGAACAATCAGGCAGGGCCTTGATCCTGCATTTATGGGCAGGCATTTTATTTCCATATCAGGAGTGAGGTCTTGCCTGGTTTATCGCAAGTAGCCCAAGGCGTTGGGGCAGGAGAATCGGATTCTCGCTTGTCGGCACTTGTCCCCTAAGTAGGGGAAAGTAAATGTTTTAAATTGTTAATAAAATGACACATTCGGCCGCTGGCTCGTGAGAGTAGGTAGGCCCGCAAAAAACGAAGTCGCCGGCCCGTGAGGGTCGGCGATCTTTATCTTACAAGGACAGAAATTTCCGTAATTACCGTAATGGCTATAGCCCCTCTATATCTTCCACTGTGAGGCCAGTGATCTTTGGTACATACGGGTAAAAATGAAGACAATCCTGCTATCCTGCTTCTCTGATGGCCAACGTACTTGTTTTCAGTGTGTTAGGGGTAGCAGGATTGTGTTTTGATCCTGCTTCCATCCTGCTTCTGATCCTGCTTCTGCTTGATTTGACTGTGCTTCTGATGGCACTTTACGTTTGTTTCTATGCTTGTTTTTGGGGATAAGTATCGTGGAAACCGGGGACGAAGAGGCATGAATCAGGGAGAAAGGTGCCTTTAAACTTCCTTGCGCCTATAGGCAAAAGACCTTGCGGCTCCAGCCAAAAGGTCTTGCGGCTCCAGCCAAAATGATTTTGCGCTCCGAAGCAGAAGCAGGGTGGAAGCGGGTGTTTAAGGTGGGGGTGGTCAAAAAACAGGCAATTCGTTTGGCGGTTCGCTTTAGTTTTCGTACTTTTGCAGTATGAATTACGAGGTGAGGAGCGTGCAACAGCGCATACTGGGCAATCTGCTGGCGGTGGACAAGGTGTGCCGCGAGCACGGACTGCACTACTACATCTACGACGGCACCATGCTGGGGGCTGTGCGCCACGGTGGCTTCATCCCCTGGGACGACGACCTGGACATCGCCATGCCGCGCGAAGACTACGAGGTATTCATCGCCCATGCCAACGAATGGCTGCCCGGGCCCTACGAATTTGTGTGCAGCGAACTGGACGAGGCCTATCCGCTGCCGTTCGGCAAGGTGCAGGACGGCAGCACCACGCTGATAGAGCGCGAGCACCTGTACTATCTGGGCGGGCTCTACATCGACGTGTTCCCCATCGACGGGGTGCCGGCGAACAGCCTGCTGCGCCGCTGGCATCTGGTGAGATATGACATCCTGAAGAAGGCGGTCTACATGGCCTATCGCAATCCCTATCGCCACGGACGGGGGCCGACGAGTTGGCTGCCCCTGCTGTGCCGCAAGGTGCTGGGGCAGCAGCGGCTGCAGCGCATGACGCGCCGGCTGCTGACGAAGTATCCGTTCAAGGACTGCCAGCAGGTGTGCGTGTATGATGACGGGTTCCACGGGATCGTCAGCAAGGCGGTGCTGGGCGAGCCGACGCCAGTGCGCTTTGAGGGCGAGGAGGTGATGGGCGTGGAGCATGCCGACGCCTATCTGACCCATATGTATGGCGACTACATGACGCCGCCGCCGGCACAGGAGCAGCGGCAGCACCGCTTCCACTACGTAGACTTCAACCTATCCTATCATGACTACCAAAGCAAATAAGCCCATCTACTGCAACCAGGAAGAGGAAACCCGCTGTGGCTACACGATTACGGCGGAGATGAAGCGGGTGTGGAATGTAGAGATTGACCTGCTGCTCAGGCTGCTGGAGGTCTGCGAGCGTCACGGCCTGCGCTGCTGGGTGGCCGACGGCACGCTGCTGGGGGCCGTGCGGCACGGGGGCTTTATCCCCTGGGATGACGACATCGACGTGTGTATGCTGCGAACGGACTATGACCGCCTGCTGCAACTGGGCGATGAGTTCAGCCATCCCTACTTCCTGCAGTCGGCCTACTCTGACCGCGACTACTACCGGGCCCACGCCCAGTTGCGCAACTCGCAGACTGCGGGCATCAGGCCGTCGGACGCCTTCCGCCCCTTCAACCAGGGCATCTTCATCGATATTTTCCCCATGGATGCCGTGCCGGCCGACCAGCAGCAGTGCCAGGCCATGCTGAAGCGCATCCACAAGATAACACACTTCCTGAAGGCCAAGGACACGCCGATACTGGCTTCGGGCCGACTGGGGCTGGCGGTGCGCAAACTGAGGTGCCGCTGGGCCGTCAGCCGCCGGGGCTGGCAAACCATCTACAGCGAGGTGGACGACCTGCTGCGCTCCACGCCGCTGAGCGAAAGCCAGTATGTGGCCGAACTGGGATTCAGCGGCACGGAGAACCTGCTGGACAAGCACATATTCGACGGAACGGTGATGATGCCCTTCGAGCAGGTGATGGTGCCGGTGCCGCAGGGCTACGAGCAGTTTCTGCGCACGCAGTATGGCGACGACTATATGACGCCGCGCCAGGTGGGCACAGCCCACGGCGAGGTGGTGCTCGACGCCGACCGCAGTTACGAGGAGTTGCTGCCCGAGGTGCGCCGCAGTTACCGGCGTTCGGCCCTGAGCAGGCTGATGAAGAAGATAGGGAGGAAGCGGTCATGAAGATAGTGGTAGCACCTGAGTACGAAGCGCTGGCAAGCGAGATAGCACGACTGCCCCTGCTGATGGAGGAGGGACAGGGCGAGACGGTCTACGACGGCCGCAACAGCGTGGCGCGCTTCATCGTGGGCGGACGGAGCGTCATGGTGAAGCGCTTCAAGCGTGTCAACCTGGTGCAGCAGGTGGTCTACACATTCTTCAGGAAGACCAAGGCGGAGCGGGCCTACCGCTATGCCGAGGAGTTCAGCCGGAGGGGCATCCAGACGCCGCAGCGCATCGCCTATATGGAGTGCCGGAAGTGGGGACTCTTCACCGTGGGCTATTTTGTGAGTGCCGAAGCGGAGGGCACGGGGTGCCACGAACTGCTGAGGGAGGTGGAGGTCTTCGACAGAGACCTGGCCGATGCCGTGGCGGGACAGGTGCTGCTGATGCACAGCCGCGGGGTGCTGCACGGCGACCTGAACCTGACGAACTTCCTGTGCGCGAAGGAGGATGACGGCTATCACTTCACGATGATAGACATCAACCGCTCGAAGTTCACCGCCGGCATGCCGGCCGACGAGGCGTGCCTGAAGAACCTGGTGCGACTGACGCACCGGCGCGACCTGTACGACTGCTTAGTGAGATGCTATGCCCGCCGACGCGGCTGGGACGAGGATGCCACGGCAGCCAAGGCACTGCGGCTGCTCGAACGGTTTGAGAAATAGGGCCTCACAAGACGGGCCGGAAGGTGCCACGCACCACATACCAGAGGGCCTTCAGCCGACCGCGCAGCACATGCCAGCGCAGGCGGGAACCCGTGGCGGGGCTGTCGATGAGTTGCGGCTCAAAGTCTCTGCCGCGGTAAGTGTAGAGCCGGCGGAAGGTGGACGACGTCAGTCCCCACTTCATGAGAAACTGCATCTGTCCGCAGTTCTTCTTCACCTTACCAGTAGACTTCGACTCGAAATGGTAGACGCGACTGGCCGACAGGCCCTTCATGTAGCGTATGCCGCAGAGCCACAACTTGGCCGTGAAGTCTGGGTCGCTGTACATGCCCGGAGTCAACTCTACGCTGTAGCCGCCCACCAGGTCCCAGATGTCGCGATGGACCACGTTGGGGGGCATGGTGGCCCCCATCCAGTCGCTGATGCTCAGTTGGCGGTATTCGGCCAGCAGTTTCTGTTCCTGAAAATTCTCCACGCTGTCCCCATAGTCGGCAACGATGATGGAGTCGGCCGGCGTGTGGGGCTGTATGGTGGTGGCCGAGAGGAAGAAGCGGTTGTCCGGCAGCCGGTCAATCTCGTCAGCCAGAGCCGTGTCCCAGCCGGGCAGCACATACATATCGTCGTTGAGGAAGCAGATGTAGTCGGTCTGCACCTTGGTGCGCATCATGTTCATCGACAGGCAGACACCCACATTGCGCTCAGTGTAGGTGTAGTCCAGTCCCTCTGACCGCACCCATTCCAGTGTGCCGTCGGTGCCCTCGTTGACGTGGACAATGATCTGGTGCTGGCAGGCGGAGTGGCGCCTGATGCTCTCCACGCAGAGTTGCAGGAAGCCGAGGTTGTTCCACGAAGGTATGAAGATGGAGAATGGTTTCATCGTCTTGAATGTCTTTTTTGATGGTGGTTATTCGGATATGTGCTGGAGTATTCGGTCGGCCAGCAGGCGCCAGTCGAACTGCTCCACATGGCGGCGTGCAGCGGTGCCCAGCCTGCGGCGCAGCGCCTCGTCGCGGTAGAGCCGGGCTATGTGGCGCTCGAAGCAGAAGACCCAGCGGGCCGAGCGGATGCCATTCGCGCCGTCGACCAGCAGGTCCTTGGTGCCGGCACTGGTCGACACCACGGGCAGGGCGCAGGCCATGGCCTCAGCCACGGTGTTGTTCCAACCGGAGTAGCGCGGATTCTCGGCCGACACGAAGCAGTCGGCACGGTTGTAGAGTTCGGAATTGCGGTCGAAGGGGTGGTTCTGCACGAAGTCGAACGGACACTTGCAGGTGAAGGCGTCGAGACGCTGCTGCCACTTGGCGTCCTGCGCCGTGTCGAAGAGCAGCAGGCGGATGTTGTAGCCTTTCTTATAGAGGTGCTCGCAGGCCTTCACCACATACTTAGTGCCCTTCACCCGCTCGGCTATGCGGCCATAAGCCATGACGACGAAGGGGCGCTCGGCGGGAACCTGATAGTCGGTCTTGGGCTGATAGTTGGAGAGCGTGACGCCTCCCACAGCCAGGAAGGCCTCACGGCCAAAGTGGCGGCGGTCGTAGTCGTAGACATTGGTGGAGCAGGCAAAGACCTCGATCTCGGGGTGGCGCATGATGTCGCGCAACTGCTCCTTGATGCGTACAGGGTAGAATATCTTGTGGCGGGCATGCGATGTGAGCATCATCGGCACATAACCGGTGGTGGTGGTCCACAGGGCATCCAGTTCGTCGTCGGCCAGACGGTCGAAAGTGGCCATGCGGCCCCGGAAGTCAAACCACGTGGGGGCGGCGCCATCTGGCGTATAGATGCACACGTCGTGGCCTTTCTCCACGAAGATGTTTCCCAGTTCCAAGAAGCGCTTCACACCGCCATACAGTTTGGTGTGAGGCAGCAGTACACCTAACTTCATCTGATTCATCGCATTATTTGTTGTTGATATGCATCGTGGTCATCGCCTCACGCAGGGCATCGAGCAGGAACTGGCCGCCGTCGAGCCGGGCAGACACCCGCTCCACATGCTGCCGCATGGCCTCATACTGTGCGGGCTGAAGGGCACTGAGTGAGGCGGACAATTCATCGAGCGAATCGATGCAGAGGCCTATCCCCTCCCGCTCCACGATGGGAGCGATGGCGGCCTGGCGCCAAACCACGATGGGCAGTCCGGCGCGGAGATAGAATGATGCCTTGTGAGGACTGTTGTAGCGCAGATACTCGCCGAAAGCACCTGTGCAGGTGTCGGTGGAGTCGCCATCCCAGACGAGGCCAAAGTCGGCATCGACGCTGCCGATGAACTCGTCGGCAGGCGTGAAGGGATGAAACACCATGCGGGCATTGTCTTTCAGGCCGGGCAGCCCGTCGCGGTTGCCGTAGATGTGCAGTTCGTAGGGCAACTGCTCTTCTTCAGCCAGCCGGAGCAGGAAAGCATTCTTGCGCATGGCCAGTCCGCCGGCATAGACCAGCCGGGCGGTAGACGGCGCACGATGGGCCGACGTGCTGCGGCGGGCAGCGGAAGAGTGATAGTCGAACAGCCCCAGTGCTCCCACGGGATGCTGGTAGCCACGATCGAGCAGCCACTGACGCATCACGTCGTTCGACGCAATGACATAGTCGGCTTTCATCAGTCGGCCGATCTCCTGCTCCACGCTGAGTTTCCGGCGGCGGAAAGAGCCCAGGTCGTGAATCAGCGCAACGGTCCGGGCCTTGCGGCTCCGCGCCACACGGCAGAGGAAACTGAAGTACTTCTTCACGGGGTACTGCAACAGCACCACATCGCCCTCACGCACAGCGAATACGAAGCGCAGCACGCCGGCCAGGTCGAGGAAGAAGGTGACAACCTTGTTGCGGTGAAAACTGCGCTGCAGTCCCAGGTTGGTGGCTCCTGCTGCGGTCAGCGTGTCCTCGTTGTCGGTCTTGGCCTTGTTGCCTGCCGACCCGGTACCCCGATAATTGCGCGAGATGTAGCAAAGTCTGTGTTCCATATCTACTTGAACTCCTCTTTCCTGATGATTTTCCCGTCGATGACGTCATACTTCAGATTAAACTCCTCACGGCCCCGCTTCCAGCGGTTGTGAGTCCACAGATAGTAGGCCGGCTGTCGGCGAATGTTCTCTTCGAGCAATTCGTAGAAGCGGCGCGTGATGTCGAACTCCTGCTCCTTGGCTGCCTCAGCAGTAATCAGGCGGAACGTGCAGATGTACTTGCCGCGGCAGGGCCGCTCCATGTCGACATAGAACACGGCATCGTTCACCTTGCGCATGATGCGCTCTGCACCGGTGAAGACCGGCGTGTCGTGGTTCAGGAAGTCTACCCACAGGTGCATGTTCTCCCACTTGGGCAACTGGTCGCTGATGTAACCGAAGAGGTAGTGACGGCCATCGCGCTTGCAGCCCAGCAGGTGGCGCAGGATGTCTTTCTTGGGGATGCACTCACCGCCGTGGGCCGAACGGATGTCGATGAACAGGCGGTCGAAGTCCTCGTTGTAGAGCGGATGGTAGATGAGTCCCATCACGGCCTGCGGATAGCGCTTGAAGGCCAGCCCCGAGGCCGACAGCCACTCCCAGTTGCAGTAGTGGCCCAGGATGGCGGCACAGTCGCGGCCCTCGTCGAACACTTCCTCCATAGCCCCCACCCCACGGAACTCGATGTGCTGCAAGAGTCGCTCGTCGGAAATGCTCAGCAACTTGAAGGTCTCGAAGATATAGTCGCAGAACCAGTGATAGAACTGGCGCTCGGTGCGGCGCAGATCCTGCTCGTCTTTCTCGGGGAAGGAAGAGGTGAGGTTCTTCCAGACCACATCACGGCGATAGCGGGCAACGTGATAGACGATGACGTAAAGCGCGTCGGAGATAAGGTAGAGCACCCCGAACGGCAACAGCGAAATGGCGTAGACGAGCGCGTAGAGCAGGTGGTAGAGGACTTTAGATATCATGGCGGTCATAGTATGGTCATATTTAACACTTTCTCAACGATGGGAGCCATATCATAGTAGCGATACTCGGCCAACCGGCCCCCGAAGATGACATGGGGAGTATGGGCACTGAGGTCGCGATACTGCTCCGCCAGGCGGTTGTTCTTGTCGTCGTTGACCGTATAGAAAGGCTCCAGGCCCTGCTCCCATTCTGCCGGATACTCTCGGGTGATGACGGTGGAAGGGAGGTCGTAGACCGACTGCCCGAACAACTCGAAATGCTTATGCTCGATGATACGGGTATAGGGCACCTGACGGTCGGTGAAGTTCATGACGGCATTGCCCTGATAGTTGGGCACGGGCAGGACTTCATGCTCAAAGCGGAGGGTGCGGTAGTCGAGCCGCCCCAGGCGATAGTCGAAGAACTCGTCCACTTGTCCGGTAAAGACAACTGTGTCGGCCAGCCCCTCCCAGTAGGCCCTGTCTTCAAAGAAGTCGGCAGAGGTGCGCGTCTCGATGCCCTGCAGCAGTTTGTCGATGAAAAGGCTGTACCCGCCGACAGGTATGCCCTGATACTTGTCGTTGAAGTAGTTGTTGTCGTGGACGAAGCGCAGAGGCAGACGCTTGATGATGAATGCAGGCAGGTCGGTGCACTGGCGCCCCCACTGCTTCTCGGTGTAGCCTTTGATCAGTGTCTCATAGATGTCCCTGCCCACCAGCATCAGGGCCTGCTCCTCCAGGTTGCGCGGCTCCGAGACGCCCTCACGGCGCAGCCTGTCGGCCACTTCCCGTCGCTGCTCGTCGATGATACGCTGTGCATCGGCAGGAGTGAGCACGCCCCACATCTGATAGAAGGTGTTCATGTTGAACGGCAGGTTGTAGTGCTTGTCGCCGAAGACGGCGATGGGAGAGTTGGTGTAGCGGTTGAACTCCACCAGACTGTTGACGAACTGCCAGACCTGGGGGCTCGAGGTGTGGAAGATGTGGGCACCGTACTTGTGCACATTGATGCCTTCGATCCGCTCTGTGTAGATGTTGCCGCCAAGATGCGGACGCCGGTCGATGACGAGACAAGTGCGGCCCGCCTGTTTCGCCCGATAGGCAAACATGCAGCCGAAGAGTCCGGCACCGACGATGAGGTAGTCATATCTTTTTGTCATACGGCGTTCGTATTTCTGTTGTGTATTATCGTTTCATCAAATCTTCGGTCGTGACCTGCAGGATGGCCCGGTTCAGGCGCATCAGCGAGGCCGTGTCGGCAGACTCGCAGACCACCATGCGGTGGGTGTCGAAGTCGTAGAGCACGTGGCCAGTGGAGTCGGTCGTCCACTGGGCGTTGCTGTAGTTGTTGACAGCCGTGGGGTGGACGTAGGTGGCTGAGAGGACGTCGCGGCTGAAGGCGAAATCGTCGTGCGGCAGGCGCAGTTGGCCCAGCAGCGTGGCGGCCAGGTCGCTCTGGTTGCACAGGCGATCCACCACCCGCGGCTGCCTGACGGCACCGCCGAGCCAGAGCATGGGTATATGGTTTTTCCGCAGGGGTTGCATCTGGTCTACATCGTCATGGATGATGCCGTGGTCGGCTATCAGGACTATCAGCAGGTTATCCCAGAGGGGCGTCTGGCGGAGACGGTCCACGAAGTCGACCAGACAGTCGTCCAGATAGGCAAAGGCATTCTCCACCTCGTCGTCCAACCGCTCGAGGGGAACATCCCACGGCTCGTGACTGGACAGCGTGGAGTAGCCCCAGAGATGCCCTACCCCAGTTCCCGCCTTCACCATTTCCTGATACAGCCAGTCAAACGTGATATCGTCGCGAACGCCCCATTGGGCCGAACGCTGCTCGGAGATTGAGAAGTCGTTCTTGCCGGTGAGTCGGTCCCATCCAGTGGAGACGAGATAGCCGCGCATGTTGGTGAAGTTGATGTCGCCCCCATAGAGATAGGAGGTCTGGTAGCCCTGCGCCTGCAGCGTCTTGGCGATGCTGGGCAGCATGCGGCTCTTCTCCGGAATCTTCATGACCGACAGCGTGGGGAACGAGGGGTAGCCGCTCAGCACCGATACCGTGCCGCGGTCGGTGCGCCACGAATTGGCATAGCAGCGGCTGAAGTAGATACCCTGCCGCTTCAGTTGCTGCAGCCGGGGCATGGCGTCGGCAAACTGCTCACCGGCGCTCTCCAGGAGGATGATGAGTATGTCGGGGCGCGTGGTGGTCAGCAAGGTGTCGGCATCGATGCTCTCCGTGGTGTAAACATCGCTGACCACCTGCTCGGACTCGCTGGCAGGGAAGAACTGGTACTGCGCGAGGTCGCCGGTCTGATGACTCAGGGAGTACAGGAAACTGAACACGGGATTGACGGCCGAATGGTTCAGAAACTGGTTCTGCGAATAATACACCTGCCCGACATTGGTGGTGGACTCGTCGAAGCCGCCCCTGATGCCGATGACGAAGGCCGGCACGAGCAACAGGTCGACCAGGGCCTCGCACCACGAGAAACGCCCCACGAAGGGATAGCCGCAGAAGCGGATGTAGAGCACCGACAGCAGGGCCGCCAGCAGGAGGAACAGAACGAGGCGGAAGAGTACGTAGCCCACGCTGACGCTGGCCATCGCCTCGGCAGGCGTCTCGAGATAGGCCAGCCACGAGGCGTCCAACTTGAACTGCCAGAAGGCATACATGCTGGTGTCGGCCACAAAGGCCAGGACGAAGGCAACGGACACAAAGATGTAGTAGCCCACGAACACCCAGCGCGGCAACCGCCACCACATGCTGGCCACAGTCAACAGAAAGGGGATGATGAGGAAGTAGAGGGCCGTGGAGAGGTCGAGCGAGAGTCCATGCCACAGGACGGCACACACATCGCCTGCCGAGAACGGTGCCACAGACTGATTGCACAGCATGAACACCACCTTGGCCACGATGAACGCCAGCACCGTCAGCACATAGAATCTTAAGAGAATACCAACTCTACTCTTCATTCTTCTCTCATCACTCATCACTCATCACTTTTCACTTTTCACTTATCACTCCTACAGGCTCTGCATATCGTTCAGTTTCTTGTAGTAGCCGTCGATGGCCAACAATTCGCTGTGCGTGCCCCGTTCCACAATCCGGCCTTCGTGCAGCACACAGATCTCGTCGGCATTCTTGATGGTCGACAGGCGATGGGCGATGGCCACGGTGGTGCGGGTCTTCATCAGTCGTTCCAGAGCATCCTGCACCAGTCGCTCGCTCTCAGTGTCGAGGGCCGAGGTAGCCTCGTCGAGGATGAGGATGGGCGGGTTCTTCAGGATGGCGCGGGCTATGGAGACGCGCTGGCGCTGACCGCCGGAGAGGCGTCCGCCACGGTCGCCGATGTTGGTATCGAAGCCGTGCTCACTCTGGGTGATAAAGTCGTAGGCATTGGCGATACGGGCCGCTTCGGCAATCTGTTCGTCGGTGGCATTGTCCACACCAAACGAGATGTTGTTGCGGAACGAGTCGTTGAAGAGGATGGCCTCCTGGTTGACATTGCCGATGAGTTGGCGCAGGTCGTAGATGCCCAGGTCCTTCACGTTGATGCCGTCGATGAGCACCTCGCCCTCCTGCACGTCGTAGTAGCGGGGAATCAGGTCAACGAGCGTCGACTTGCCCGAGCCCGACTGTCCCACGATGGCAATGGTCTTGCCCTTGGGGATCACGAGGTTGATGTCGCGCAGCACCCACGTGTCGCCATAGCGGAACGACACATGGCGGAACTCTATCTGGTGCTCAAACGATGCTATATGCCTGGGGTTCTCAGGTTCCTTGATAGTGTTCTCGGCCAGTAGGATCTTGTCGATACGCTCCATGGACGCCAGGCCCTTGGGGATGTTGTAGCCAGCCTTCGAGAATTCCTTCAGCGGGTTGATGATGCTGTAGAGGATCACCATGTAATAGATAAAGGTGGGGCCGGTGATGGCCTGGTTGTTGAGCACCAGCACGCCACCGAACCACAGCACGATGACAATCATCACGGTGCCCAGAAACTCGCTCATGGGGTGGGCCGACGACTGGCGGATGTTCACTTTCATCAGGTCGTTGCGGTAGGCGGTGTTCACCTGGTCGAAGCGCTGGTTCATCTTCTCCTCAGCACAGAAGGCCTTGATGATGCGCAGTCCGCCCAGCGTCTCTTCCACCTGGCTCATGGTGTCGCTCCACAGGGCCTGTGCCTTGATGGATGCCTGCTTCAGTTTGCGTCCCACCACGCCCATCAGCCAGCCCATGACGGGCACGATGACAAGCGTAAAGAGGGTGAGTTCCCAGGAGATGAAGACCAGCGTGCCAAAGTAGACGATGATGAGGATGGGGTTCTTGAACAGCATCTCGAGTGACGACATGATGCTGTTCTCCACCTCCTGCACGTCGCCGCTCATGCGGGCTATGATGTCGCCCTTGCGCTCCTCGGAGAAGAAGCCGAGGGGCAGCGACGTGATCTTCCGGTAGAGTTGATTGCGGATGTCGCGCACCACACCAGTCCTGATGGGAATAATGCAGGCCGAGGTGAGGAAATAGAAGCCCGTCTTGAGGAAGGTGGTGAGGGCCAGGAAGATGCCGATGAGGAACAGCGTGGTCGTGGGGCCATAGTCGATGATGAGACCGTTGACGAAGTAGTTCAGGTTGTTCATCAGCACGCCCTGCACGTTGCCCCAGTCCCACGCCATCATGCTGGTGGCTGCCTCCGATTCGCCCGTCTGGAACAGGATCTGCAGGATGGGAATGAGCGCAGCAAACGAGAAAATGTTGAGCAGGGCCGACAGGATGTTGAACAGCACCGACAGCACCAGGTATTTCTTATAGGGCGGCACAAAGCGCCTTAGTACTTGCAGGAACTCTTTCATACCTCTTCTCCGAATAGTGTGGCACTTGTACTACCTGTTATCTTCACACGGACGGTCTCGCCGATGTGGTGGTTGCCCTTGTCGAACACCACCATCTTGTTCTGCTCGGTGCGTCCGCAGAGTTGACTGCGGCTGCGCTTGGAAAAGCCTTCCACCAGCACATCGAACTCGCGGCCCTCGTCCTTCCGGTTCTGCTGGGCCGAAATCTCCGTCTGCAGGGCGATGAGTTCGTTCAGTCGGCGGATCTTCTCCTCCTCAGGCACATTGTCGGGCAGATGCTTCGAGGCGTAGGTGCCCGGCCGCTCGGAGTACTTGAACATGAAGGCCGAGTCGTACTGCACCTCGCGCATCAGGCTCAGCGAGAGTTGGTGGTCCTCCTCCGTCTCGTCGTGGTAGCCCACGAAGATATCGGTGGACAGGCCGCAGTCGGGGATGATGCGGCGGATGGCAGCCACGCGGTCCAGATACCACTCACGGGTGTACTTGCGGTTCATCAGTTTCAGTATCCTGTCGCTGCCGCTCTGAACGGGCAGGTGGATGTGCTTGCACACATTGGGCATCTCGGCGATGACCCTCAGCGTGTCGTCGCTCATGTCCTTGGGGTGCGAGGTGGTGAAGCGGATGCGCATCTCAGGGGCCTCCTCGGCCACGCGACGCAATAGTGAAGCGAATGACTCTCCCCCGACCCCTCCCTGGGAGGGAGGGGGGTATGCAGACTGACCACTCCCCTCCCTCACAGGGAGGGGCCGGGGGAGAGTCCTGTAACTATTCACATTCTGCCCCAGCAGCGTCACCTCCTTGAAGCCTCTATCGCGCAGGTCGCGTACCTCTTTTAATATACTCTCCACGTCGCGGCTCCGCTCCCGGCCACGGGTGTAGGGCACGATGCAGTAGTGGCAGAAGTTGTTGCAGCCGCGCATGATGCTCACGAAACCGCCAATCTTGTGGCCCAGGCCGATGCGCTGGGGCACCACGTCGCGGTAGGTCTCCGTGGTGGACAGTTCGATGTTGATGGCCTTGTGGCCCGTTTCGGCCTGTGCCACCAGGTCGGGCAGGCTCAGATAGGCATCGGGGCCGGCCACGAGGTCGGCACCATACTGGTTCAGCAGTTCGTCCTTCACCCGCTCGGCCATGCAGCCCAGCACGCCGATGATGAGGGGATTTTCAGTCTGCCCCTTTTTGCCTTTTAACCTTTTCACCTTTTCACCTTTCAGCGCCTCCAGGCGGTGGTATATCTTTTGCTCGGCATTGTCGCGCACCGAGCAGGTGTTCAGAAAGACGGCATCGGCCTCGCCCACGCTCTGGCAGGCCTCATAGCCCGCCATCTGCATCACCGACGCCACCACCTCCGAGTCGGCCACGTTCATCTGGCACCCGTAGGTCTCAATAAACAGTTTCTTCATCTTAAAATTCGAATTTGGGTGCAAAGTTACAAAAAAGTTAAGAGTTAATAGTTAAGAGTTAAGAATTATTTGTACCTTTGCAGCAAAATTCACAAGACCGACTATGGAAAAGCCAACAAAAGCCTTTGTGCTGAATGAACTGAAGGACTACGTGATGATCACCATCGCGATGATTTCCTACAGCATCGGATGGACCATCTTCCTGCTGCCCAACAATATCTCTACGGGCGGCGTGGCCGGTGTGTCGTCTATCCTGTTCTGGGGTACGGGCGTGCCTGCTCAGTTCTACTACTTTGTCATCAATGCCATCTTGCTCGTTGTGGCCTTGCGCATCCTCGGGTGGAAGTTCTGCGTGAAGACCATCTACGCCGTGGTGGCCCTGACGGCGGCATCGACCATTGCCGCTGGGCTCTACCACGAGCACTGGCTCTCCGATCAGCCCTTCATGGCGGCCATCATCGGCGCCGTGTTCTGCGGTTCGGGTGTGGGACTGGTGCTGGCCAACAACGGCTCGACGGGTGGAACGGACATCATTGCGGCCATCGTCAACAAATACCGCGACATATCCCTGGGCCGCGTCATCATGATCTGCGACGTGTTTATCATTTCCAGCAGTTATCTGGTGCTGCGCGACTTTGAGCGCGTGCTCTACGGCTACGTGGTACTCTACGTCACGGCCTTCTGCATCGACTGGGTGATCAACTCGATGCGCTCCTCGGTGCAGTTCTTCATCATCAGCGACAAGTACGAGGAGATTGGCGAGCGCATCAACCACGAACCTCATCGCGGCTGCACCGTCATCGATGCCCACGGCTTCTACTCCGGCAAGGAGGTCAAGATGCTCTTCGTGCTGGCCAACAAGCGGCAGAGCGACATGATCTTCCGCCTGATCAACGAGGTGGATCCCCGTGCGTTTGTCTCTCAGAGTGCCGTCATCGGCGTCTATGGCGAGGGCTTCGACCGCTTCAAGGTGAGGCGCAAGAGTCCGAAATCACCAACTGCCGCCTCCGCCGCCTCCACCGCCTCCGCCTGAGAAGCCGCCTCCGCCGCTACCGCCACTGCCATGCGAACTGCTGTCATGGCTGATGGTCTTGATGGAGTCGTTGACCGACGAATAGAGGCTTTGCGTCAGGTGGTTGGTCAGGGCATAGCCCGTCAGCGGCGTGGCTGCGTCGTACCAGTCGGGCTTCTCCACATTGATGTCCTTGAACAGTTTAGCCCACTTGTCGCTCAGACCGAAGACCATCGCATAGGGCAGGATGGTGTAGTAGTAGTTGGGATCGTCGTGCTGCAGGTGCTCCAGGCGCGACTTCTCTGCCGTCTCAATGAACTCCTTGAAGCCCAGCAGGCGGCCCATCATCTCGATGCGATAGGGCGTGTCCACGTTGAAGCGGCCGGCCAGTTCGCCCAGCACGAAACTGACAACGAACAGAAGGCCAATGGAGATCGGGCCCATCGGTGCGCCATAGTCTACTGAGAAGATGGCGTAGGGCACGCAGACAACCATCATGCAGAGGGCCTTGCCGATGGTGACCAGCAGGCGCACCCACGTCTTGCTGATCAGGTCGCGGTAACTCATGGCCAGGCGGCTGACGAATCCGGCCGTAAAGGTGGCGCCATAGGCCACGAAGGCCAAGGCGAGGGGTACGCTGTCGAATGTCTTCTCAACAGAGTTGGTGCCCAGCGTGAGCGAGCCGAAGAGGGCAAGCAGCACATAGAGACAGACAGGGAGGATCTTTATGTTTGTCAGTTTGCGTTCGCCCTTGAAGCAATCCTGCAACGACTTGCTGATGTCCATGATGGCCTGCGGCTGTTCGCCGATGTCGCTCATCCTCACCTCGTCGTCCTTCCTGAACAGCATATTCATCATCTTCTTCTGATAGCCGGGGGCCGACTTGGGCAGGCTCTTCCGCTTGGTCAGCACGAGTTCGGTCTTGCCGGTCAGTTTGCTCAGCAGACCGCTCTTCTTCTCTTCCCTGATGGTCAGATAGCCCTCTCCGGCCAGCCAGGGGATGAGCGATGACAGGTCGACCAGGTCGGCAGAATCGTCGATGATGGTGCCCACCTCGGCACTGCTGATGCCTTCGGGGGGATAGAACTCGATGCTCTTGGTGATGTGGCCCCGTCTGACCACGATGTGGCAGACGATGATGCCCAGTATGAGCAGGATGGTGATGGCGAGGAAGAGGTAATGCCACAGGTAGTTGACGGTCAGCACGTCTTCATAGTAGCCCTCGGGCAGCAGCGCATAGAGGGTGACGCCGTGGTTGGGTGCCACCTGTGTGGCCCAGCCGCTGATCTTGGTGGGGGTGGCATTGAACAGAAGGCCTTCTATGACGTTGGTCTCATTGCCGAAGTTGCCGCTGTAGATCTTCAGACGGCTGGCGATGTCATCGGGCAGAGGCTTCTCGAAGTTGATGTCGAACGTGAAGTTGTCTATCTGCTCGTTGAAGTCGGTGCCCAGGATGGTGTGAAACAGATAGTCGTAGGCCGGCACGCGGTCGTCGCGATAGGTGTAAGTGTAGTGAATCACATACGTCTTGTCGCCCACCACCTCATGGTTGGCATCACCCATGCGGATGACCAGGTTGCCGTTGTCTTCTTCCGTCTCATAGGCAGCCCCCTCGACGCTTAGGTCACTGATACGACTCTGATAGTCGAAACGCTTCAGCCGCGACGCGCCGCCTTCGATGTCGGCCATGTCGTGGTTCAGCCAAAACGACTGGGGTATATAGCGGTAGATGCCGTGACGCGGCTCGTCGAACACGACATCGAGCCGTTCGGTCACACGCCACTCATTGTTCTTGTTCACATTGGCCTCCACGCTGATGTTGCGATAGTGGAAGCCACCCCTGTCTGCCCATGCTGTCAAGCCAGCCACCAGCAGCACCATCAATAATCCTAACCTCTTCATCATTCCCACCTAACTCTTAATTCTTAACTCTTAATTCCTACTCGCCGAAGGCGATAACTCTTAATTCTTAACTCTTAATTCTTAACTCTTAACTCTTACTCGCCGAAGGCGATAACTCTTAATTCTTAACTCTTAATTCTTAACTCTTAACTCCTACTCGCCGAAGGCGATAACTCTTAACTCTTAATTCTTAACTCTTAATTCTTCAAATCCTCACCTCCTGCACCCTTCGCTCCTCCTCGCTCGACACAGCAAACATAGGCATCTCGCGGAAGCCGAACAGCGAGGCAATCAGGTTGAGCGGGAACAGTTGACACTGGTTGTTGTACTCCCTCACGCTGCCATTGTAGTAACGGCGCGAGCGGGCTATCTCGTCCTCTATGTGTGCCAGTTGCTCCTGCAGGTTCAGGAAGTTGGTGTTCGCCTTCAGGTCGGGATATCCCTCAGCCACCACCAGCAGCGAGCGCAGGGCATCGCCAATCTTCACCTCGCCGTCAATCTGGCTGCGCAGGTCGCCGCCGTCAGCCCGGCTGCGCATTCTGGTCACCTCCTGCAGCACGCCCGACTCGTGGCTGGCGTAGGCCTTCACCACCTCCACCAGATTGGGAATCAGGTCGTATCGCTTCTTCAGGCAGACGTCCATCGTCGAGAAGGCCTCCTGCACCTTGTTGCGAAGCATCACCAGTCGGTTGTAGACCAAAAGTACACCCACCAGCAGCACCACCGTCAGCAGTGCCAGCACACCTAATTATAATATATAATGCTATCATTTTCGTTTACTGTTTACGGTTTAGCGGACTATTCAAAGTAGAGGGTGAAGAGGAACATACTGGCGTGAGCCTTGTCGATGCTGTTGGAGAAGACACGCATGTTGACGTCAGTCAGTTCATCCACATGCCCCTTGTTCAGACTGTTGGTCAGTCCGTAACAGAACTTGATTTCAGGAATCAGTTTGAAGAAAGGCAGATAGAAGTCGCAGCCCATGCCCACCTCCACCATCGCATCGAAGCGGTTCAGTTGCACATACTCCTGATCCTTGCCCGTCAGGTTGATCATCGGCGAGAGGCCACCGATGATGTAAGGGCGATAGTTGTTGAAGCGCTCGGCAGAGAACTTCAGGTCGATGGGCACGGCCAGGTAGGTGTTCTTCATGTCCTGCGTCGACTCGCGGGGATGCCCGCCGTCGTTCAGGTCGTCGAAGTCGCGAAACACCAGGTGCTTCGAACCGAAGTGCATCTGCGGCGTGAAGCGAAGCGCAAAGTGCTGACTCAGGCGCAGGTCGGCCAGCACACCGACGCTGAAGCCCGGATTCCACGTGTCATCATCGCACACGATGGTGCGCTGCGTGCCGTCCTCCATCAGTTGCGGCCCCACGTTCTGCAGGGTCACGTCCTGCAGGTTCAGGCCGATGCTGATGCCGAAGTGAAGCGGGCGCAGGTCGATGTAGGGTTTGTTCTGCACCTTGCGCATCTGGCCCATAGCCGTCAAGGCCATGAGCAGCGCTGTGAGCAGTATCGTCGTTCGTCGAGTCATCACTAATAATAACGCATTTTTTGCCTTCTTATTATATCCGAATTTATTTCGACATCGTATAAATTGACCTTTCTGGATAAAAAAACGTACCAAATTCTTGGTATTGTTCAAGAAAAGTTCGTATCTTTGCATCACAATTATTGAGTATTTACAAACTAATTAAATTTTAAAACGATTATGGCATATGTAATTGGTGATGACTGTATCTCTTGCGGTACATGTCAGGGTGAGTGCCCCGTTGAGGCAATCTCTGAGGGTGCAGATAAGTACGTGATTGACGCTGATGCTTGCACTGAGTGCGGAACCTGCGCTAGTGTTTGCCCGTCAGAGGCTATCAGCCTTGGCTAATCTTCAAATTAGCTTCATAAACCAAATCTGGGGAGATTCTGCAAAGAGTCTCCTTTCTTTTTGTTCCGATGGGAGGAACAAACTGTTTCTATAGTAGAAACAACTTGTTTCCACAGGAGAAACAAACTGTTTCCACTGGCGAAACAAATGGAAACTAACAAGTTTTTCAGTCAAACCCTTGCACATTCCAGATATTTTCCGTAATTTTGCTGCAAAGGATTATTCAAATGTGGGACAACGAATACATACCATTCGACTGGGCCATCAGGCGCATCCTGCGCGACAAGGCCAACTCCGGTGTGCTCGAGGGACTGATGACCGTCCTGCTGGGCCAGCCCGTGAAGATCGTGGAGATACTCGAGAGCGAGAGCAACCAGGACTCGCGCGAGGACAAATACAACCGTGTGGACGTGAAGGCCAAGATGAGCGACGGCGAGATTGTCATCGTTGAGGTGCAGTTGGGCCGTGAGCGCCACTTCATGCAGCGCATCCTCTTTGGCGTGTCGAAGGCCGTCACCGAGCAGTTGCAGGTCAAGCAGGACTACGAGAACATACGCAAGGTCTACTCCATCAGCGTGCTCTACTTCGACCTGGGCTCCGGCGATGACTACGTCTACCACGGCAAGACCACGTTCAAGGGAATGAACAACCCCGACTCCGTGCTGCAGTTCACGCCGCGCGAGGAAGCCATCGTGAAGGACGACACTAAGCGGCCCGTGTCGCCCGACGAAGTCTATCCCGAGTATTTTCTGCTGCGTGTCAACCAGTTCAATGCCGTGGCCAAGACGCCCATCGAGGAGTGGTTTGAGTATCTGAAGGACGGCATCATCAAGCCCGACACCACCACGCCCGGCCTGCAGGAGGCCCGCGAGAAACTGGACTACATGAAGATGACACCCCAGGAGCGCCATGCCTACGAGGACTACATGGTCAGCGTCCACGCCGCCAAGGATGTCTACGACACCGCTGTGGCCGAAGGACGAGCCGAAGGACGCGCTGAAGGTCTGGCCAAAGGTCTGGCCAAAGGACGAGCCGAAGGACGAGCCGAAGGACGAGCCGAAGGTGAGGCCAGAGGCATAGCCAAAGGCCGTGAGGAAGAGCGCAGAGAGAATGCCCGCAGGATGAAAAAGGACAATATGCCTGCAGAACTGATTGCGAAATATACTGGACTCACAGTGGAAGACATTGAGAAACTATAGCGGATTCGCCGCAAACAGAAGATCGCCGACCCTCACGGGCCGGCGACTTCTGTTTTTGCGGGCCGGCCTACTCTCACGAGCCAGCGGGCCGAATGTGTCTTATTAACAATTTAAAACATTTACTTACCCCTAAAGGGGGAAAAGTGTCGACAAAGCGATGTTTCGCTCATCCTTGCATCGTCATACGATGGCTTTGCGTTTTTGTGGAAAAAGGTGGGCTCTGACGCTGGGGCCTGCGCCCACCTTCTTCATTTTCATATCCAAGGGAGAGGTTCCTGACTCTTTAGTTCATAAAAGCCTGTCCATGAGAATTTGCCGAGCCATGAGCCTTTCCCCTCTTGGTTTTTACCATCCCTCTGAATCGTTGGGATCAGTAACAGAACCCTCTCCTTCACTTCCTGCCAGCAGTGCAATCTGGCCTTTCAGTTCAACGACGTCCAGTTCGGGCATCATATATTCCTTTTTCATTTCTTTATTCAAAGTTTTGTTCATATTTAGTTATTGAAACTTGCCCATGCCCACGATGAGCATGAGCAAGTATTCATAGGTCAGGTTGATTACTTAATAATAACCTTCTTACCATCCTTCACGTAGATACCCTTCTGAGTGGGAGCATCCTGCAGTTTCAGACCATCGATGGTGTACCAGCCCTTAGCAGCCAGTTTTGCATTCTCCTCACCGAACGAAACGATATCGTTGATAGCGGTAGTAGTTCCGTCAGCCTCCTCGAAGATGATGACAGGAGCCTGAGCGGTGCCATTGTAGTCGAGATATGCCTCAAAGGGCTTCACAGTATAATTGTTGTCCTGAGCATGCCTCCAACTGGTATTTACATTGACAGCAAACTTCTTCTGCTTTCCGTCAGTAGGAGTAAGAATCACGTCCTTATAGCAGCCCACGAACTTCATACCAGTCTCACCGATAGTCTGCTCTACCAGACCATCTGCATTTGCAGCGTTCACGATGGTCTTCTTGTGAGTAGCTTCACCGAACGTGAGAGTCTTACCATCAAGAGAGTTCAAAGTCTTCATTGCGAACGGAGTGTTGGCAGGAATATTACCCATATGGAGTTTGAACTTAACAGTACCTTCTTGTGAGTTGTCTTCGTCGATGATGTTCACAACTGCATAGCCGACAACGTCCAGCTTAGAAAGCTCTGCTACAGAAGTAGCGAACGGAAGCACATAGGTATTCCACTTCTCAGCAGCAAGAGCAACAGTGCCATTACGCATAGCAGGCTTAACGCTTACAGTCGTCAGAGCAACATTGTCGTACTCCTTAATCTTAGCCAGAGGAGCATTGGCTTCAGTGCCATTAGCATCGAAGGTGTAAGTTTCAGGAGTACCCGAGAACTTAACATCAGCAGCCTCAGCGGTTACTATATAGTTGGTGTTGCGGTCCTGGTTTGTAGAGAGGAACTGGTCATTCAGAGTGATGACGAACTGGCCGGGGTTGCCGAGCGTAGCCTTCTCACCTTCATATACCCAGTCGATAGACTTGATGAAATCCTTCTTCCAGAACTCAGCAGATGTATTTACCTGAGGCATATTAGCTGTAGCCAGAGCGGTCTCTGTCTCATCACCAGTACGATACAGTTTTACCCATGCGTTGGTAGCATCCCAATCAGCAGTAGCAATCTGTGCGGCGGTAGGAGTGGTGTACTCAGATGTGCCATCAACATATGCCTCTGCCGTCTGAGGCTGAACCTGCAGCGTCACTGCGAAAGGATTGATGGTGAATGAACCATCCTCGAACTGGATATTCGTGTAGGTCTGGCTGGTTGCAGTACCTGCAATAGTGATATCATAGGTGCCGGCATTGGTGGGATCCGTTGTCTGTGCGGCATCCTTATACTTAAAGGTAATACCGCTGAGGTTAATCAATGTCTTCAGATCATTAGCACTGGGAGTGCCTTCTCCTACATAACCACTCTTCACCTCAAGTTGAGCAGCCTTCGTATCATCAGATGTATTAATGTTAGCAATAGCGAAGTTCACGCTGCCGTAAGTCTGAGCTTCGGGGTTCTTGACCTTCAGCACCAGAGGAGTAGTAGAGGCCTTGATATTCAGTTTGCCTCTTGAATCACCAGCAGGTGTCGTGATGGTATAGTTGCCAGCAGAAGTGCCAGCAGCATTCGTAATGTTCACATCCAGATAGTGATCACCAACGCCCTCGCCAGTCTCTGCTCTTGCGATAGTGATGCCAGTGATGACTCCATCAGCAGGCTTGTTCTCAGTGCCAGCCTTGATGTCAGAGCCAACAAGACCTGAGTAAACCAGTTCGAACGTAGGATCGGCAGTACCGACAATCTTCTCAGTATCTTTAGCCTTCACGCTCAGATCGGCCTTAGCAATGCTGAAGTTCAGAGTCTTAGTATCCTTATAGTTTCCAATACCCTCAATGATAACAGTACCGCCCTTTGCGACAGTCGTGTTGTCATGCTCGGCATCACCATAAGTAACCTTATAGTCGGTAGACGCCAGTTTAGCAGCATTTGCATCGTTTGTCCACTTAATCAAATTGTCAGTCGTAGGCTCATACTTTGCGCCTTTATACACCTGATTAGCATGGATAGCAGGATCGAAATAGAAACCGCTTATGCTCTTGCGGGTAATCGTGAAGTAAACTGTCTTTGAGCCCGTGTAGTTACCATTGGCCTTAGCAGTAAATGTCACTGAAGCCTTCTGCGCGTCAGTTGCATCGGCAGGTGTTGCGTTAGTATTGTTATCACCATAGCTCACGGTGTAGTCATAGGCCGTGCTGTTATTCACGTATTTTGCCAAAGTGATTCCACCATACTTGACAACGCCGGTTGTCGGCTGGTACTTAGCATTCTTAAACTCAACCTCAGAATCAATACCCGTAATATCAAGTTCAGACATATTCTTCTGAGAAATCGTGAACTCAATGGTCTTGGTATTGTTCAGATAGGTACCCAGACCGGTTATGGTAATCTTAGCCTTGCCTTTTGTGTTTGTGCTGTTACTAGTAGCCAGGATGTTGTCTTCATAAGAGACAGTGTAGTCGCTACCTTCATTAAGAGTCAGATCCTCACCAATCTTCACTGTGGAAACAACTGGCTTCACTTGAGAACCAGTGTAAACGTATGTGCCAGTAGCCTCTGTGCCAGACACAGCGACACCATCGATAGTCACCACGGCATTGTCCAGGCTTGTGCCCTTAATCAGGAAGGTAGCCGTTGCAGTACCTTCGAAGTTGCCCTTACCAGTCACCTTTGCAGTGTAAGTACCCTTCTGGATAAGGTTTTCGGCAGCAACCAGGTCGTCGCTGGAGTCATAAATCTGGAGGGCATTGTAATCATTAGCAGTCAAATTGTAGGCATTGTCAGAACTCTTGAGCGACGTGACGGTAGGATAAGTCACAGGAGTCGTCTCGTTGACATAGTTCTCTGCAGTAGAACTCAGAGTGAGAACGAAGCCGTTGATACTCTTCTTACTAATCGTGAATGTCTTCGAAATCTTGTTATTGGCAGTAGTTGACAGGTCAAAGTTGGTGTCATCAGTTACCTTCACGGTTACTTTGGCCCCATCACCTTGATTGGTGTTTGCGCTCCAACTGTCAACGGTGTAAAGATTTGCAGGCACAACGAAACTACCTTTCTTCACCTTAAAGGCAGGCTGGAGTGCAGAGCCAGTATAGGTGTAAGAATCGCCATTGTCGAAAACGACCTCAAAGCCGTCATTGAAGGTTGCCTTGGTAATCTCCAAAGTTGCGTTGGAGTTGATGATGACAGCGTCTTCATCACCCATAGAAGTCCAGTTGTCCGGCCATTCGCCATCCCATACCAGCGTATAGGAATATTCACCTACAGTTTCACCCGTGTTACCTGCATTACGCTTGATTGTCAAGTGACTGGCAAGTTCAGACTTTTTTCCTCCAGCAGGAGCGCCAGACATACCAAACGTCAGGTTCACATCTGCATCAGCCGTACCATAGACTTTGCTGATGGAACTGGGAGTGACATAAACGTCACCAGCCCATCCTGCCAACGGCAAGAGAGACAGCAGCATCAAAATAAGAAAATTTTTTCTCATAATTGAATTGTTTTTAATTTGTTAATAAAATGATTAATTGATAAAAATGATATCTTGTCTTCTTTGTTTCTCAACAATTGCTTTGAGATGAGCACACAGCGGTGCTGGCCGAAACTCCCCTGTCGGTCATCAATTAAGAGTTAAGAGTTAAGAATTAAGAGAATTAGCACTTCCCTTTACTTCTGCTCTACTCCACTCTTCGTTTAATTTTTCGGAAACAAAAAAGACGTGGGAGTATGTCTCTTGCGTGCTTATCCCAGTGTGAAGGCTCTCGCATTGCCCCTTGAGAAGGATAAGCAACGTCGAAGCCTGCCCACGCCGTGATAATATATACACACACCACGGCATAACACACCCTATGGCATATATACGCAAAAAGAGTACACCTATCTTAGGGTATACACCTTATTATATATATAAAGGGATGTTAGCCGCAGGAGGATATAAAATCAACCCACGTAGACGCTCTCTGCTGCATTACCGCTGTCTCAAGTTTCAAATTTGCGAGATTTTCCACACACAGACAGGTAACGTTTGAAAACGTCCTTTCGAGACTGGGCGTACAACTGCCCTCAGGTCTCGTTCCATCGATGTTAATTTAACGTGCCCACCCTCTCATGAGCAGGCATTTCGGGTGCAAAGATAAACATAATTTCTGAATCGCCAAAGAATTTTAAGAAAAAATGCGCAATTTTTTGTGATTTGGAAGGTATTAGCGCAAAAAAACAAGGGCTGCGACGGTGCGCAACCCTTGTTTTGTGGGATAAAACTTTCGTTTGGTTTAGTCCTGAATGAGGCACTCACCGGTCATGTCCTTCGGCTGCTCCAGGCCCATGATGTGGAGGATGGAGGGAGCCACGTCGGCCAGTCGGCCGTCGCGAACGGTGGCCGAGTTGTTGTTGGTCACGTAGATGAAGGGCACGGGGTTCAGCGAGTGAGCCGTGTTGGGTGTGCCGTCGGCGTTGATGGCGTTGTCGGCATTGCCGTGGTCGGCAATGATGATGGCCTCGTAGTCGTTCTGCTTGGCGGCCTCGATGACCTCACGCACGCAGTTGTCCACGGCCCATACGGCCTTGGCGATGGCGTTGTAGACGCCGGTGTGGCCCACCATGTCGCCATTGGCGAAGTTGACCACGATGAAGTCGTACTGCTGGGTGTTGATGGCTCCCACCAGGCGGTCCTTCACCTCGTAGGCGCTCATCTCAGGCTTCAGGTCGTAGGTGGCCACCTTGGGGCTCGCCACGAGTATGCGGTCTTCACCCTCGAAGGGCTTTTCGCGGCCGCCGTTGAAGAAGAAGGTCACGTGGGCGTACTTCTCCGTCTCGGCCGTGTGCAGTTGGCGCTTGCCCTGACGGGAGAGATATTCGCCGAGGGTGTCCTCCACGTTCTCCTTGGGGAAGAGGATGTGCACGCCCTGGAACGAGGCGTCGTAGGGCGTCATGCAGTAGTACTGCAGGCCGGGGATGGTCTTCATGCCCTGCTCCGGCATGTCCTGCTGGGTGAGCACCACGGTGAGTTCCTTGGCGCGGTCGTTGCGGAAGTTGATGAAGATGACCACGTCGCCCTCCTCGATGAGGCCATTGACGGAGGCGTTGTGGATGGGCTTGATGAACTCGTCGGTCACGCCCTCGTCGTAACTCTCCTGCATGGCTGCCACCATGTCGGTGGCCTGCTTGCCGGTGCCGTTGACCAGCAGGTCGTAGCCCTCTTTTACGCGTTCCCAGCGCTTGTCGCGATCCATCGCGTAGAAGCGGCCAATGATGCTGGCGATGGCGGCATCGTTCTCCTGACATACCTTCGAAACCTGCTCAATGAAGCCCTTGCCACTATGGGGATCGGTGTCGCGGCCGTCCATGAAGCAGTGGATGAAGGTCTGGTTCTTCAGGCCGTAGTGGCGGCCCACCTCAATCAGTTTAAAGAGGTGGTCGAGGCTTGAGTGCACGCCGCCGTCAGAGCAGAGGCCCATCAGGTGGAGTTTCTTTCCGTTCTGCTGCGCATAAGTGTAGGCGGCCTTCACCTGCGGGTTGTCCACGATAGAGCCGTCCTGACAGGCGCGGTTGATCTTCACCAGGTCCTGATAGACGATGCGGCCGGCGCCGATGTTCAGGTGACCCACCTCCGAGTTGCCCATCTGTCCGTCAGGCAGACCGACATCCTCGCCGGAGGCCTGCAGTTGAGAGTGGGCCGAAGTGGCCGTGAGATAATCGAGATAGGGTGTAGGCGTATTGTAGATCACGTCGCCTCGTCCGTGCTGACCGATTCCCCATCCGTCGAGAATCATCAGAAGTGCTTTCTTTGCCATTGCTTTTTATTACTTTTTTACTTTTTTACCTTTTTACTTTTCGTTTTTCTTCACTTCATGTCGAAGCCGACGCGCAGGCCGTCGTAGTTCTTGGAGATCTCGCTGATGGTGCCGAGTGTGGAGTTACCACCGCCGCTAAGGGCCGACATGGTCTGGAGCATGGTGAGCAACTTGGAGGCCTCGAAGAGGAGGGCAATGCCATTGGTGTTGCGCTTGGCATAGCAGTTGATGTTGAGCAGCAGACCGGTCATGGTGATCTTGCTGGTGGACTCGTCGTAGGTGTAGGTGCCGCTCCACGACTTGCCGGCAATCTTGGCCGTGAAGGTGCCGTCCTGCTTGAAGGTCACCTGGGTGTTGCTCGACGAGATGCCTACCTTCTGGAAGGTGGGCTGCAGTTTCGACTTGATCTCAGCGGCAGCCACTTCGCCACCGGCCTTGGCCAGCAGGTTCTCGCTGGTGAAGGCGCAGCCAGGCTGGCTGTAGGTCCAGGTGCCCACGAGGTTGGCCTGTGTCATCTTGTCGAGACCAAGTACGCTGGTGAGGATGCTCCCCAGTGCGCCGCCAGCAGTGGCGACGGTGTTGGTAGACTGGCTGCCAGTGGTGGTGCCCATGGTGCCGAAACCGCAACTGCTCACGATGAGAGCAGCAGTTGCCAAAATAAGGATGTTCTTTTTCATTGTTCTTACGCTTTTTTATGTTTACTTATTCAAATGGTAGTTCTAACTGACCGTCGCCCAGCAGATTGTAGGACAGGCGGTGGTAAGGAGTGGTGCCGTAGTGGCGGATGGCCTCGCGGTGCTTCTTGGTGGGATAGCCCTTGTTGGAGAGCCAGTCGTACTGCGGATACTCCTCGGCCAGGCGGTTCATGTAGTCATCGCGATAGGTCTTGGCCAGGATGCTGGCGGCAGCGATACTGAGGTACTTGCCATCACCCTTGACGATGGTGGTGTGGGGGATGTCGATGGTAATACCATCGACCACGGGACGATAGGGCTTGAAGCGGTTGCCATCGACGATGATGGCCTCGGGGCGTACCGTGAGTTGGTCGAGGGCGCGGTGCATGGCCAGGATGGAGGCATTGAGGATGTTGATGCGGTCAATCTCCTCTGGGGTGACGATGCCCACGGCCCAGGCAACGGCATCGCGCTGGATGATGTCGCGCAACTGGTAGCGGCGCTTCTCGCTGAGTTGCTTAGAGTCGTTGAGCAGGTCGTTCTGATAGTCCTCGGGCAGGATGACAGCGGCAGCATAGACGCTGCCGGCCAGACAGCCCCGCCCGGCCTCATCGCAACCGGCCTCAACCTTTCCCTGGTAATAGTGAGGGAGGAGACTCTCCCCCGGCCCCTCCCTGTGAGGGAGGGGAGTGGTTACCTTTACGCTATTTCTTTTTTCTTTCATTGCTTTGGTTTTTACTCCCCTCCCTCTCAGGGAAGGGCCGGGGGAGAGTCTCAGAACATTTGTGATACTCGGCGGATGCCGGCAATGAGGGTGTCGACCTCCTCCTTAGTATTATAGAGGGCGAAGGAGGCACGCACGGTGCCGGTGACGCCCAGACGGTCCATCAGCGGATGGGCACAGTGGTGACCCGTGCGCACGGCGATGCCGAGGCGGTCGAGCAGGGTGCCCATGTCGAGGTGGTGGATATTGCCCACGTTGAACGAGATGACGGCATCCCTCTCCTGCTGGTCGCTTGCCGTCGGCGGCAAGCCATAGACCTTCAGCCCCTCGATGGTCTGCATCTGCTGCATGCAGTAGCGGGTGAGTTCGCGCTCATGGGCCTCGATGGCATCGAAGCCTATGGAGTGGATATAGTCGATGGCGGTAGCCAGGCCGTGGGTGGCCACGTAGTCGGGGGTGCCGGCCTCAAACTTGAGAGGCGGACGCTCGAAGGTGGTTTGCTCCCACGACACCTTGTCGATCATCTCGCCGCCACCCTGATAGGGTGGCAGACGGTCCAGCCACTCCTCCTTGCCATAGAGCACGCCGATGCCCGTAGGGCCGTACATCTTGTGGCCACTGAAGGCCAGGAAGTCGCAGTCGAGATCCTGCACGTCGAGCGGCATGTGGGGGGCACTCTGGGCGGCGTCGACGAGGACGGGGATGCCGCGCTCGTGGGCCAGGCGGATGATGTCCTTCACGGGGTTGACGGTACCGAGGACATTGCTCACGTGGGTGAGGCTGACGAGGCGGGTCTTCGCTGTCAGGTTTGTCGCGATAGTATCGCGACAAACGGGACGGGAGGTGAGGCGGCCATCGTCGGTGATGGGGAGATGGCGCACCACGATGCCGCGCTTGCGGGCCTGAAGTTGCCAGGGGACAATGTTGGAGTGGTGCTCCATATCGGTGACCAGCACCTCGTCGCCAGCCTGCATCTGCGACTCGCAGAAGGTCTGTGCCACCAGATTGATGGCCTCGGTGGTGCCGCGGGTGAAGACTACCTCGCTGGTGGTGCGGGCGTTGATGAAGGCACGCACCTTTTCGCGGGCTGCCTCGTGCAGGTCGGTGGCCTGCTGGGAGAGGTAGTGGACGCCACGGTGCACGTTGGCATTGACATTGAGATACTCCTCACGCATGGCGTCGAGCACGCAGAGCGGCTTCTGCGTGGTGGCAGCATTGTCCAGATAGACCAGCGGCCGACCATAAACCTGGCGCGACAAAATGGGGAAGTCCTCACGAATTTTCTGTATGTCGTACATCTTGCTTGCTTTTTCTATTGGCTGCAAAATTACTCAATTATTCCGAAAAAACCGATGGCAGAGAAAAAAAATTGCATATCGATAGTGTTTATTAATAGAAAATTACTACTTTTGCAAGGCCATAACATAACTTATTAAACCAAAACTACATGAAAAAACTGCTATTTACTATCAGCGCATTGCTATTGCTATGCACAACGACCAAGGCGCAAGACACCGACATGGCCACCTTCCGCACTTGGGCACTGACACCACCCATGGGCTGGAACTCGTGGGACTGCTACTACTCGAGCGTCACGGAAAAGGAAGTCTTGCAGAACGCCCAGTATCTGGTGAACAACGACCTGGTGCGCCACGGCTGGGAATACGTGGTCGTGGACATACGCTGGTACTGCAACCACCCCTCGCTGGGCGGTGGCAACTACAACCAGCGCGGCGACCAGGACTACGTGCTCGACGAGTATGGCCGCTACCTGCCTTCGCCCAGCCGTTTCCCATCGTGCATGGTGGACGGCAAGAATCAGGGCTTCAAGGCTCTGGCCGACAAGATGCACGCGATGGGTCTGAAGTTCGGCATCCACATCATGCGTGGTGTGCCGCAGAAGGTGGTCGGCTCGTCCTACAAACTGAAAGGCAGCGAGCAGACGCCCTGGAGCGAGGTGTACAACGGCACTACCTCGCCCTGCACCTGGCTGAAGGACAACCTGCTGGTGAAAAACAACGAGGCCGGACAATTGTACTACAACAGCATCATGGACCTGTATGCCGAATGGGGTGTCGACTTCCTGAAGATTGACGACCTGAGCCGGCCCTTCTACACCGACGAGATACACATGATACGCAAGGCCATCGACCAGACGGGCCGCCCCATCGTGCTCTCGCTCTCGCCGGGCAAGACGCAGTACCAGTATGCCGAGGAGTGTCTGCAGAATGCAAATATGTGGCGCATGATGGACGACCTGTGGGATACGTGGAGTGCTGTGGACGCTGTGTTCAACGAAGCCCATGAGTGGAGCAAGTACGCTCAGCCCGGCAACTATGCCGACTGCGATATGCTGCCCCTGGGACAGATAGCCATGACCATAGGCGACCAGGGCTATACCTCGGCACAGAGCGGACGCTGGACAAACCTCACGGAGAACGAACAATACACGATGATGACCCTGTGGGGCATCTGCCACTCGCCGCTCTTCTTCGGTGGCGAGATGACCAAGAACGATGCCTTCACGCTGTCGCTGCTCAACAATGAGGAATACCACCGCATGCACAAGTATGCCGTGGAGGCCCATCAGGTGAGCAACGACGAGGACAACGGCCGTGTGGTATGGACAAGCAGAGACCCAGACACAGGCAACCGCTACCTGGCCCTGTTCCAGCGCGACAACACCCGATGGATTGTGGGCAACAAGGCGCTCTACAAGTCGGAGACCGTGGCCTATACCACCGACGGTCATGCCGTCGACGTGGACATCGCCTGGCCAGAGGGCTCGAAGACGCTGGTGCTGGTCGTAGACGATGGTGGCGACAACTACAACTACGACCACGGCGACTGGATCAACCCGACACTCATCCTGCGCGACGGCACAGAAGTGCCCCTGACGGGAACCTACAAGACACGCGGATACACTGCCTCCTACTTCAACCGCATCTACGAAAACAAGAACGTGGACAATGGCGGCAAGATGAAGGTGATGGGCACGAGTTATGATCGCGGCTTCTCAACAGACGCCAATGCCGCCATCTTCTTCAAGATACCCGACGACATGGATGTGGTACGCTTCAAGGCCATGGCTGCTGCCGACGATTCGGGCATCGGCCAGACGGGAGCCACCACCTCCATCCGCTTCATGGTGTTCGACCAGAACCCGCTGACCAACGAGCAGGATGACTATGCCGCCCGCTCGGGACTCATCTCACGTACTGGCACAAAGTCGAAGACAATGGAGTGCGACATCACCAGTGCCGAGCAACTGAAGATAGTGGTGAGCAACTATGGCGACGGCTTTGCCTACGACCGCGCTGACCTGATCAACCCCGTGCTCATCGATGCTGACGGCAACGAGACATCGCTGACCACGCTGCAGCAGGCCAGTTACACATCGGAGTGGGGATCGCTGCACGTCAACAAGAACGTGGAGAACGGTACGCTGCGCGTTGAGGGGCAGTCGTACTCCACCGGCTTGGGACTGAACGCCCAGTGCACTCTGGTGTACAATCTCCCCGCAGGCCACAAATGGAAGACCTTCCGTGCACTCTGCGGCTACGACTCCAGTTGCGACACCGACAACACCAGCAGTACGGGTACGACCATGGAGTTCCTGTTCTATGTGGCGAAGAGTGCTGCCTTCGACTTCGACCTCACCACGCTGGGCTATGGAGCAGAGGAGAGCATCCCCCTGTACGATGTGTGGGAGAAGGAAAGCCTGGGTAAGGTCAGTGGAATGCTGAGCGCGAAGGTGCCGAGCCACGGCGCGAAACTCTATCGGCTGGGCGACACGCCAGTTCCTGTTGGCATCAGCGAACTACAGTCGGGCAACTCCACAGGATTGCCAGCCGGCAATCGCTACTACGACCTGCAGGGACGCACCGTCAGCGGTACACCACAGGCTGGCCTGTATATCCATAACGGGAAAAAGATGATAGTCAAATAACAAAAGTTTAGGAGTTAACTTCACAAGAGGTTAACTCCTAAATCTTTTTACTTGCATAGTTTACAGCCGGCACACTACAGGCTGGCCTGTATATCCATAACGGGAAAAAGATGATAGTCAAATAACAAAAGTTTAGGAGTTAACTTCACAAGAGGTTAACTCCTAAATCTTTTTACTTGCATAGTTTACAGCCGGCACACTTGTTCAGTTCGCCACGGAAGCGCTTCTCCACCAAGTAGTGCAGACGGTCGCGGAGGGGCTCGAGTTGCATGTGGTCGATGACCTCGTTGATGAAGGCGTTCTGCAACAGCAGGCGGGCCTCCTGGAGCGAAATGCCTCGCTGACGCATGTAGAACAGGGCGGCATCGTTGAGTTGGCCAACGGTGGAACCGTGGGCACACTTCACATCGTCGGCATAGATCTCCAGCATAGGCTGGGTGAACATACGGGCTTCCTTCGTAGCCGTCAGGTTCTGGTTGGTCATCTGCGAAGTGGTCTTCTGGGCACCATGCTCCACTAGCACCCGACCAGCAAAGGCACCTGTGGCTTGATCGTCGAGCACGTACTTATAGAGTTCGCTGGAGGTGCAGTGAGGCACGCGATGGGTGATCAGCGTATTGTTGTCAACGTGCTGCTGCTTATCGGCAATCACGCAGCCATAGCACTGGCACTCGGCCCCCTCGCCAGAGAAAGTCAGGTCGAGACGGTTGCGGGTGTTGCCGTTGTGCAGCGTGATGACGTTGTGGTTCACACGGCTGTTGGCCTGCTGGTCGATATAGACATTGCTCACGCGTACATTTTTATAATGGGTCTCCTCCAGACAGTAGAGGTCGAGCGACGCATTCTCGCCCACATAGGCTTCAATGACCTGAGTGGCCAGGAAGTTTCTGTCATCGGCAGCATGGTCGCAGAACAGCATTTTTATCTCTGCCTGCGGCTCCACGATGATGAGCACCCGACGATTGACCATCAGGTCGGGCACCTGTCGCTGGGCATTCTGCGGAGTGGCCTTCAGGATATTGATGACCTGAATGGCTCGGTCTACCTTCACACCCTTGGGCACATACACCAGCAAGCCGTCTTGAGCCAGCATGGTGTTCAGGGCCGTCACAGCATCCTCGCCAGTCTTAGCCAACCGGGCATAATAGCGGGACACGAGGTCTGGGTGGTCACGCAGGGAACCCACGATGACGCCTTCCGGTAAGATTCCCGGGCAAAGCCCGCCTACCCGTAGCCTTTGACCCTTGGGCTGCTCCTGCTGGTAGAACATATCGTTCACCACGAAATAGAGGCTCGTGGAGAGGTTGGGCACATCGCAACGGAAAGCCGCATAGGGGTCGACGGGAATCTTCAGACGGCTGAGATTCACGCCATAGTCTGGGGCAAAAAGTTGCTGCAGGTCGGTGTACTTGTAGCGCTCCACCTTCTTCGAAGGGAAGCCCTGACGGCGGAAGTCCTCGAAGGCCTGGTCGCGCACGGCATTCATCACCTCCGGCGCATGGTCGAAGATCATCTGCCGAGCCTGCTCGTAGAGTTCTATGTATTGCTGTTCGCTGTTCATTCTTCGCCTATTTCCTCTTTTATCCAGTCATAGCCGTGCTCCTGAATCTGCTTGGCCAGTTCAGGTCCTCCGGTCTTCACGATGCGACCCTTGTAGAGCACATGGACGAACTGCGGACGGATCATCTCCAGCAGACGGTCGTAGTGGGTGATGACGATGCACGACGAATCGGGCGTCTGCAGTTTGTTGACACCCTCGGCCACGATGCGCATGGCATCGACATCGAGACCGGAGTCGGTCTCGTCGAGGATGCTCAACTTCGGTTCGAGCATAGCCATCTGGAATATCTCGTTGCGTTTCTTCTCGCCGCCGCTGAAGCCCTCGTTCACCGAGCGGTTGGCCAACTTAGAATCGAGTTCGACCACCTTGCGCTTCTCACGCATCAGTTTCAGGAACTCGGCGGCATTCATCGGCTCCAGGCCCTGATACTTGCGCTTCTCGTTGATGGCGGCCTTCATGAAGTTGGTCATAGAGACGCCAGGTATCTCCACTGGATACTGGAACGACAGGAAAAGTCCCTCGTGGGCCCTGTCCTCGGGCTTCATCTCGAGCAAGTTCTTGCCATTGAAGAAGGCTTCGCCCGCCGTCACTTCGTAAAGCGGATTGCCCACGAGTACCGCGGAGAGCGTCGACTTGCCAGAGCCGTTGGGGCCCATGATGGCATGGGTCTCACCATCGTTGATGACGAGATCGATGCCTTTCAATATCTCTTTTTCGCCTATTCGGGCGTGCAGGTTCTTAACTTCAAGCATTATCTTATTTTTTACTTTTTTACCTTTATCCAACCGTTCCCTCCAGCGAGACGGAGAGCAGTTTCTGCGCCTCAACGGCAAACTCCATGGGCAGTTTCTGCAGCACCTCCTTGGCATAGCCATTGACGATGAGGCCAACGGCCTGTTCGGTGGGGATGCCTCGCTGATTGCAATAGAAGAGTTGGTCTTCGCTGATCTTGCTGGTCGTGGCCTCATGTTCGAAGATGGCAGTAGGATTGTGCACATCCATATAGGGGAAGGTATGGGCACCACAGTCAGAGCCCAGAAGCAGCGAGTCGCACGAGGAGTAGTTGCGGGCATTCTCGGCTGTAGCGGCAGCACGCACCAAACCACGGTAGGAGTTCTGGGAGTGGCCTGCAGAGATGCCCTTCGAGATGATGGTGCTCTTCGTGTTCTTGCCCAGGTGGATCATCTTGGTGCCAGTGTCGGCCTCCTGGTAGTTGTTGGTCACGGCCACCGAATAGAACTCGGCCTGCGAGTTGTCGCCACGCAGGATGCACGAAGGATATTTCCAGGTGATGGCCGATCCCGTCTCCACCTGTGTCCAGGAAAGTTTGGAGTCTACGCCGCGCAGGTCGCCGCGCTTGGTGACGAGGTTGAGCACGCCGCCCTTGCCGTTTTCATCGCCAGGATACCAGTTCTGCACCGTAGAGTACTTGACTTCTGCACGGTTCATCACGATTATCTCGACGATGGCAGCATGCAGTTGGTTCTCATCGCGCATCGGGGCAGTACAACCCTCCAGATAGGACACATAAGAGTCATCGTCGGCAATGATGAGGGTACGCTCAAACTGACCAGTGTTGCGGGCATTGATGCGGAAATAACTGCTCAGTTCCATCGGACAGCGCACGCCCTTGGGGATATAGACAAACGAGCCATCGGAGAAGACGGCACTATTGAGTGCTGCATAGAAGTTGTCGCGATAGGGCACTACCGTTCCCAGATACTGCCGCACCAGGTCGCCATGCTCCTTGATGGCATCGCCAATGGAGCAGAAAATGACGCCCTTCTCGCGGAGTTTCTCCTTGAAGGTGGTTTTCACACTGACAGAGTCCATGATGGCATCGACGGCGGTGTTGCCGCTCAGGGCCAGACGCTCCTCGAGGGGGATGCCTAGTTTGTCGAAGGTCTTCTCCAGTTCAGGGTCGATACCCGACGGAGAACCGTCGGGAACGGTGGTTTTCTTTGCCGTGGGGTCAGCATAGTAGGAGATGGCCTGATAGTCGACGGGGGGTACATGGACATGGCCCCACGTAGGCTCAGTCTGCTCCCGCCAGTAACGGAACGCCTTCAGACGAAAGTCGAGCATCCACTGAGGCTCGCCTTTCTTAGCAGAGATGAGCCTGACGACATCTTCGTTCAGGCCCTTCTCTATAATTTCTGTATGCACATCCGTGGTGAAGCCGAACTCATACTTCTGTTCGGCCACCTGACGGACAAATTGATTCTTTTCTTCCATTAAAGTTTCTGTTCCACCTCAATCTCAGTGAAGGTCTCGATGATGTCGCCCACCTGGATGTCGTTGAAGTTGACAAGTGAGATACCGCACTCCAGACCAGTGGCCACTTCCTTGGCATCGTCCTTATAGCGTTTTAGGGCATCGATAGGAGCGGTGTGAACGACGATACCGTCGCGCACCACACGTGCCTTGTCCTTGTTGTGCACCTTGCCTTCGGTGACCAGACCACCAGCCACGGTGCCCACCTTCGAGATCTTGAAGACCTGCTTCACCTCGATCTCGCCAGTGACAATCTCCTTCTTCACCTTGTCGAGCATACCCTGCATGGTGCTCTTCACCTCGTCGATGGCATCGTAGATGATGCTGTAGGTGTTGATCTCCACACCCTCGCGCTCTGCCAGACGGCGAGCCTCACCGGAAGGACGCACCTGGAAGCCTACGATGATGGCATCAGAGGCTGAAGCCAGCATGACATCGTTCTCGCTGATCTGACCCACAGCCTTCGAGATGACGTTGACCTGCACCTTCTCGGTAGATAGTTTGATGAACGAGTCGCTCAGAGCCTCGATAGAACCGTCGGTGTCACCCTTGACGATGATGTTCAGTTCGTGGAACTCGCCCAAAGCGATACGATGAGAAATGTCGTCGAGACCCAACGTCTTGGTGGTGCGGAGCGACTGCTCACGCTGCAACTGGGTGCGCTTGTTGGCAATCTCGCGGGCCTCCTGCTCCGACTCCATCACATGGAACGAGTCGCCAGCCGTAGGTGCTCCGTTGAGACCCAGGATGATGGCGGGCTCGGCAGGACCGGCCGTGTCGATGCGCTGGTTGCGCTCGTTGAACATGGCCTTGATCTTACCCCAGGCCGTACCGGCAATGACCACATCGCCTACACGCAGCGTACCATTGCTGACAAGGACGGTGCTGACATAGCCGCGGCCCTTGTCAAGCGAACTCTCGATGATGCTGCCCGTAGCCTTGCGGTGGGGATTAGCCTTGAGGTCGAGCATCTCGGCCTCGAGGAGCACCTTCTCCAGCAGTTCGTCGACGCCGATGCCTTTCTTGGCACTGATCTCCTGACACTGGTACTTACCACCCCAGTCCTCAACGAGCAGGTTCATGTTGGCCAGGTCTTCGCGAATCTTGTCGGGATTGGCACCCGGTTTGTCTATCTTGTTGATGGCAAACACCATCGGCACGTTGGCAGCCTGGGCATGGGCAATGGCCTCCTTGGTGGTAGGCATCACCGAGTCATCGGCAGCCACGATGATGATGGCAATATCGGTGACCTGAGCACCACGGGCACGCATGGCGGTAAAGGCCTCGTGACCAGGGGTGTCAAGGAAGGTAATCTGACGCCCATCCTTCAACTTCACGTTGTAGGCACCGATGTGCTGTGTGATACCACCGGCCTCACCGGCAATCACGTTGGTATTGCGGATATGGTCGAGCAGCGAGGTCTTACCATGGTCTACGTGACCCATCACGGTGACAATCGGAGCGCGGGTCAGCAGATCGTTCTCGTCGTCCTGCTCCTCGGTGATTGCCTCCTGAACCTCAGCACTGACATACTCGGTGGTGAAGCCAAACTCCTCAGCCACCAGATTGATGGTCTCGGCATTCAGGCGCTGGTTGATACTCACCATGATGCCGACAGCCATACAGGTGCCGATGACCTTGACGACAGGCACGTTCATCATCGTGGCCAACTCGCTGACAGTCACAAACTCGGTGAGTTTCAGTACCTTGCTCTGTGCGGCCTCTGCAGCCATTTCCTCGCTCAGACGCTCCTGGACGGCATCGCGCTTCTCCTTACGGTACTTGGCACCCTTCTTGTTCTGGGCTGTCTTCGAGGTCAGACGGGCCAGGGTCTCCTTGACCTGACGGGCCACATCCTCCTCGTTGGCCTCCAGCGGCCTGATGGTCTGCTGACGATTCTTCTTGTTCTTCTTGCCGCCCTGCTGGGGAGTAGCATCCTGGAAGTTCTGGTTGCCGCCCTTGTTCTTTTTCTTACCGCTACCCTGACTCGGCTGCTGTTGCTGCTGCTTGGCAGCCTCCTCGATGTCGACCTTGCCGGTACGGATGCGCTCACGCTTCTTCTTCTCACCATTAGGAGCCTGGGCGGAACGCTGCTGGGCAGCCTTCTCCTCGCGCTGTTTGCGCTTCTCCTCCTTGGTCTTTTTCTTCGGACGGGTGCTCTGGTTGAGCGTCGAGAGGTCGATCTTGCCCAGCACGTTGACCTTCGGGGCCAGTTTGGCCTCACTCTTCAGCGTGTAGATCTCGGGACCTCCTGCAGAGGCCGGCTGAGGCGTTTCTTCCTTTTCTGCCTCCACCTCATCATCATCCTCTTCGTCAATGGCATCAGCCTCTTCCTCGCCATCCTCATCGTCCTCCACCTCTAACGATGGCTCGACAACAGACTCGGCCTCAACAACGGGTTCAGGTTTCTGCTCCTCCATCTCTTGGGCCACAGTCTCCGTTTCCACTGGAGCCGGACTTTCGGCAGTAGTCTCCGGCTCGGATTCGTTCTCTTCCTGACTGGCAGGCTTGACGGCAACCTTAGGCTTGCCTATGTTGTCCAGGTCTATCTTGCCAAGCGGTTTGAACTGCTGGCGCTGCTGCTCCAGGAGTTCCTCCGTTTGGGTCTTGACAGGCTTCTCGGGCTTCTTCTCCTTTTTCTTGGGGAAGAGTTTGTCGGCCTGGGTCTTCACCGCTTTGTCGCCACTGAACTGCTGCACCAGAGCCTCATACTGCTCGTCAGAGATCTTGGTGTTGGTCGTGGCGTCATCGCGAATCTCGCCCAGACTGCTCTTCTTCTTCAGGAAATCAACTGCCGTTTGAAGTCCTATATTCAGTTCTGTTAATACCTTATTTAATCTTACTCCCATTAACTCTCAATTCTTAATTCTTAACTCTTAATTCTTAACTCATTCGAACTCGGCCTTGAGCACTTCGAGCAGATGATCGACGGTCTCTTCCTCCAGGTCGGCCTTCTCGATGAGCAGTTCGCGGGGAGCGCTCAGCACTTCCTTGGCGGTGTCGTAGCCCAGAGCCTTGATGGCATCGATGACCCACTGGTCGATTTCGTCGCTGAATTCGTCGAGATAGATATCCTCATCGTTCTCGCCTTCGTTGACCACACGGAACACGTCGATGGTGTGCTCCGTCAGCATAGAGGCCAACTTGATGTTCATACCGCCTTTACCGATAGCCAGGCTCACCTCCTCAGGCTGCAGGTAAACCTCAGCCTTGTGGTTCTCCTCGTCGAGGGTGATGCTGGTCACCTTGGCGGGAGAGAGAGCACGCTGGATGAAGAGTTGGATGTTGCTGGTGTAGTTGATGACATCGATATTCTCATTCTGCAACTCACGCACAATGCCGTGCACACGGCTACCTTTCACACCGACACAGGCTCCTACAGGATCAATGCGATCGTCGAAACTTTCCACAGCCACCTTGGCACGCTCACCAGGCATACGGGCCACCTTGCGGATGGCAATCAGACCGTCGGCAATTTCGGGCACCTCAGCCTCCAGCAGGCGCTTGAGGAATTCGGGGCTGGTGCGGGAGAGCATGATGCGCGGGTTGTTGTTCTCATTGTTCACCTCCTTCACAACGGCACGCACGGTCTCGCCCTTGCGATAGGTGTCGGAAGGAATCTGGTCACCCTTCATCAGGTGCAACTCATTGCCCTCGTCGTCCATCAGCAACACCTCGCGCTTCCAGATCTGGTAAACCTCACCACTGACGATGGTGCCGACTTTGTCCTTATACTTCTGGTAGAGGGCATCGTGGTCAAGTTCCAGAATCTTTGAAGCCAGCGTCTGGCGCAGGTTCAGGATAGCACGGCGGCCAAACTTCGTGAAGTCGACGGCCTCGCTCACTTCCTCACCCACCTCATAGTCGGGCTCAATCTTCTGGGCTTCGGTCAGGGAGATCTCCTTGTTTTCGTCCTTCACCTCGCCGTCTTCCACAACCACGCGGTTGCGATGAATCTCAAAGTCACCCTTGTCAGGGTTTACAATCACGTCGAAGTTCTCGTCGCTGCCAAACATCTTGGCCAGCACGTTGCGGAAACTCTCCTCCAGCACGCTCACCAGTGTGGTGCGATCGATGTTCTTCGTCTCTTTGAACTCCTGAAAGGTCTCAAACATACTGGGACCTTTCGCTTCTTTCCTTGTTGCCATTTGATATTTTTGTTTTTTTACTTGTTTCCTACTTGAAGTTCAGCACATATTTCGTCGACTTCACCTCGTCCATCGAGAACTGCTTGTCGACATCCACCTTCACAGGGCGCTTCTTGCCCTCAGGGATCTGCTTCTCCTGAGTAGCCACCGTAAACAGACGGCCTTCCACCTGCTTCAGCATGCCAGTAGTCTTTTTTCCATCGGCATCAATCACTTCGACATCGTCGCCCACGTGGTTCACATACTGCTGTTCCACCTTGAACGGCTGGCCGAGTCCTGCCGAACCTACCTCCAATTCATAGTCGCCCAGTTCGTCGCCCAACTGCTCCTGCAGGAAGCGGCTCAACTCGGCACAGTCTTCAATCCACACCCCGTCGGCATGGTCGATCTCGATGACGATTCTGTCGTCATCACTCATCTCGATGTCTACCAGGAAGTAGTCGCCCTTTTGTTGCAACCACTTCTCTACCAATTCTTTTACTGTCTCTTTCGTTATCATTCTAACGTCATTTTATAAAGAAATGAGGAGCCTCGGAGAAGCCCCTCATTCCACTGAACGGGTGCAAAGGTACTACTTTTCCCCGAACTGTGCAAATTTTTTGCAGATTATTTGCATATCATGCCCTGTGGCACCACCTATTTCACGGGCTGAAGCACCTTCTGATATTCTTCGGGCGACTTCAGCAGACGCTCTGCCTCCTTCATCTGCTTGTCGTAGTAGAGACCGGCCTCGGTGGCTCCCGCCTGATAGTAGTAGGCTGCCACGATGGAGAGTTCCAGCATCTGCTGAACGATGTCGCGACTCTTGTCCAGGTCAGTTGCCACGTCGTGTTCCAACTTCTTGGCCAGTTCGTCGAAAGTGTCCTTGGCCTGATCGTAGTACCCCTCAAACTTGGCGGTCTTGATCAGGTCGTTCAGTTGCTTCTTACTCAGCGGGTCATAGGTAAAGCCACTCTCCACCACCCGTTGGCGGAACTGCTGCCAGTCCTGCTCCGTCAGGTGGAAGTCGCGGGCTGGGGCAATCGTGGGATGACTGTCTATGTAGTCCACCACATAATCGAACATCACCTCCGTAGAGTCCACGGCACTGCCGGACAGGTAATAGGCAATGTTCGACATCGTGTCGTTCTTCAGTTCCACATCTGGTTTGATGCCTCCACCATCGCGCACCTCCCTGCCATTGCGGGTATGGAAGACATTCGTCAGCGAGTCGGCAATGCGTTCTTTCTGTCCGCGCTTGTAGTTCACGGCCTGAATACAGCGACCGCTGGGGATATAGTAGTGTGAGGTCGTAATCTTCACATTCGTGTTGTAGGGCAAATCGAGAGGCACCTGCACCAAGCCTTTTCCATACGTGCGCGAACCTAATATTATTGCACGGTCCAGATCCTGCAGCGCACCACTGGTGATCTCGCTGGCCGAAGCCGACTCGCCATTCACCAGCACCACCATAGGCATCAGCGTGTCCACAGGCTCCAGACGAGTCTTATACGTACGGTTGGCCTGTTTCACCTTGCCTCGGTTCTCCACGACGGTCTCGCCCTGCGGTACCCAGATATTCACAATGTCTACGGCCTCCATCTCCGAGCCGCCGCCATTGCCGCGAAGGTCGAAGACGAGCCCCTTGGCCCCCTGCTTCTTCAGGTCTACAAAGGCACGGCGCACCTCCAGCGCACAACCCTCGGTAAACTGATTCAGACAGATATAGCCGATAGAGTCGGGGCGCATTCCCCAGTAGGGCAGTTCGGGCAGTTTGATGTTCCTGCGTGTTATCTTGAACTTCATCTCTTTGCCAGTTGAAGGACGCTTTATCTTCAACACGAAACTCGTACCTGCATCGCCGCGCAGATGACTGCTCACATAGTTCACCTGCTTGTCAATCATCACAGTGTCATCGATGCTCAGGATAATGTCTCCCTTCCGCAACCCAGCCTCTGCGGCAGGCATACCCTGGTAGGGCTCATCAATGACCACCCGCTTCAACTTCTGATGGTACTTCACCAGAGCACCGATGCCTGCATATTTGCCCGTCAGCATCATCTGGAGCGTCTTGGTCTCACCTTCTGGATAGTATTCCGTGTATGGGTCCAGCGAGTCCAGCATCCCGTTGATGGCAGCCGTCATCGTCTGCCGGGCGTTCAGCGTGTCCACATAGAAAAGGTTCAGGTTACTATAGAGGGCATTGAAGATATCGAGGTTCTTCCCCACCTCCAGATTATGGTTCTGCCCCAATGCCGTAACAGGCATCAGAAGCATTGCCAGCACGGCCATTCGGATTTGTCGCATCATAGTCATCTGTCGTTTTTATTCTTTTCGACTGCAAAATTAAAGCATTATCCTCGAAAAAACGCTCTTTTTGCCGACTTTTTACAAAAAAATCGCTTTTCCTTGAAAATTTTCCCCAAAAAGTTTGCATATTTCCAAAAAACGCATTACCTTTGCACCCGCAAACAGCAAAACCTGCTTCAGTAGCTCAGTTGGTTAGAGCACCTGACTGTTAATCAGGGGGTCGTTGGTTCAAGCCCATCCTGAAGCGCAAAAATCAAAATCACTGCATAGCACTGCTAATCAAGGAGTTAGAGAGAATCTAACTCCTTGTTGTTTTTATATAGATTTCAAATTTGTAGCCAATT